>NZ_CP029254.1:3605000-3905000 GCF_003122365.1 Streptomyces spongiicola
GCATCGAGGAGGCGTACCGCACCGGCCGCGGCTCCATCACCATGCGGGCGGTCGTCGAGGTCGAGGAGATCCAGAACCGGCAGTGCCTGGTGGTCACGGAGCTTCCGTACCAGGTCAACCCGGACAACCTCGCGCAGAAGATCGCCGACCTGGTGAAGGACGGCAAGATCGGCGGCATCGCCGACGTCCGCGACGAGACCTCGTCGCGCACGGGCCAGCGCCTGGTCATCGTGCTGAAGCGCGACGCCGTCGCCAAGGTCGTCCTCAACAACCTGTACAAGCACACCGATCTGCAGACCAACTTCGGCGCCAACATGCTGGCCCTGGTCGACGGGGTGCCGCGCACGCTGTCGCTGGACGCCTTCATCCGGCACTGGGTGACCCACCAGATCGAGGTCATCGTCCGCCGGACGAAGTTCCGGCTGCGCAAGGCCGAGGAGCGCGCCCACATCCTGCGCGGTCTCCTCAAGGCACTCGACGCCATCGACGAGGTCATCGCGCTGATCCGGCGCAGCGAGACGGTCGAGGTCGCGCGCGGGGGCCTGATGGGCCTGCTGGAGATCGACGAGATCCAGGCCAACGCGATCCTCGAGATGCAGCTGCGGCGGCTGGCCGCCCTGGAGCGCCAGAAGATCGTGCAGGAGCACGACGAGCTGCAGTCGAAGATCAACGAGTACAACCGGATCCTCGCCTCCCCCGAGAAGCAGCGCGGCATCGTCAGCGAGGAGCTGGCGGCCCTCGTCGAGAAGTTCGGCGACGACCGGCGCTCCAAGCTCGTCCCCTTCGACGGCGACATGTCCATCGAGGACCTGATCGCCGAGGAGGACATCGTCGTCACGATCACCCGTGGCGGCTATGTGAAGCGCACCAAGACCGACGACTACCGCTCGCAGAAGCGCGGCGGCAAGGGTGTGCGGGGCACGAAGCTGAAGGAGGACGACATCGTCGACCACTTCTTCGTCTCCACCACGCACCACTGGCTGCTGTTCTTCACCAACAAGGGGCGGGTCTACCGGGCCAAGGCGTACGAGCTGCCGGACGCCGGGCGCGACGCCCGCGGGCAGCACGTCGCCAACCTGCTGGCCTTCCAGCCGGACGAGCAGATCGCCGAGATCCTGGCGATCAGGGACTACGAGGCCGCGCCCTACCTGGTGCTCGCCACCAAGGCGGGCCTGGTGAAGAAGACGCCGCTGAAGGACTACGACTCCCCGCGGTCCGGCGGTGTCATCGCGATCAACCTGCGCGAGACGGAGGGCGGCGGCGACGACGAGCTGATCGGCGCCGAGCTGGTGTCGGCCGAGGACGACCTGCTGCTGATCAGCAGGAAGGCCCAGTCGATCCGGTTCACCGCGACGGACGAGGCGCTGCGCCCGATGGGGCGCGCCACGTCGGGTGTGAAGGGCATGAGCTTCCGCGAGGGCGATGAACTCCTCTCGATGAATGTGGTGCGGCCCGGTACCTTCGTGTTCACTGCCACGGACGGCGGGTACGCCAAGCGGACCGCCGTCGACGAGTACCGCGTCCAGGGCCGCGGCGGCCTGGGCATCAAGGCCGCCAAGATCGTGGAGGACCGCGGTTCCCTGGTCGGCGCGCTGGTGGTGGAGGAGACCGACGAGATCCTCGCCATCACCTTGTCCGGTGGTGTCATTCGTACGCGAGTCAATGAAGTCAGGGAGACGGGCCGTGACACCATGGGCGTCCAACTGATCAACCTCGGTAAGCGGGACGCCGTCGTGGGTATCGCGCGCAACGCGGAGGCAGGCCGCGAGGCCGAAGAGGTCGAAGGGGCTGAAGGGGCTGAAGGGGTCGACGAGGCCGCGGAAGCCGGAGAGGGCGGCGGGGCCGGGGTCCCCGAGGCCGCAGGGATCGGCCAGGGCGCGGAGCCCTCGGCCGGAGAGCACGACGAGGAGTAGAGCGTGAGTGGAGCCACCGGCGCCGGATCGGCCGATGCCGGCGATGCTTCTGGAGCGAACGGTGCCAGTGGCTCCGCCTCGCACTCCCGGGCGGGGGGCGCACCCGCCGACGGCGGGGGGACGACCGCGACCGACAGCCGGGGGCCGCAGCCCCCGCACGAAGACTATGGTGGGGAGCAATCGGTGCAGCAGGGAACCCAGCCGTACCACCCGCCCCAGGCGTACCCCTCCCCTCCTGGGGGGACGCAGGGCGGTCAGCAGCGGCCCGGCCAGCAGGCGGCCGCGGGTGCGGCCGTCCGCAGGCCCCGCACGGGGGCGACCACGCAGCCCCGGACGCGCAAGGCGCGCCTGCGGGTCGCCAAGGCCGACCCGTGGTCGGTGATGAAGGTCAGCTTCCTGCTCTCGATCGCCCTGGGCATCTGCACGATCGTCGCCGCGGCGGTGCTGTGGATGGTCATGGACGCGATGGGCGTCTTCTCGACGGTCGGCGGGACGATCAGCGAGGCTACGGGCTCGAACGAGAGCAACGGCTTCGACCTCCAGTCGTTCCTCTCGCTCCCCCGGGTGCTCCTCTTCACGTCGGTGATCGCGGTCATCGACGTGGTGCTGGCCACGGCACTGGCGACGCTGGGCGCCTTCATCTACAACCTCTCCGCCGGGTTCGTGGGCGGAGTCGAGCTCACGCTGGCCGAGGACGAATAACCCGAGGTCCCGGGGGGCGGAGAACCGATTTTGGGACTGCCCCCCACGTGCGCTAACCTTCAGAGGTCAGCGCGCAGCGCGGCGGGGCTATAGCTCAGTTGGTTAGAGCGCATCCCTGATAAGGATGAGGCCACAGGTTCAAATCCTGTTAGCCCCACCAGCACGAAGACCCCCAGCCGATCACGGTTGGGGGTCTTTGACATCTACGGCTGACATCAGCCGATGAGCGGATCTTCCAGAAGATCGGCCAGCATGGCCGCTGCCTCTCGCTGATCGTCGTCCACCACCTGCGTGTAGATGTCGAGCGTCATGCTGATCTGGCTGTGCCGGAGGATCGCCTGGGCGACCTTGGGGTGCACCTTGAGGAAGGCGAGCAGCGTCACCGGGCAGGTCCACAGACTGCCCGACGCGCCGGAAGCTTACGGGGCCATGATCTCTCGCCCCATGGCAGCTCCCGCCCAAAGCCGCTGTGCCGACCCACGGCTATCCTCACCGCGTGACCAGTCAAGCGTTCGAGCTGATGTGGGGGACCTGTGCCCTGGTTGGCGGAGGCGTAGTAGTGGCCAACGTCGGTGGGCTGGCCGAGCGGTTCCAGTCGATGTCCTATGCCTATCGATCTTGGCCGGCCAGCGTGACTACCTGCCGGGTGATCGGTGGCATCTTCATGCTCGCTGGCGCCGGAGTGCTCGGAGCCGCCGCGTTCGGTGTCTAGCGCGTTGTGTCAAGACCCGCCAGTTCCGATGACAACAGCGGCTGACACCAACACGGCCGATCGTCCACGAATCCAGCCGTGCTCACACGGCACGTAGGCGCAGCGCGGATGCGGATCAACCAGGGTGCAGGGTGCCCGCCGACCGACCTGATAAGGATGAGGCCACAGGTTCAAATCCTGTTAGCCCCACCAGCGAGAAGACCCCCGGATCATCGGTCCGGGGGTCTTTTGAAACCATCGGCTGACAGCAGCAGCAACAGCAGCGGTGATCAGCCGATGAGCGGGTCCTTCCAGGAGTTCGGCGACCATCACGGCGGGCTCCCGGGGGCAGGTGGGGGCGGTAGGCCGATGCTGTGCGGGCGGTTACGGCCGTTCCGGTCGCCGCCGATCCATGCACGGCCCTGGAACTGATCCCTCCCTGCACGCGTCATGGCGTACACGGCACAGCGGGGAGCATGCATGGCAGATGAGCTGACGTGGTGGGAGCTGCTGCTCGGCTTCTTCCTCGTCGCAGCCGTGCCTGTCGTCATCGGGGGACGATCATCGTGTCCCTCGTCGGACTGACGGTGTGGACGACAGCAGCGCTGCGACGGCGCAGGCGGAGCAGAGCAGCCCAGTGCGCCGGGGCGGATCGCGAGGCCGGCCCCTCTGCGCCGACGTGTCGTGGCCGCGCCAGGTGAGGGCGTCCGGGCCGGACCGGCGGTGGTCCGCGTGAGTGTCGCCGCCCTGCGGTGACGACACCCGTTGGTGGGAGGGGGAGTTGACCACTCGGAGGTCTCCGGCCGGGGTGCACACAGGTCACCGAACGGTATCGATCGGTGTGTATAGTCGGGCGCTAGAGGTCTTCTACGTCAAGGAAAGACGAGGTCGCGCGGTGAAGAAGCTTCTCCTGGTCGCACTGGCCGCCATCGGCGGGCTCCTCGTGTACCGCCAGATCCAGGCGGATCGCGCCGAGCAGGATCTGTGGACGGAGGCGACCGACTCCGTGCCCGCAGGTTCGGGTGTGTGAGCCGCAAACAGCCTGATAGTGATGGAGCCCCGGCCGCTCGGCGGTCGGGGCTTCGTGCTGTTCGCGTCGCTGCGCCCGGGCATCGCCTTCCTCCGTCCGCTCGAGCGGTATTCACTTGAGCGAATTGGTGATTGCGGAAGTGAAGTCGAGTGGAGGCGCCGGGACACGGGTGACAACGGCGTTGATACGGCCCGCGCGGACACGGCGGACGGGCGGCGCGGGAGGATGGACCGGCACCAGGGTCTCCCGGGCGGTGGGCGATCGGCCTTGGGCGTTCGGCCCTGTGGACCCGAGCCCCGGATATGCGGTGCGATGCGGCACGGGGCGTAGCGGCACGATGCCGTCCGGGGAGGCGGCAGCGGCGGTAGCGGCGGCGTCGACAGAGGGGGAAGTGCGGAGATGAGGCAGCACGGCAGGACCCGGACGGCGTCGGCGGTGGTCGCGGCGGTGGTCGCGGCGGCTCTGGGCACCGCCCCGGCTCAGGCGGCCGAAGAGCCGACCCCGGACCCCTATCGGTTCGGTGTCGGCGCCCGGTCGGTCGTGGGGGCCGAGAGCAGTGCCGACGCCGAGGTACTGGAGGCCGGTACGACCTACCGCTCGTCGATCGGGCCGGGCGGGAAGCTCAACTTCCGTGTCGACCTGGACTCGGAGCGGAACGCGTATGTCTCGGTGGTGGCCGTTCCCGGGCCGGGCACCGGACTCGCGTACGGCGACGGCATCGAGGTCACTCTTCAGGACGCCCAGGGCACCAGGTGCAGCAGTGCGGACGAGAAGGTGGGGGCGGGCAGGTTCGCGAGGCCGCTGGCCGCCGCCGCGCACCGCACGATCGGGGGCGGGCGCTCGACCTGCCAGGAGGAGGGCGCGTACAACGTGCTCGTGGAGAGGGTCGGGGCCGGGGCCGGGAACCCCGCGTCGGCGGACGCCTCCGCGTCCGCCTCCGCCTCGGGAACCTGGGCACTGGAGATCCGCCATGTCACCGAGCCCGGACTGAGGCAGCCGGGACCGACCGAGGCCCCTACGGCGTGGCCCTCCGCCTCGCCCGGGCTGCCCGGAGGCGAGACGCGGGAGACCCCGGGAGGCAGCGGCTTCAACGACGCTGCCGAGATCTCCGAGGGCGAGTGGAGCAGCCGGATGGAGGCCGGGCGGACGTACTTCTACCGGGTCAGGGTCGACTGGGGGCAGCGGATCTTCGCGACCGCCTCGCTGGGGAGTACGAACACCGGGGACTTCACCTTCGTCAGCGAGGCCCTGACCATGCGGCTCTACAACCCCGTGCGAGCCCTGGTCGAGGACGGCGGTACGGGGTCGTACGACGGCCGGCAGAAGCAGGCATCGCTGGACCCGTTGCCGGAGGTCGCCTACGAGAACCGTTTCGCAGGCGCCGACAAGGTCCAGGGCATGCGGCTCAGGGGCGACTACTACCTCGCCGTCAGCCTGAATCCCCGACTGGCTCAGAAGTTCGGCAGGGAGCGGTTCGGCGTGACGCTCCGGGTCAACGTCGAGGGGGACGCCAAGGCCGCGCCGCCGTATGCGGAACCGGTCGGTGACCTGGGCGTCTCCGAGGGGGAGAAGGGCGAGCGGGGCGACGCGATGCGGCTTGTCGGGGTGGCCGGAGTGGGTACCGGGGCGTTGCTGGTCGTGGGCCTGGTCGCCTGGACGCTGCTGGCCCGGCGAGCGGCGGCCGCGCCGTCGCAGGCCGCGCCGTCGCAGGGTGTGCCGTCGGCCGGCGCAGGAGCGGGGCACGGCGCCCCCTTGCCGGGCACTCCGGCGCCTGCCCGGGGTCCGGTGGCCGGTCCCGTCGGTCCGCATGCGACGGGTGGGGGTTCTCCGTACGGCGACGCTCACGGGTACGGTCCCGCCGGTGGGCCCGGGCACGAGGGCGGTACGGGGCAGACCGACGGGGCGCCGCGGACGGAGTACGGCCCGCCCCCGGCACGTTGAGACGCGGTACGGCCCGCCCCCGGCCAGTGGAGACGGAGTACGGTCCGCCGCCGCGTGTTCGGCCGGCCGGCCCCTGCGCGTCCAGACCGGTTGCCGGTGGGCGGTGAGACGCTCCGCCGGACGCGGCGACGGTGCTCAGGTCTGGGCGAAGGCCCAGATGCCGACCGCGAAGCAGATCAGCGCGACGAACAGCACCGGGATCGCCACCCTCGGGGGAGGTCCCGGTCGTCTCCGTGCCACGGACGGGGGAGGGGGAGAGGAAAGGAGTGGGGAAGGGAGTGGGGAAGGGGATGGGGGCGAGACGGCGGGGGAGGGCCGGTACGCCGGGGGATGCGCCTGGCCCGGGATCCAGGGGCCGTGATCGGTGTACTCACGGGTCGGGGGCCGCTCGTGCGGGACCGAGGCCGTCGGTGCCTGGGCGGGATGTGGTGCCACCGGCCGGTCCGAGAGAACGGGGTCACGGGACGGTTCGGGGTGGGCGGACGGCTCGGCACGGGCGGACGGCTCGGCGTGGGCGGACGGTAGAACTCGGGAGGGCGGTGAAGCCGGGGGTGGCGGCGGTGGCAGCCGGAAGGAGCCGGTCTCCGAGGGCGACGGCGGGGGAGCCTGCCGCGGGCCCGGGGTGCCGGTCAGGCCCTGGAGCGCCTGACCGGTCCACCCGGCATGCCCGGCATCGCTGACATGTTCAGCCCCTGTGGACTGTCCGGCCTGGGCGGATTGACTGCTATGCGCGGTATGCCCGTCGGGCCCGCTCTGCTGGGGCGTCGACCGGGGTGCGAGTGGCCAGGAGCGCAGGCCGTCCGGACTGTCCGAGTTGTTTGATCCACCCGGACCATCCTGACCACCCGGACCGCCCGAACTGACCAAGTCGTTCGAGTCGTTCGAGTCGATCGAAACCTCCGGGCGGCCCGGGGCGATGTGCCCGGTCCGCAGTGCCTGACCGGCATGAGCGATGTGGCCGGTGCGACCGGTGCGGTGAGTGTGAACGTCGGCCTGCTCCGCCGCCGGCTCGGCGCCGGCTCGCGGCCCGCCCGGGCCGCGTTCGCCGGGGCTGTCAGCGTCGCCAGTGTCGCCAGGGCCACCAGGGCCACCAGGGCCGAAGCCTGAGGGCAGGGGTCCCAACTGGTCGAAGACCTCGACCGGCTCGTCGTCGGCGGTGGTGTCGGGCAGCAGCTCGACGGCCGAGACGAGCGCCTTCCGCGCACCGGTGGCGGTACGGAAACGGGCCTGTGGATCAGGCTGGAGCAGACCGGCGAGGACCTGCCACAGCGGCTCCGGAACGCCCTCCGGAGCGCCCGGTGTGCCGTACTCGGCGAAATGCTCGACCAGGGCCCGGGAGTCCGGCTTCCGGCCCTGGAGCAGGTACAGGGCGACGAGTCCCACGGCGAACAGGTCGGCGGGGAAGTCCGGTTCCGCGCCGAGCATCTGCTCGGGCGCGAAGTAGCCCGGTGTCCCCACCACGTAGTTCGTCTCGGTGAGCCGCGGCTCGCCCTTCCGCATGGAGATGCCGAAGTCCGACAACCGCAGATGCGGGCGCCCG
Source organism: Streptomyces spongiicola (assembly GCF_003122365.1). Classification (NCBI taxonomy): domain Bacteria; kingdom Bacillati; phylum Actinomycetota; class Actinomycetes; order Kitasatosporales; family Streptomycetaceae; genus Streptomyces; species Streptomyces spongiicola. Next base: position 3,612,818 of record NZ_CP029254.1, read on the forward strand.
GTGCCGGTGGACTCCAGCAGGATGTTCGCGGGCTTGATGTCGCGGTGCACGACCCCCTCGGCGTGCACCGCGGCGAGTCCCGACAGCAACTGGTCGACCAGGGTGCAGACGAACCGCGGCGGCAGCGGGCCGTAGTCGCCGATGAGGTGCGCCAGCGAGCCGCCGCCCACCAGGTCCATGGTGAACAGCACCTTGTCGTCGTCCGCGGCCCAGCTGGCCGGGGCGAGTACATGGGGGTGGTCGATGCGCAGCGCCTGCTCGCGGACGAAGCGCAGGAGCGAGTGGGCGTCGCTCTGCTGAAGGACCTTGGCGGCCACATAGCGCCGCCGCCGATGGTCCCAGGCGCGCCAGACGGCGCCGGCCCCGCCGCGTCCGATCGGGTCGATCAGTTCGTACCGACCGGCGAAGACCTCACCCATCGCGCTGCGCCCGCTCCCGGTTCCCTGTTCCGGTGTCCTGCATCGTCCGGTGCGCCTCCCCTGCCCCGGCCGCATGCCCCGGCCGCATGCGCCCCGCCCCGATCAGCTCTGGTGCGACTCGTAGTGGGCGACCGCCTCCGCGGTGCGCCCGGCGCCGTACACCCTGAGAAACTCCGCCAGTTCCGGATGGGTGGGGGCGAGCGAGTCCGCCGCGTCGATGATGTCTCCGGCCGCCGCCACCGAACGGAGCAGCGACTGGATCTCCCGCACCACGCGGCGCACCGTCGGCGCCCCCGAACTCGTCGTGGTCTGCCCGGTCCCGGTGAGCACGGAGCCGCCCTGGGACTTCTTGATCTCGTCCATCCGGTCCGTCGCCTCGGCCGCGCTGACGCTGCCGTCGGCGACCTGGCCGGCCAGCTCCTGCAGGGCCTGGACACGCTGGACGACCGCCGGGTTGCCGATCTTGGCCCGCTGACCGCTCATCAGCTGGGAGAGCATCGGAGCCGACAGCCCGAGCACCGCCGCGAGACGGGCCTGGTTCAGGCCCAGATCGTCGATGAGCCGGCGGAAGAGCGCCCCCAGCGGTTCCCCGTACCAGCTGCGCTGGAGCTCCCTGGCTCTCGCGGTCGCGTCCTGCTGTGCTGCATCCATGTCGCGTCTCCCCATCGCTTCCCCTGGCGTCGCTTCGCTGCTGCGAACCCGACGAGCATCCTACGGAGAGTGGTCGGATACCGGGAGTCCTAATCCCTTTTGGAAGATCCCGGGGGTTACCCGGTACCCTGGTCTCCGTTCCGGGGCCTTAGCTCAGTTGGTAGAGCGCTGTCTTTGCATGGCAGATGTCAGGGGTTCGACTCCCCTAGGCTCCACGCCGTATCACCCCCCTGACCTGCGGAAAGACGGTCAGGGGGGTGTTTTTGTCCCGGTTTTGGCGTGGACGGGGCGGCGCGCGGCGGCCCTGGGTCTCAGTGCCGGGAGAGTCCGCTCCCCGGGTGCGGTGCGGGCCTTTCTCGTGCGGGATCGCCTTCGCCGGTGGCGGCGGTTCCGGATGCCGGGATGCGCAGGCCGCGGGACTCGGCGACGCGCAGCGCGTCGGCCAGGCACTCGACGAGGCGGAGTCCGGCGTAGCGGACCTCGGTGCAGGGGGAGGTTGGGTCGGCCAGCGTGCGGCGGGCGAGGCCGAGGATGTCCTCGGCGGTGGAGAGCTGCACGGCTTCCAAGTCGTCGGCGAGACGGGAGAGGTAGCTGCCGTTGTCGTCCGTGGACAGGTAGCAGGGCTTGCCGTCCGGGGAGCGCCAGGGGAGCAGACGCAGGGGGGTGGGGGACGTGTGGGAAGTGGGGGGCGTGGGGGCCTCGTGGGCCGGGCGCTTCGTCATGCTGCGGCCACCTCCGGGGCGCCGACGAGGTGCCGATCGAGGTCGATGCCGAAGTCGGCCGCCAGGACGAGGGCGAGACGACGGCGCTGCCTGAGCGCGGCTTCCTGTGTGTGGGCGAGGAGGTAGGGGCGTACGAGCCGGGATGCGGCGCCGTCGAGGGGGGTGGCCAGGCCGTACGGGGAGCGGTGGCGGAGGAGGCGGGTGGTCGGGGATGTGGGGGTGGCCGTGGTGAGGGGTACGGCGGTGGGGTGCGGCCGGTGGCGGGTGCGGCGGCGTTTTCCGGTGCCGAGGGTGAGGAGGAGACGCAGCCAGGGGGCGATGCGGCGGATAAGGTCGGGCATGTCGACGCTCCTTCGAAGCGTTGGCCGTGCCCCGGGAGGTCTTGCTCACCTCGCCGGGGTCTTTCCGTATCTGACGCTATACCGTCATGCAGCCCTCTGCATACAAGTGCAGAGGGATCCATCCGATCGTGCAGGTCATGGCATCTCTACGTTGGACGTATGAGCGATAAGGGAGAAGTCGAGCCGACACTGGACCCCATGAGTGCGAGGCCGCTCTATGCACAGTTGGCCGACGTCATCGCCCGCAAGATCAAGTCGGGTGAACTGGCGCCGGACAGGCCGATCCCGTCGGAGAACCACCTCGCCGACGAGTACGGCGTGGCACGCTTGACCGCACGTCGAGCCGCGCAGGAGCTACGCGAACGCGGGTTGATCGTCACTGTGCGCGGCAAGGGATCCTTCGTGGTCGAGCAGCCGCCTGTAGACGATCCCGGAGACGACGAGCCGGACGACTGAACGGGCCGCGCGGATCGCGCGACCCCCGACCCGCTTCACAGAAACCGCCAGGGCTGTGAGCCTCAACCGCTTTGCCGGGCAGGCCCGTTCTCCCGCAGCCACGCCAGGTCGGTCTCGGCGCGGACGCGGGCTTCCCGCTCGCGGGAGAAGACCGCGTCCGTCTTGGTCAGCACCAGGGTGTAGGGGCGTCCCTGCCGCCGGGTGGTGTGGGACACCGGCAGGCCGGCCAGATCGATCCGGCTGTGGATGTGCTGGCGCCTTGCCTGGGCGAGCGGCCACTCCAGGACCTTGCGGGAGCGGGAGGAGAGGAAGGCGTCGAGGTCGGGGCAGAGATCGCAGCCGGACCCGCAGGCCCCGGCCGGGGAGAGCGACCAGTCGTCCGCCGCGCGCACGGGGCGGGCGACGACCCTGGTGAGCCGTTCCTCGCAGTGGCCGGCGAGCGCTTGGAAGGCGCCGATCGCGGGAGCGCCTTCCGGGATGGCCCTCGGCTGACGTCCCGCGGCGCGCAGGGCGGGGATCAGGCATTCGAGGGCCGTGTCCGGAAGGCCCCGCAGTGTGGTGACGATCGTGTCGGCGGTCCCGCTGTCGGCGGCTTGCAGGATGTGGGCCAGAGGGGCGCCGAGCCGCGCCAAGCCCGCTTGGCGCTCCTTCTCCCTGCCCACGCCGAGCCAGTTGGCGAGCTGTTGCCTGGTCGCCTGCCAGGCGCTCTCGACCAGCGGTGTTGCCACCGCTTCCCCGTCGCCGTCGGCGGCTCGCAGCGCGGTGCAGAGGGCGGGCAGTGATTCGAGCCATGCCGTGCGGTCGGCGCTGGTGTAGGCGCCGACCGTCCCGTACCAGCCGCCGACGGCCCCGCGTGCCCAGGCCCGGCCGTATCGCCCGGCCGCCCTCGCCAGATCCGGGGCGTGCTCCTCGGCCAGGGCCTCCACACGGAAGGGCGCCACCAGCATCGCGGCGGTGTCCGCCTCCCCCAGTCCCACCGCGACGCGCAGGGCGTCGGCGAAGTGCGGCGCGGTCGCCTCGCCCGACCCGTACTGCCCCCAGAACGGGGCGAGAGACCGGGCGAGCGTGAGCGCCTGGTCGAGCGCGCCGGCGTCGAGGTGGCCCTGGAGTTCGCGCAGGGCTCCCTCCGAGTCGGCCTGGGCGCGTGCCGCGAACGAGCGCTGCCGGGGCCAGAGCACCACCGCGGCCCGCCGGTACCAGCGGTCCAGGGTGTTGCCGTAGTTGCCCATGTAGCCCTCGTACTCGGAGCGGTAGGGCGTGAGGTCCTTGTTCTCGGTGGTGGCGCAGACCTCGGCGTAGGCGACGGGCAGTGAGATCCGCTCGCCGCCGGTGCCGTCGGGGCGGGTCCACCAGCCGAGGTTGATCTCGTCCTCGATCAGGTCGTTGAGTTCGTAGTCGGAGAAGTCACCGCTGCGGCGGCGTTCGGCCCCGGGCTCGCCGTCGGGGTCGAGGAGGCACTCACCCTCGCACTCGTCGTCCTCGCAGTCGTCGAAGTGCTCGACTTCCCCGTAGTGGTCGTAGTGCTCGTAGGGCGGGACGGCGTCCCAGGTCTCCTGGACCTCGGCCAGCGCCAGCACCGCTTCGCAGCCGGCCTGCCCGGCGGCCTGGCGGAGCCGGGCGGCGCGGGTGGCGTCGGCGCCCTTGAGGCGGTCCCAGTCCAGGCCGCGCTGGGTGTACTCGTGGTCGAGGAGGTAGACGAGCCGGTTGGGGGGTGTGGTCTCCGGGGGGCCGTAGGAGTACTGCTGCTCGGCCGGAGCGGTGAAGTGCTCCGTCAGGCAGTGGGCCAGGTCGGCGAGCGGGCCCCCGGCGTCCTCGTCCGTCGGCCGGACGCGCTCGGCGAGCAGGTTCATGGTGAGGGTGACACGGTACCCGGAGGTGACGGGCCTGACCTCGTGGCGGCAGTCCGCGTAGAAGGCGACGAAGGTGAGCTGATGCCGGGACGCGCGGTGGGTGACGCTGCGGCCCGCGTGTTCGACGACGAGTTCGCCACCGGAGTGGTGGGAGGGAAGCGAGACGACCAGGGTGCCCACCATGGAGTCGTCCTTCTCGGAGTCCTGGTGGGGGAGGAAGAACTGGCCCTTGCCGTAGACCAGCAGCGCATGCGGTTCGGCCCGCAGCGCGGTGGTGGGCGGCAGACCGAGAGCATGGCGGACGCCGTCGAGTACATCGCCCAGGGCGCGGTCCCAGTCGGGACCGGAGAGCGTGATCCGGTCCGGGGTGATCTCCCAGGTGTCGCGCACGCCGGTATCGGACAGCGTCTCCGCGCCGCGGCCGAAACGGGCCTGCCTGGCCTGGGTGATCAGCTTTCTGGCGACGGGGGCACGCAACGGCAGCGGCAGTTCCCCGACACCGTCGACCCTGATGCGCAGAGCGTCGGCGGGCACCTCCGCGCGGGTGCTGAAGTCCCCCTCCCGCTCCGCGTCTTCCAGCAGTTCCGCCAGGCGCTTCCGTGCCGCATACGCCACGATGCTCCGCTCCCCATGACCCGCAGCCCGTCGGCCTGTTGGCCTGTTGGCCCCGCACACTCTAGTGCCGCATCAGGTGATCGGGGCCCCGGCGCCCACGTCCGGAGCAGTCGTCGGTTTCCGTTTCGGGTTGCGGAACGGGGGCCGCCGGGTCAGGCGCCTACCGCCCCGGTGAATGCGTCCGTTTCCGCAGGCGGGAAGGGGCGCGAGGCGCGTCGTCGGGGATGGCGGCGGTTCACGGGGCGTAGGCCGCACGGGTGGTGTTCATCAGAAGATCCGCCGACCCGGCGCCGAGGTCCCACGATTTTCGGAGTGCGTCCACATCATGAAGAACGTATGTAAAACGCCCAATCCGAAAGCGAGGAGCCATGGCCGCCGTCAAGGTCACCTCTTTGTGGACCGCCTTCGTCTCCCTGATCGTCACCCTGCTCAGCTCTCTCGGGTTCACCTCTTCCACCAGGGCCGCCAGGGCCACCAGGGCCGCCGAGGCCGCCGAGCAGTCGGCCGGCCCTCGTCAGCCGGAGGGCCCCGCGGAGCGCAAGCCCACCGTCCCCGGCGCGCGGAGCGCGGGCAGCAGAGCGGGTGCGCACGAGCCTCCCGCAGGGGCGGTCTCGGCGTCCGCGGCAGCCGCGGGGACGTACGGGAGCCTTGCCATGCAGGGCTTCTGGCACCAGGTGGTGCGTCAGCGGACCCCTCGCGACCGCGCTCTACCGCCGACGATCAAGCAGCGGATCCGCGCCGAGGCCCACGGCGCCTCCCCCGCGGTCCGCAAGGTGCCCACCCTCGACGACCTGGCCGCGGCGCGGCGGGAGTCCTCGTACGCCGAGGACGAGGAACGCGTTCCGGCGTCGGCATGAGGCGCCGGGAGGCGCTCGGCCCGCCCAGCACGCCCGGCACACGCTGTCCGGTGTCACGCGTCGCCGGTGACGGCGTGCGTCAGCCGGTCCGCCCACGGCGCCGCGTCCCCCGCGAGCTGCGGGACAGCACCAGGCGCCCGGCCCGAGAGGGCCGAGGACTACCGGCGGTACCGGAAGCGGTGAAGCCGGCGGGACACGCCCGCGGTCGGCCGGTTTCGGCCGGGAGACCCGGGGCGGCTGCCGGGGACGGCACACGGGGATCAGCAGGCGACGGCCGCCGACGGCGGGTCACCGCCGCTTCCCGGGGACGGCCGGCCACGGTGCCGCAAGCCCGGCAGCCGGTGCCCGAAGCCCGGTCACCAGTGGCGGCGGTGCTTCCGGGGACTGCCGACGAAGGCCACGCACCGCTCAGGGCGCCGCGGCCGCGCATCGGCGCACGCTCACGCCGATCCCTGGGCACCGGAGAAGCGGAGAAGCCACGGCGTCGCGGCCGTGCATCGGTGCCCGACGCGGTGGTCGTCCGCCGACGGCCTCCGAAGCCGCAGACCGGGAACCCCCCGAAGCAGCGGACCGGCGGTCCGGCAGGGCCGTGACCAGCGGCCCCGGCGAGTCGGCCGGTGGCATTCGGTCCCGCGGAACGCCCGTGACGGCCGGTTAGGCTCGTCAGCGACGGTCCTCGCGGTCCGACTCCGACCCCGAGCCCGATTCGCTCTCCGCCTGCTTGGCCTGAACGTCCGGGTCGGGTTCCGATCCATCGCTCCCGCCGACCGACGACAGCGGCCGGTCCGGGACCTCGGTCGCGGCGGGAGGCTCCACCAGCCAGTCCGGGTTGGCCTGCCTGTCCCACCACTTCCACACGGCGAACAGCCCCACGGCGACGGCGCCGACGACCACCGCGCCCTTGGCGGCGCGACCGCACTTCGCACGCCGCTCCTTCTTCTTGGCGAGCTTCCTGATGTCCTCGGCCGTGACCGAACCGCGCAGCGCGGCAAGGGCGGCCGCCGACCGGGTGACGGCCTCCTGCCCCACGGGCTGGGCCACCGCGACGGCGTGCTCGAGGCGCGGAGCCGTGTAGTCGGCCGCCTGGCGCGCGGCACTCCGGGTCATGACGGCGGCCCGGTGTGCCGCTTCGTCCACCTGCGGCGGAACATGCGGTGCGACATGGGACTCGTACTGGACTCGGGCCTGCTGACGCGCCTGGCGTGCGGCCTTCTTCACCTTGGGCTCGAGGGCGACACGAGCCTGGTGGGCGTAGATCGCGGCCTGGTCCTTGGCCGTGCCGGCGTAGGGCGCCACCACGTCCGCGGCGTGCAGCACGCTCTCCTTGGCCGTGTCCGTCGCGGCGCGCACGCTGTCCATGCGGGTCACGGGATCCTCCTCCTCGGTGGCGTTCGCGGGCGTCCGGGGCTCTTGCCGCCCCGGCGAAGGCACCATCCGCCTTTCCGCCCGCTTCGAAATCATGCCTGCTGGAGGCCGCCTCGGCATGTGGGACGGGCATCCGGGTCATTTTCCCCCTCAACGGCCCTGCCGTGGGAGGATCCGGGGACGTCAGAGAAGACTTGAGGAAGGCAGATCGTGGCCGAGCAACTCCACGCCACCCTGAAGACCAACCACGGGGACATCGACATCCGGCTTCTGCCGAACCACGCGCCGAAGACGGTGAAGAACTTCGTCGAACTCGCCACGGGTGGGCGGCAGTGGACCAACCCGGCGACCGGGAAGAAGTCCGCGGACAGGCTGTACGACGGCACCGTCTTCCACCGGGTGATCAGCGGTTTCATGATCCAGGGCGGTGACCCGCTGGGCAACGGCACCGGCGGCCCGGGGTACGAGTTCGCCGACGAGTTCCATCCGGACCTGGCCTTCGACCGGCCCTACCTGCTGGCCATGGCGAACGCCGGTCCGGGCACCAACGGCTCGCAGTTCTTCGTCACCGTGGCCCCCACGGCCTGGCTCACCCGCAAGCACACGATCTTCGGCGAGGTCGCGGACGGGGCGAGCCGCAAGGTCGTGGACGCCATCGCGGGGGCGCCGACCAACCCGCGCACCGACCGGCCGCTGAACGACGTGGTGATCGAGTCCGTCGTGATCGAGACCCGTCAGGGCTGAGCCCGCGGGGGCCGCGGGGGATCGTCGGCGGAGTTCGGGTTCCGTACGGGAACCTTTGCGCCCCGCTCGTCCGTAAGACGAGCGGGGCGAAGCATTGCGCGGGAGCCCGCGCGGAGACGAGGGGACCTCATGGATCAGGCGCCAGGAAGCCCGGACCGGCCCCAGGCGGCACACGGGCTGCCGGGCTGCTATCGGCACCCGGGCCGGGAGACCGGTATCAGCTGCACCCGCTGCGAGCGGCCGATCTGCCCCGAGTGCATGGTCAGCGCCTCTGTCGGGTTCCAGTGCCCGGAGTGCGTGCGCACGGGGTCGGGGACGGGGCACGCGCCGTCCGCGAGCCGTCCCCGTACGATCGCCGGGGCCGAGGTGACCGGGGGCGATCCCCGCCTCGTCACCAAGATCCTGCTGGGCGTCAACGCCGCGGTGTTCCTCGCGGTGCTCGCCGACCGGACCCTCGCGGACCAGCTGAACCTGATCGCGCTCGCCTTCGACCCCCGGCTCCGCGATGTCGTGGGAGTCGCCGACGGCGAGTGGTACCGGCTGCTGACCTCGGTGTTCCTGCACCAGCAGATCTGGCACATCGCCTTCAACATGCTGGGGCTCTGGTGGCTCGGCGGCCCGCTCGAGGCGGCACTCGGCCGGGTGCGCTATCTCGCGCTGTATCTGCTCTCCGGCCTCGCGGGAAGCACGCTGGTCTACCTCCTGGCGGAGCCGAACCAGGGCGCGCTCGGTGCCTCCGGGGCGATCTGGGGGCTGCTCGGCGCCACGGCCGTGCTGCTGCGGCGGCTCGACTACGACCTGCGTCCGGTGATCGCGCTGCTGGCGCTGAACCTGCTCTTCACCTTCACCATGCCCGGTATCTCCTGGGAGGCCCACGTCGGCGGCCTGGTCGGTGGCACGGTGATCGCGTTCGGCATGGTGCACGCCCCCCGCGAGCGGCGGACCCTGGTGCAGGCCGGGGTCTGCGCACTCGTCCTGCTGGCAGCCGTGGTGGCCATCGTCCTGAGGACCCAGTCACTGCTCACCTGAGCAGGAGCTTTCCCCAAAGTTGTCCACAGCACAGGGCGGATGGTGTGCACATCCTATGGGGAACAGCTGTGCCCCCTGTCCCTGACCTGGGCAGACCTGCGTAAACCTGGGTAGACCTGGGTTTCCTCAAGAAGGGACAGGGGGGTGTGCCGGGTGGGTGATCGTCGCTGGAACGGCCCCAGTGGTCACATCGGCGTCAACGACCGGAGAGTTATCCACAGATCTTCAGACCTTTTCCTCATCTGTGGATGACGCTGTGGATAACTTGGGGGCAGAGCTTGACAGCGACCGTTCCGCCGGTTCCGCCGCCGGCCGCCCCTACTTCCACTGGGTGGAGACGGCGAAGCCGCCGGCGATGAAACCGAAGCCGACCACGATGTTCCAGTTCCCGAGCGACTTCACGGGAAGCGATCCGTCGGTGACATAGAAGACGACGATCCACGCCAGACCGATCAGGAACAGCGCCAGCATCACGGGGGCCACCCAGCTGCGGTTGGTCAGCTTGATACTGGTCGCCTGCTTCGAGGACGGCGGAGGCGTGAAGTCGGCCTTCTTGCGGATACGTGACTTCGGCACGAGGGACTCTCCTGTCGATGCGCTGCGTGACCGCGCAGGGAAACTGTGGCTGGCGCCGACGGGAGGGATGAGGGGGGACCTGTTCCTCCCCCGGGCGTCCGTTAGCGTAGTCCTTCCGCGGCGCCTGAAGGGTAAGGGTACGTTGAGCAATTCCGCCGACTCCCCCGGTGGGCCGGTCCGTCGCCCGTGGTGGCGACCGGTCCGCCTGCTGACCGCTGCCGTGTTCGCGCTCGCCGGAATGATCTTCGTCACCAGTTTCAACACGGCCAAGGGCACCAACCTCCGGACCGACGACTCCCTGCTGAAGCTCTCCGACCTGATCGAGCAGCGCAGCCAGGGGAACGCCGAACTCGACCGGTCCACGTCGGCGCTCCGCAAGGACGTCGACGCACTCGCCAGGCGCGACGACGGCTCCACCGAGGCCGAGGACGAGAAGCTCAGGGCCCTGGAGGTGGCCGCGGGGACCGAGAAGCTCAGCGGCCGGGCGGTCTCCGTCACCCTCAATGATGCCCCTCCGAACGCCCAGGCGTCACCCGGCTTCCCGGAACCCCAGGCCAACGACCTCGTCATCCACCAGCAGGACCTGCAGGCCGTGGTCAACGCCCTCTGGCAGGGCGGCGCCCGGGGCATCCAGGTCATGGACCAGCGGCTGATCTCCACCAGCGCCGTGCGCTGCGTGGGCAACACGCTGATTCTGCAGGGCCGGGTCTACTCGCCGCCGTACAGGGTCACGGCCGTCGGTGACCCGGACCGGCTCCGGGAGGCGCTGACCGCCTCCCCCGCGATCCAGAACTACCAGCTCTATGTGAAGGCGTACGGACTGGGCTGGAAAGTCGACGAGCGGGAGGCGGTGACTCTCCCCGGCTATTCGGGCACAGTGGATCTCCACTACGCCAAGCCCGTGCAGTAGCCCCGGGAGGCCGGCCCGTGTCGGTGCGACTGATCGTCCGGACGTTCAGTGAGATCTGCATCACCATCGGCGCGGTGATCATCCTTTTCGCGGCGTATCTACTCTTCTGGACCGGAGTGACGGCCAAGGGCGCCACGGACGGCGAGATCGTCCGCCTCCGGGAGGAGTGGGCCCGGCTGCCGGTGACGGCCTCTGCGGGACCGGAGGCCACCCCGCCGGTACCGGAGGCGACCGGGCCCGGAGTCCCGCCCCCGCCCTCTGCCCCGGACCCCGCGCCGCCCCCTGCGCCGGACCCCCCGCCGCGGGCGGCGAAGCCGTACGAGAGCGGCAGACCCTTCGCGATCATGTACATCCCGCGCTTCGGCGCGGACTGGGCCTGGCCGGTGCTGGAGGGCACCGACGACGGCACGCTGCGGAAGGGGCTGGGGCACTACGCGGGCAGCGCCCGGCTCGGCGCGACGGGGAACTTCTCGGTGGCCGGCCACCGACGCACCCACGGGGATCCGTTCAGGGACTTCCCGCGGCTGCGCCCCGGGGACGCGGTCGTCCTCAGCGACGGGTCGACATGGTTCACCTACCGGATACGGAACAAGCCGTACCGGACCGTGCCCGGAGACGTGGGCGTCGTCGACGCGGTGCCGGTGAAGTCCGGGTTCGACGGACCGGGCCGCTATCTCACCCTCACCACCTGCGATCCCGAGTGGGGCAGCAGCCACCGGCTGGTCGTGTGGGCGCACCTCGACGCCGCACAGCCGGTGACCCGCGGCGGGCCGGAAGCTTTGCACAGCTGACCCACAGGCCCCGCGCGCCCTCTAATCTGGTCCCGTACCGAAAGGAAAGGGACGGCATGTACGGCTGGATCTGGCGGCATCTGCCGGGCAACGCATGGGTGCGGGCGCTCATCTCGCTCGTGCTGGCCCTCGCGGCCGTGTACGGGCTGTTCCAGTTCGTGTTCCCCTGGGCGGAGCCCCTGCTTCCGTTCAACGACGTGACGGTGGACGGCCAGTGAGCGCGCGGATTCTCGTCGTCGACAACTACGACAGCTTTGTCTTCAACCTCGTCCAGTACCTCTACCAGTTGGGCGCGGAGTGCGAGGTCGTGCGCAACGACCGGGTGTCCACGGCCCATGCCCGGGACGGCTTCGACGGTGTGCTGCTGTCCCCCGGGCCGGGCGCGCCCGAACAGGCCGGGGTGTGCATCGAGATGGTCCGCCACTGCGCGGCCACCGGCGTGCCCGTCTTCGGAGTCTGCCTCGGCATGCAGGCGATGGCCGTGGCCTACGGCGGGGTGGTCGACCGGGCTCCCGAACTGCTCCACGGCAAGACCTCGCCGGTGCGGCACGAGGGCAAGGGCGTGTTCGCCGGGTTGCCGTCCCCCTTCACCGCCACCCGCTACCACTCGCTGGCCGCGGAACCGGCGACCGTCCCGGACGAGCTGGAGGTCACGGCCCGTACCCAGGACGGCATCATCATGGGTCTGCGCCATCGGCGGAAGCGGGTGGAGGGCGTGCAGTTCCACCCCGAGTCGGTGCTCACGGAGCACGGCCATCTGATGCTGGCCAACTGGCTGGCGGAATGCGGGGACACGGGCGCGGTGGGCCGAGCCGCGGGGCTCGCGCCGGTGGTGGGCAAGGCCCTGGCGTGAGCGGCGAGGGGGGACCGCCGTGGTACCGCGCTCCGGAGGTTCCCGGACAGCGCGGCCCGCAGCAGTCCGCGCCTCAGGAGTGGCCCGACCGCGGCCACCACCCCGGGGCGGCCTACCAGGAGGACTGGTACGGGCAGCAGGCGTACCCCGAGGCCGCGGAGCGGTCCCGGGACCAGGTCCGGTACCGGACCGAGACCGCGGCGGACTCCGGCTACCCGCCCCGGCCGGACCGGGGAGCGCACCATCCCACCGCGGTCGTGGCCTCGCCCTTCCCCCCCTCCGGGGAGTACCTCCCGTCCGGTGACACCGGCGCGGGGCCGCAGGCGCCGGGCACCGGCCCGTCGGAGCCCGGGCAGCCGACCGGCGGCCGCGCGGAGCGCCGCAGGGCGGCGAAGGCACAGGGACGGGGCCGCAGGCGCCGGGCACCGACCGTGCCGCCGCCGGCACCGAAACCCTCCCAGACGGGCGCCCCGCTCTCCCGCGTCGAGGCGCGCAGAGCCGCCCGGGCGGCCAAGGACAGCCCGGCCGTGATCGCCAGCCGCGCCTTCGGCGAGTTGTTCATCACCATCGGCGTGCTGATGCTGCTCTTCGTCACCTACCAGCTGTGGTGGACCAACATCCTGGCCGGCCAGCAGGCGAACGCCGCCGCGAACAAGATCCAGGACGAGTGGGCGAAGGGCCGCGCGCCCGGCGAGTTCGAGCCGGGCCAGGGGTTCGCCATCATGCACATCCCCAAGCTCGACGTCGTGGTACCGATCGCCGAGGGCATCGACAAGCAGCAGGTGCTGGACCGGGGGATGGTCGGCCACTACGCCGAGGGCGGGCTCAAGACGGCGATGCCCGAGGACCGGCAGGGCAACTTCGCGGTCGCCGGGCACCGCAACACCCACGGCGAACCGTTCCGGTACATCAACCAGCTCACGCAGGGCGACCCGATCGTCGTCGAGACCCAGGACATGTACTACACGTACGAGATGCGGAACATCCTGCCGCAGACCCCGCCCTCGAACATCGGGGTGATCGCCCCCGTGCCGGCCGGCTCCGGCTTCACCGGGCCCGGCCGGTACATCACGCTGACCACGTGCACGCCCGAGTTCACGAGTACGTACCGCATGATCGTGTGGGGCAAGATGGTCGAGGAACGTCCGCGCGGCAAGGGCAAGCCGGACGCTCTCGTCGGCTGACGGACGGGCGCGGCCCGGACGACGGAAATCCACGGACCGGACAGGGACAGGGACAGGTGCAGTGGCACGTGCACGCAGCCGGATCGCCGGCGTCATCAGTGTCTTCGGCGAGCTGCTGATCACCGCGGGGTTGGTGCTGGGCCTCTTCGTCGCCTACTCGCTGTGGTGGACGAACGTCCTCGCCGACCGCGAGGCCGCGGAGCAGGGCGAGCGGGTCCGCGACCGCTGGGCCGGCGGGCCCGGCGCGCTGGACACCGGTGACGGCATCGGCTTCCTGCACGTGCCCGCCATGGGCAACGGGGAGATCCTGGTCAGGAAGGGCACCGACCCCGGGACCCTCAACAACGGGGTGGCGGGCTACTACCTCGACCCGATCAAGTCGGCGCTGCCGTCCGACAAGCGGGGCAACTTCACACTCGCCGCTCACCGGGACGGCCACGGCGCCAAGTTCCACAACATCCACAAGATCAAGGCGGGTGACTCGATCGTCTTCGAGACCGTCGACTCCTGGTACGTCTACAAGGTCTTCAACGACCTCAAGGAGACGTCCAAGTACAACGTGGACGTGCTCCAGCCCGTCCCGAAGGAGTCGGGCAGGACGAAACCCGGCCGCTACATCACGCTGACGACCTGTACGCCCGTCTACACCTCGGAATACCGCTACATCGTGTGGGGCGAACTCGAGCGCATCGAGAAGGTCGACCGGGAGCGCACGCCCCCCGCGGAACTGCGGCAGTCGTGAAAGAGGCCACTGCGGGAACGGCCCGCTGAACCCGAGCACCGCCGCCCCGGTGCACTCCGGCCCTTCCGACACCCCGGCCCTTCCGGCACTCCGGTCCTCCCGGCACCCCGGCCCTTCCGACACCCGAGGCACGTGGGCGTTGCGAGGACCACCGGAACCCCAGGCCCCGTCGTCAGGTGCCCGGGGCCTGAACGGTGCGCGGAGACCCACCCCGCGGCGCGCGGGCCCCGCGACCGCGCGGCCGCAGGCCCTCAGGGCGGGTGGTGAAGTCCCTCCCGGCCCGCCGCGCCTGACACACGCTCCCCGGTCGCCCTCGGGGCACGGGAGGTGTCCCGCGCCGCGTCGCCGGAGCCATCCCGGCGCATCCGTACATCCGGCGCGTCCGGTGCGTCCGACGCATCCGGTACATGCGGTGCATCCGGTACGAGGACGATCCTCCGCCTTGCGACCGCACGCGCCTCACGCACCGCACGCCGCGGGCCCCGCCCCGCCCCGCCGCGCGGGCGGACGGAGCCGCCTTCGCGACACGCCCTAGTCGCCCCGGCCGCCGAAGAAGCCGCCTCCGCCGTTGTCGCCGTCGTCACCGCGGAGGGCGAGCAGGACCACCTGTGTCTGGGCCGGGTCTGTCTGGCTTCCGGGCTGCGGGCTCTGCTGGATCACCCGGGCCTTGTCGTTCTGGTCGCCCTGCACCTGGATGTTGGTGTAACCGGCCTGCTGCAGGATGGCCTTGGCCTCGCCCACGGTGCGGTTGCGCACCTCGGGCATCTGCACCTGAGGCGTCTGCGGGCCCTTGGAGACCTTCAGGGTGATCGTGACGCCCTTGGCCTCCCGGGACCCGGCGGTCGGGTCCTGTGCGATGATCTGGCCCGCCGGCTCGGCGCCGTCGACATCCTGGCGTACCACCGTGTAGCCGAGGGTCGTCAGCTGCTGGTTGGCCTGGTCGAACTGCTGACCCACCACATCCGGTACGGGCTTGGTGGCCTGTCTGGCGATCTTCAGGGTGACGGTCTCGCCCTTCTCCACCCGGGTGCCGCCTGCGGGGTCCTGCTCGACGACCGTGCCGGCCTCCTGCTCGGACTCGACCGACTCGGTCTCGACGTCGAAGCCCTCGTCCTTGAGTTCCTTGACGGCGTCGTCCTCGGAGTCCTTCGTGACATTGGGCACCTTGACCAGCGGCGCCCCCTCGGAAAGGACCACCTGGATGGTGTCGCCCTCGTCCATCACGCCGCTGTCCGGCGTCTGGCTGCACACGCTGCCCTTGGGCTGGTCGCAGCGAGCCGTGCCGGACTGGACCACCTCGACCTTCGCGTTCGCGCCGAGCTGCTCGGCCTCCTCGAAGGTCTTGCCGACCAGCCGCGGCACGTCGACCC
This sequence comes from Streptomyces spongiicola, assembly GCF_003122365.1. Classification (NCBI taxonomy): domain Bacteria; kingdom Bacillati; phylum Actinomycetota; class Actinomycetes; order Kitasatosporales; family Streptomycetaceae; genus Streptomyces; species Streptomyces spongiicola. The sequence goes on from NZ_CP029254.1 coordinate 3,628,293, forward strand.
TGACGTCGCCGTCGTTCGGGCCGAAGACCGCCTTGCCGATCAGGATCGCGCCCAGGAGCACCAGGATGCCCGCGACGACGAGCAGGATGGTGGAGGTGTTCGACTTCTTCTGGCGCCGGCGGTCCGGGCGGTCGTCGTACCCCCCGAACCCGCCGTCGTTCGGGTTCATGGGCGGCAGCATCGACGTCTGGCCGGCCGGGTCCGACTGGCGCAGCGCGGTCGCCGACTGCTCGCCGCCGCGCCCCTGCTGGGAACCGTACGCGCCGCCGTAGCCGACGGCTCCCATCGCCGCGGTCGCCGCGACCGGCTGGCCGTCGAGGCACGCCTCGATGTCCGCCCGCATCTCGTCCGCGGACTGGTAGCGGTAGTCGGGGTCCTTGACCAGTGCCTTCAGGACGATCGCGTCCATCTCGGGCGTGATCTCGGGGTCGAAGACGCTCGGCGCCTGCGGCTCCTCCCGGACGTGCTGGTAGGCGACCGCCACGGGGGAGTCCCCGACGAACGGCGGCCGGACCGTCAGCAGTTCGTAGAGCAGACAACCGGTGGAGTACAGGTCGGACCGGGCGTCGACCTGCTCGCCCTTGGCCTGCTCCGGCGAGAGGTACTGGGCGGTGCCGATCACGGCCGCGGTCTGGGTCATGGTCATGCCCGCGTCGCCCATGGCGCGCGCGATGCCGAAGTCCATGACCTTGACCTGGCCGGTGCGCGTCAGCATGACGTTCGCCGGCTTGATGTCGCGGTGCACGATGCCGTTGCGGTGCGAGTACTCGAGGGCCTGGAGGATGCCGATGGTCATCTCGAGCGTGCGCTCCGGCAGCAGCTTCCGTCCGGAGTGCAGCAGCTCTCTGAGCGTCGAGCCGTCCACGTACTCCATCACGATGTACGGGATGGAGACGCCGTCCACGTAGTCCTCGCCGGTGTCGTACACGGCGACGATCGCGGGATGGTTCAGCGAGGCGGCGGACTGGGCCTCACGGCGGAACCGGGCCTGGAAGGACGGGTCACGGGCGAGGTCGACCCGCAGCGTCTTCACGGCAACGGTGCGACCGAGCCTGGTGTCGTGGGCGAGGTGGACCTCGGCCATGCCACCACGGCCGAGCACCGAGCCCAGCTCGTACCGGCCGCCGAGGCGACGCGGCTCTTCCATAACTGTTCCAGCCCTCTCCGTCAGTCCCGACCGCACCTGTGTGTGTGCTCCGGCGGTGTGCTGTTCGGGCATACGCTACCGGCCACGGGGCTTCTCATCCGCCCATGGCCGGGACCTGATACGCGACCGGTATCGCATTGTGGGGGTATGAGGCGGGAAGAGGCCTGGCCGGTGACATCCGTCACTCCTTGCCCTCGAGCACCGCCTTCATCACGTCACGGGCGATCGGAGCGGCCAGTCCGCCACCGCTGATGTCGTCGCGCGCGACACCGCTGGAGTCCTCGACGACCACGGCGACCGCGACCGGCGAGCCGTTGTCGGCCTTGGCGTACGAGATGAACCAGGCGTACGGGCGCTTGCTGTTGCCGACACCGTGCTGGGCGGTGCCGGTCTTGCCGCCGACGGTGACGCCGTCGATCTGGGCCTTGGTACCGGTGCCCTGCTCCACGACGTTCTCCATCATCTGCTGGAGGAGCTGCGCGTTCTCCTGCGACACCGGCCGGCTCATCTCCTCCGGCTCGAACGTCTGGACGACGTCCAGGTCCGGCGCCCGCAGCTGGTCGACCATGTACGGCTTCATCAGCTTGCCGTCGTTGGCGATCGCCGCGGTCACCATGGCCATCTGAAGCGGTGTGGTGGCCGTGTCGAACTGGCCGATCGAGGACAGGGCGTTGCCGCCGCGGTCCATGGTCTTGTTGTAGACGGACGCGGACGCGCGGACCGGAGTGTCGATCTCGGCGTCGTTGAAGCCGAACTTCTCGGCCGTCTCCACCATCTTGTCCCGGGACACCTTGTCACCCAGGTTGGCGAAGACGGAGTTGCAGGACACCTCCATGGCCGCGTTGAGACTCGCCTTCTCACAGTCGCCGTGCGAGTTCTTCATCGGCGTCCGCGAGAGCGGGATGATGTACGGCTCGGGAGTGTCGGTCGGCGCGTCGATGTCCTCGACCACGCCGTTCTCCAGCGCCGCCGCCGCGGTGACCACCTTGAACGTGGAGCCGGGCGGGTAGGTCTCGCGCAGCGCGCGGTTCACCATCGGCTTGTCTTTGTCGTTGAGCAGCTTCTGGCGGTTCTCCGAGTCCTCGAGGGAGTTGCCCGCGAAGACCGACGGGTCGTACGACGGCGTCGAGGCCAGTGCCAGGATCCTCCCGGTCTGCGGGTCGATCGCCGCGACGGCGCCCTTCTTGTCGCCGAGACCCTTGAACGCGGCCTCCTGGGCCTTGCCGTTCAGGGTGGTGACGACATCGCCGCCCTTCTTCTTCTCGCCCGTGAACATCGCCATCGTGCTGTCGAAGAACAGCCGGTCGTCGTTGCCGGTCAGTATCCCGTCCTCGAGCTTCTCGATCTGGTTGGCGTCGAAGGCCTGCGAGGCGAAACCGGTGACCGGAGCCCACATGGGGCCGTTGGTGTAGGTGCGCTTGTACTTGAAGTCGCTGCCCTTGGTCTCGACCGAACCGGTGACGGGCTTGCCGTCGACGATGATGTTGCCGCGCTGGTGGGCGTAGCGCTCGATCTGCACCCGGCGGTTGAGCTCGTGCGTGTTGAGCTCGTCCGCGCGGACGTACTGCAGCCAGTTGTCCCGGATGAGCAGGGCGAGGACCAGGATGCCGCAGAAGATCGCGATGCGGCGCAGAGGCTTGTTCACGGTCGGACCACCTGGGTCATCTCGGCATCGGGGGACGGGGCGGGAGCCGGCGCCGGGCGGCGCGCGGTGTCGCTGATACGGATGAGGATGCCGATCAGGGCCCAGTTGGCGATCACGGAGGAGCCGCCGGCCGCGAGGAACGGCATGGTCATACCGGTCAGCGGGATGAGCCCCATCACACCGCCGGCCACGACGAACACCTGGAGCGCGAAGGCGCCGGACAGGCCCACCGCGAACAGCTTGCCGAACGGGTCGCGCGCGGCCAGGGCGGTGCGGATGCCGCGCTCGATGATCAGGCCGTACAGCAGCAGGAAGGCCATGACGCCGGTCAGCCCGAGCTCCTCGCCGACGGTGGCGAAGATGAAGTCCGAGTTGGCGGCGAAGCTGATCAGGTCGGAGTTGCCCTGGCCGAGACCGGTGCCGAGGGTGCCGCCGGCGCCGAACGACATCAGGACCTGGGTCATCTGATCGCAGGCGTTGATCATGTTGGAGCCCTCGGGCGCCGTCTCCAGGCACCCGAAGGGGTCGAGCCAGGCGGCGACGCGGGACTGCACATGACTCGCGAACTGGGCGACGACCACGGCACCGCCCGCCGACATCAGCAGGCCCATGACGATCCAGCTGGTCCGCTCCGTGGCCACGTACAGCATGACCACGAACATGCCGAAGAACAGCAGCGAGGTGCCGAGGTCGTTCTCGAAGACCAGGATCAGCAGGCTCATCGCCCAGATCGTGAGGATCGGGCCGAGGTCGCGGCCGCGTGGCAGGTACAGGCCCATGAACCGCCGGCTCGCCAGCGCGAGGGCGTCTCTCTTCACCATCAGATAGCCGGAGAAGAAGACGGCGATCACGATCTTCGCGAACTCACCGGGCTGGATGGAGAACCCGCCCACCCGGATCCAGATCTTCGCGCCGAAGACGTCGGCCCCGAGACCCGGCACGAGCGGCAGGAGCAGCAGGACCAGCGCCGCCGCCATCGAGATGTAGGTGAAGCGCTGGAGGACCCGGTGGTCCTTCAGGATCATCAGGACGCCGACGAACAGGGCGATGCCGAGCGCCGAGTACATGAGCTGGTTCGTCGCCTGCGGGGCGAAGTCGGGGCGCGCGTTCAGCCGGGGCGACTGGTCCAGCCGCCAGATCAGCACCAGCCCCAGCCCGTTGAGCAGCGTCGCCAGCGGCAGCAGCAGCGGGTCCGCGTACCGGGCGAACTTGCGCACCACGATATGGGCGACGGACGCCATCAGCCCGAGGCCGAGCCCGTAGCCGAGCATCCCGGAAGGCACCTCGCCGTCGAGGGCGAGGCCGACGTTGAGGTACGCGAACACCGGGATCGCGACGGCGAAGGCGAGCAGCACAAGCTCGGTGTTGCGGCGGCTCGGGGCGTCGATCGCGCCGATGGTGGTGGTGTTGGTGACAACGCTCATGGTGGAGAAAGGCCCCCCTACGGGTGCTTACTGCTTGCCGCAGTTCGAGGCCAGCTTCTGCTCCTCCTCCGAGAGGGTGGGGCCCGGAGAGGGAGACGCTGCGGTCGGTTGTGTCTGGGCGGACTGGGCGGACTGGGCAGACTGGGCGGACCGGCTCGAGGGGGTGACACCGGTCGTCCCACCGGCCTGGCCCTCGACCGGCGGTGTGCTCGCGGCACGGCCCGCGGCCGCTCGGCGCTCCTCGTCCTTCTTGCACACGGCGGCCTGCGCGCCGAGCTTCTCGATCTTGTCGCGGGCGTCGCCGAGGCTGCCCTCGGTGATGGTCTCCTCGACCTGCTTCTGCTGGTAGGGCGGCAGGTACTTGAGTTCGATCTCGGGGTGGTCCTTCTCCACCTTCGAGAGCGAGACCCAGGCCAGGTCCTGGCTGATGCCCCGGTACAGCGCGACATGGTCGTCGTTCGCGCCGACGTAGTACTGGGTCTGTGTCCAGCGGTAGCCGCCGTAGAGACCGGCGCCGACGACCCCCAGCGCGAGAGTGATGACGAAGGATCTCTTCAGCCACTTCCGGCCGCGGCGCGGCTTGACGAAGTCCTCGTCCGCGTAGGCGCCGTAGCCGCCCTCCGGCGGCATCCCGTCGTAGCCGACGCCGTCACCGCTTCCGGGGGGACCGAAGCCGCCCGCCGAGGACGGCGGGGCGGACCGCCCGAGGCCGGACGCGCGGCCGGCGGGGGTCTGCATCGCCCCGCCGTCGCCCAGCTGCGCCTGGTTCTCGGCGACCGCGCCGACGACCACCGGCGTGTCGCTGAGCGCGCCGGCGAGGGTGTCGCCGGAGTCCGTGTCCAGCACGTCCGCGACGATGCACGTGATGTTGTCGGGGCCGCCGCCGCGCAGCGCGAGCTGGATCAGCTCCTGCACGGTCTCCTGCGGCCCCTGGTAGCTGGCGAGGGCGTCCTCCAGCGTCTGATGGGACACCACCCCGGACAGCCCGTCGGAGCAGATCAGATAGCGGTCGCCGGCCCGGACCTCGCGGATGGAGAGATCGGGCTCCACATGGTCGCCGCTGCCGAGAGCCCGCATCAGCAGGGCCCGCTGCGGATGGGTGGTGGCCTCCTCCTCGGTGATCCGGCCCTCGTCGACCAGCCGCTGCACCCAGGTGTGGTCCTGGGTGATCTGGGTCAGCGCCCCGTCGCGGAGCAGATACGCACGGGAGTCGCCGACATGTACGAGACCGAGCCGCTGACCGGTCCACAGCAGCGCGGTCAGCGTGGTGCCCATGCCCTCGAGCTGGGGGTCCTCCTCGACCATCACGCGCAGCTGCTCGTTCGCCCGCTGCACCGCGGTACCGAGCGAGGTGAGGATGTCCGAGCCGGGGATGTCGTCGTCGAGCTGGACGAGGGTGGAGATGACCTCCGAGGAGGCGACCTCGCCGGCCGCCTGGCCGCCCATACCGTCGGCGATCGCGAGGAGACGCGGGCCGGCGTAGCCGGAGTCCTCGTTCCCCTCCCGGATCATGCCCTTGTGCGATCCGGCGGCGAAGCGCAGTGACAGACTCATGCCCACCTGCCCTGTCGACGCTGCTTCGGGGTACAGCCGGTCTCGAGCCACACTGCCCACCCTCCGGTCGGGAGCCTGCCCCGGTCCCTCGCCGGGACCACTGCGGGGTCCTCCGTGCGGACCGCCGCGGCTCGCTCGCTCCGCTCGCTCATTGTCGTACTACTTCCGCAGCTCGATGACGGTCTTGCCGATACGGATCGGCGCGCCCGGCGGAATCGGTGTCGGAGTGGTGAGGCGGGTCCGGTCGAGATAGGTGCCGTTGGTGGAACCGAGGTCCTCGACGATCCACTGGCCGTCACGGTCCGGGTAGATCCTGGCATGCCGGCTGGAGGCGTAGTCGTCGTCCAGCACGATGGTGGAGTCGTGCGCCCGGCCCAGCGTGATCGTCTGGCCCTGCAGCGCGACCGTGGTGCCGGTGAGGGAGCCCTCGGTCACGACCAGCTTCGTGGGCGCCCCCCTGCGCTGGCGCTGCTGCGGAGGCGCGGCGGGTTGGCGGGCGGCCTGCTGCGGCCGCGGGTCGGCGCTGCGCCGGGACCCGCGCTGCGTGACGCGGGTCCCGAACAGATCGCTGCGGATGACCTGGACGGCCACGATGACGAACAGCCACAGAACGGCCAGGAAACCCAGCCGCATGACCGTCAGGGTCAGCTCTGACATTGCCCCCGCTTCACCCTTCGGCTTGCCGGTAAACGATGGTGGTGCTGCCCACGACGATCCGCGAGCCGTCGCGGAGCGTAGCGCGGGTGGTGTGCTGCCCGTCCACCACGATGCCGTTGGTGGACCCGAGATCCTGGATCGTCGAGGGCGTTCCGGTCCGGATCTCGCAGTGCCGGCGGGAGACGCCGGGGTCGTCGATCCGCACGTCGGCGTCGGTGCTGCGGCCCAGCACCATCGTCGGGCGGGAGATCTGGTGGCGGGTGCCGTTGATCTCGATCCAGCGGCGCACCTGGGTGCCCGGCACCGGGCCGGACGCCGTCGGACGCCCGCCGGGGGCCGCTCCCTGGCCGGGCCTGCCACCGCCGGGCGGCGGGGCGGACGGCATGGGAGGCGCACCGGCAGGAGGGTAGCCGTAGCCGCCGCGCTGGGGCCCCTGCGGGGTGCCCGTGTGACCCGCTCCCGGGCCCGCGGGCGCCGGGCCGGGCGACTGTGACGTACTCGACGCCAGGGTGCGGCTGCGCACCCGGTAGAGACCGGTGTCGAGGTCGTCGGCCTTCTCCAGATGGACCTTGATCGGGCCCATGAAGGTGTAGCGCTGCTGCTTGGCGTAGTCCCGGACCAGGCCCGAGAGCTCGTCGCCGAGCTGGCCGGAGTAGGGGCTGAGACGCTCGTAGTCGGGTGTGCTCAGTTCCACGATGAAGTCGTTGGGGACGACCGTGCGGTCCCGGTTCCAGATGGTCGCGTTGTTGTCGCACTCGCGCTGGAGGGCGCCCGCGATCTCGACCGGCTGGACCTCGGACTTGAAAACCTTGGCGAAGGTGCCGTTGACCAGGCCTTCGAGCCTCTGCTCGAAACGCTTCAGAACTCCCATGTGGCACCTCCTCCGTCGGTGTCGCCCTGGTACTGCTTACTGATCGTATCCACGCGTCGGGAAATCGGCTGGTTCCCCTTGTCTGCCCCGTCGATGAGTGTCACCTCTCACACGGATCGTAGAGGCGGCCTGCTGCCAGTGTCCCGCACCCGGGGTGCGCCCCGGGGGAGCGGGGGGAGGTGCACCGCGCACCCGGGCGGAGTGCCGGCGGCCGCGCCGAGTCCTGCGGGCCGTCCCTCTGAGGTCGTCCGTGTCCGGTTGTCCCTCTCCGGCTTGTCGGTGGCCGGTTGTCTTGTCGGTGTGCGGTTGTCCCTATCCGGTTGTCGGTGTTCTCGGCTTGCAGCCCTGCCTTCCCACCCTTTCCCTCTTCTCCACCTCTGCACGGCTTCTGCTTCTTGCTTCTTGCTTCTGCTTCTTGCTTCCGCTTCTGCTACTGCTCCCGTCGGTGCTGCCGTGCTCCCGCTCCGGGTGGTCCCTCCGCCGGGCGTCCTCGACACCGCGGGGGCTGCGGGGGCCGCAGGGGCCGCGAGGCTGCCCGGCCTGCGACTCCGCCTGCCGGCTCCCGGTGCAGTCGCTTCCGCCGGGAGACTTCCGCCGATGGGTTCTGCCGAAGGGTTTCCGCCTACGGCCCCGACCACGGCCAGGGTCCCCAGCCACGACCGGGGCTCCGGAGCCGGAGCCGGAGCCGGAGTCGTGGAGCGGACCGGAACCGTGGCCCTGAAGCGGACCGGAGCCGTGGAGCCGCCGTAGCAGCGCCGCCGGGCCCGACCGCGGTGCGAGGCCGTGCCCGGCAGGCGTCAGCTCCCTTCCTCCGCTGCCGGGAGCCCCCGGAACAACGGATGTGAACCCACCCTCCGCAGCGTGCTAATCTTCTGCATGTCGCCAGGCGCTCGCACCGAACGGGTGAGGGACACGGCGGCAGCACCCAATTGCGCGGGTGGCGGAATAGGCAGACGCGCTGGATTCAGGTTCCAGTGCCCGCAAGGGCGTGGGGGTTCAACTCCCCCCTCGCGCACCAAGGGACACCGGCGAAAGTGTCCTTCTATCACCGACGAAACGGTCGGCATCGCGATGATGATGCCGACCGTTTCGCTTTTCCCTGCTGGTCAGGTGGGTGTGGCGCTTGCACGCGTGACTGCCCGGCGGCTGGGGAGCCGCCGGGCAGTCGGGTTCCGCGTGTTGGTTTGTTGATCTTCAGTTGGCCTGCCTGGGTGTGACCTCGCTTACGTCCTATGCGGTCGTCTCGGTGAGGTATCCCTCGGGGGTCCAGGTGCCCAGGGGTTTGGTCTTGCGTCGGCGGGTGGGGCGGCGGTGGGGGTGGTCGCCGTGGAGCGCGATGCTGCCGGCCCAGGCGGCGAGCTTGCGCTTGTTGGCGTGGGCGAGCTGGAAGGCCAGGAGGATGGCCTGGGCGGCGATGCCGCGGATGCGGCGGGTGCCGCCGGACTCCAGGCGCTCGTAGAAGGGGTCCTTGCCGAAGCCGTTCATGCCCTCGATGGCGTTGCGTAGCCGGAAGTAGACGCGCTGCCACTCTGCGGTGCCGTACTGGAGGGGCTGCCAGAGCTGGGCGCCGGCCTCGGGCGGGAGGGTGATGGTGCGCTGGGTACAGGCCGTGGGCGAGCCGACGGGGCTGGGGGCGGGGTCGATGAGGGGCAGATGGATGCCCCGGCCGAGGGTGTAGGGCTTGAGGGAGCACTGGCCCCGGTTGGCCTCGGCGGGGCACATCATGCGGCGGTGGCCTTCGGCGTCGGTGCGCTGCTTGGGCATGAAGAGGTAGGCGGTGCGTTGTCGGATGCGGTTGATCCAGGTCTGCTTGTCGATCTTCTTGCCGACGAGGTCCTTGGTGGCGTCCTTGAGGGGCTGGGGCATGGAGGGGCAGTACCAGTTGCCCTCGATGAGTTCTGCCCCGGCGAACTGGGCCTGCACGCCGAGCTGGTCCTTGGCGTAGTCGTAGACGGGCTGGTAGCCCAGGGCTCGGATGGGGAGCTGGAACTTGTGCGCCTTCTGGTCGGGGTAGAGGCGGTCGCCGGCGAGGTAGCCGCGGGGGTAGCGGGGATCGACGTGCTGGAGGGCTTCGAGGGCGACTTCGGAGGGGCGATGGCTGGGCTTGTCGAGGGAGAAGGCGACGACCAGGGACGGGACGACGTCGGGGTTGGCCGATCCGTCGGGCAGCGGTGCGCCGTCGTGGTCGGGGTCGCGCGCGACGACGAGGCAGGCGTCGTAGCCGAACAGGCGCTTCTTGACCCGCTCCTGCGCCGGCACGTCTGTCACGAGGGGGTCCTTGTGCTTGGCGGTGCGGACGTACCAGCCGGCGTCGGGATCGCTCGCCGTGACCGGGCTGTCGGACGACAGCCCTTTCGCGTACGTGCCGATGACGGTGGCGTCCAGGGCGGCCGAGCCGTTCCAGCGCCCTTCCAGCAGGACGTGGGCGTCGCGCAGGGACATGGCGAGGATCCGGTTGGCGATCCAAGGCATGAGTGATCGTTTACGAGTGAGCTCGTCGGGATCGGCCTCGCTGAGGAGGCATGCGACCAGGTCGCGGTCGAGGCGGTGGTTCTTGGGCAGCGGTGAGGGGTCGACGGCTTCCTCGATGCGGTGGAACAGGCGTCGGACGACTCCGTACGCGGCTTCGAAGCCGTTGGCGTGGTCGGGGTAGCGGGGGACACCGAGTTGCTCGCGTGCCTGGTCGGACAGGGCGAAGTACAGAAGGTTCGTGACCGACGTCAGGGTGACGGTGCCGGCGTTGCGTGCGGCGGCCAGACACATTCCCAGGAGCAGGGACCGTACACCGAGTGTGCGGCTGCGGCCGGTGGACTGGGCGACGAGGGGTTCGACCTCGGAGACGAGACCGGAGTCGTCGAGCGCGGCCGGTACCTGGTGGACTTCGGCGTCGGGGATGGGCAGGCGGCGGGTACGGAGCGTGGCGATGTGCGCGTGGCGGTCGAGGCGGCTGGTCATCTACAGCTCCCTCAGCATGGCGGCGGCCTGGTCGGGCGGGAGGTTGCGGACGTGGGGCAGGATCCGGTCGATCGAGCGGAGAGTGGTCAGGCCGGCGGCTGCCATGAGGGTGGGCAGGTGCATGCGTGCCTCGACGGCGTCGACGAGCCAGGTGGCGCGGGCCCGGCCCATCACCAGGGCCGGTGTGCCGGGGGTTTGCTTGGTGCGGGCCAGGAAGTTGGTGACGGTGTTGGTGCCCCGGGCGTGGCTCGCGGGGCGGAAGAGGTAGCGGGCCTGGCCGGGGAGGGAGGCCCGGGCGGTGGCCTCGGTGAGGACCGGGGCCCAGGCGTTGCGGCACAGCACGATCCGCTTCCTTCGCCCGCGCACCGAGACGGCGACCGCGCCGTTGGGCGCTTCGCGGATGTCGTGGGTGCGCAGCGGGATGATCTCGGGTGAGTCCAGGCCGCAGCCGAGACCGAGGGCGAGCAGGGCCAGGGAGCCGTAGCGGAGTTCGTCGGTGGGCTGGGCGCGGGCGGAGGCGTACAGCAGGGCCTGCTCCGACTTCGTGTAGGGGCGGGAGGGATCAGAGCCGGTGTACGCCGCCGGGGCGCCGGTGGTCAGGTCGGGGCCGAGCAGGGCGCGGCGGAGCTTGTTGAGTCGGCAGCGGCGGTTGGAGCGGGACGACTCGTCGGCGTGCAGGTAGCCGGTTGCCAAGTACCACTCGATCGACTCGGGAGTGAGCAACTGCTCGACTCTCGTGGACTGTCCGCAGGCGTCCGCGTGAGCGGCGGCGTACACCAGGGCTCCAAGCCAGTCGCGTGCCTCCTTCGGCGTGGCGGGCTTGGCCTTGGTTACTGCACGACGGCAGTCCGCGCCGATTCGCTCCCAGACCGGGCCGGGAAGCTTGGGGCGGTACTGCTCGATCGCGTCCATCGTGACTCTCCACCAGGAATAGACCCCGGGCGGGGTAATATTCCAATAACATTCGGTGAGAGTGGCGGCCGCCGTCATCCCGGGAGGTCCGTATGGGCGAGACTCTTTGCTGTGCCACAGGGAGACAAGCGCAGCCGCAGGCCCGTCGGGTACGTCCTCGAGGGCACCTGGCCGGGCGCTGTGCTCGATGACCACCACGGGGCGCGGGTCGCCCAGGAAGTGGCCGCGCGGCTGCGGAAGGTGGTCGACGCCAACGGCTGGTCGATGGTGGAAGTGGCCCGACGGACGGGCATCGACCGCCTGACCGTCACCCGAGTGCTCGCCGGAGAGGTGTGGCCTGACCTGCTGACGATCGCCACCCTGGAGAAGACACTCGACGTGGATCTGTGGCCCGGGCGTGAACCCGGCAATCCGCCGCGATGAATTCGCATGGACATTCGGCTCCTCGAAAAGAGGCAGGGTGAAATGGCCGAATGCCGTACACGTCCGGGCGGAGCCGGGTAGTGTCGGAAACAGCCTTAGCGGGCTATAGCCGTCGCCGCAGACTCAGGGGGGCAACCCTGGGTCGTCCTACGCGGCGGCGGTTATTAAGTTGTGCGGGGCTGGAGCCTGCGGCGGTGATGACCGGCGGGCACCTGTGTCAGGCGAATCTCCAGTTCATGCGGGGCCGGTAGTAGGTGTGGAAGTCGCCTTCGACGGTCACTCGTTCCAGGGCGCCGCGCCGTGCAAGGTTGCGCAGGTTCTCGCGTAGCGCACGGCGGGCGGCGATGTCGCTTTCGGTGATGCCGAGGAGCGTGGCGACGTCACCGGTGCCCCAGTCGGCGTCGGGGCGCTGAGCCATGACCGTGAGGATCTGCTTCATGCGGGAGCCCCGGACGATCACCTCGTCGGGGGATTCGCTAGCCGCTTCCGGCTGTGAGCTGGTGCTACCGGTGTCGGGCTCGTCCGTCGGGACGTGAGGACCGGCGGATGTGTAGCCTCCAGGTTCGGGTGGATCGGTGGGGGGTGTCGCGCTGGGAAGCTGCGTGTCTGCGGGGACGATAGTGAGTGGCCTGCCTGGCTGCGGGGCGAGCCGGTGATCTTCTGCTGCGGGGCGAACATCTCGCGAGCGGTCTTCAGCGCCGACTGGGTACACGTCAGAGCCGCCCAGGCTTCCTCCTTCCCGGAGGCGAGCCGCATGCGATGCTCTCGCTTCTTCAGCAGCAACTGCTCAAGACCAGCGATGTCGGTGTCACATTCTCCCAGCGCCGCATCGTATTTTCGGACCGCTTCTTCGAGCGTTTCCGGAGGGGCGTCCGGGACGATCTTCTCTGTCGCCTGAAAGGCCATGCCGCCACGGAAGGGGCAGTCGGCCATATATGTCCCGCCTTCGCCGTAACTGGGCGAGGTGCGAGGAAGCTGGAGAAGCTGAAGTTCCTTTTTGTCTCAGTTGCCTATTCGCTGCTCGAATGGAAAAGCGAGTGAAAGGGTTTAGTGGGCACGGAGGTTCCCCGTTCGTTCTGGGTAGATGGCCAGAGTGGTCTGCGGGGGCTACCACTGTCCCGCCACAGATGGCCTTCGGGAGGTCATCTCGTGCGTGAGTCGCGCCAAGGTGCGGCGAGGTCGTCGAACAGCGCGTGGGTGAGGCATTCGGTGCCGTCCCGGATGGCCCGTATGGCCCCGCTGCGCAGAAGGTAGCCCAGGCGGTCCGCCCGGCCGCCGGTGAGCTGGTGCAGGTAGTCGGCCCCGCCTTGGTGCAGCGCTGGGCCTGCGCGACCTGGCTGGTCGGGCTGCATGACGGGACTGCGCGCCAAGCAGATGGGCCGGCTGGTGGAGTCGGACCGTATAGGCCGCGTATAGCGGCCGATTCCACCCTCGACTCACACGGGCGGAGTTACCGGACTCCGATACCGATCCCGCATTGGAGTCGAGATGACCAACGTGAGCTTGACGAACGGCCTTGACGCTGCCCGCAAGCAGGAGATCAAGGAAATCATCTGCGACATCCTCGAGATCGACGAGGACGAGGTCACCGAAACCAGCCTCTTCAAGGAGGAGCACGACGCGGACTCGCTGCGCGCGATCGAGATCCTCGCCGCCCTGGAGCGGACCCAGAAAGTGACGATCGACCAGAGCGAGCTCAGCCGCATGGTCAACCTGGAGGGCGTGTACGCGGTGGTGACCGAGGCCGCTCAAAGCTGATCCGTCGTCCCGACCGCCAGATGGGTGAGCTTTTGATGAATGCTTCGATCAGCACGGATGAGCGAGGTCACGGCGGGCCCCGGCGCCCGCACCCCGAGGGCAGGGTCCCGGCAAAGTCGTTGATCATGCGGTCAGGATCAGGTTGATGGGGCGGTCGGTGTCGCGGGCGTGATGTCGTAGGGCGGCGGCGATGTTGTGGTGGCCGTGCAGGCGGAGCAGGGTGATGACGGTGTTGCGCAGGGCGGCCATGACGCGGGGTGCGTTGCCGGTGCGGACCTGGGAGCGGTCTTCGTCGAAGGTGACGTCGCGGATCCAGTGCAGGCGGTTCTCGATCTGCCAGTGCGACTGCACCCATGCGGCCAGGAGTGCCGGCGGCGCGGTGTGGGCGTCCGCGCTGGTGATCAGGTAGACGATCTCGACCGTCCGCCTGCCCTTCCTGGTGACGGTGCGCCGTAGTCGGGCGACTTGCGTGGCTGCGGTGAAGCCGATCCAGGCGGGCACGTCGGCGACCTTGATCGTGCGGGTGACGCGGCGTCCGTGTCCGCGCTCGGTCCTGGTGAGGGCGGGCATCCGGGCCCAGGGCAGGGCCTTGAGCTGGTTGTACAAGGACTTCTGGTTGGCCTTCACGGTCAGGACGTAATCGGCGCCGGCCTCTGTCACCAGCGCTGCGGTGTCGTGCTGGGTGTGCAGTGCGTCCATCGTGACGACCACGCCGTCCAGGTCCAGGAGTTGGAGCAGGCGGCGGGCGGCGGGGATCTCGTTGCTCTTCTCCCCCACCGCGACCTGGCCGAGCACCGCCCCGGATCCGTGAGCGAGGGCGGCGACCAGGTGCGGCGCGGAAGAGCTGTCGCCGCGGGCGCCGCGGACCGTCTTGCCGTCGACGGCGATCACCCGCCGGCCCGCGACCAACGCGGCCCGCGTCACGGCCCAGGCCCCCAGCACCGCGTCGAGACGGTCCGCGTCCAGCCTCGCGAACAGACGGCGCAGCGTCGACTCGTCCACCGACCCCCGCTCCAGACCCAGCCGGCCCAAGGCGTCGGCCCCCGCGTCCCGGGCCCACTCCCCGATCGCCGTGAACCCCCGTGCCCCGGCGATCACCGCGCACACCGCGACCGCGATCAGAGCGCCCACCGAATGACGGACCCCGCGCCGACGGCGCGGATCGGGTATCCGACCGAGCAGGTCGACGAGAAGCTCATGATCCGGAACGAGCATGCGGACAGGCGCGGAGATGCGAGACGATGACATGGCGCGGGCGTTGTTCTCTCGGACGGACGGACGGCGTAGGAACCTCCATCCAACCCGACCTGAACACGCCCGCGCACCCTCATCTCACGCAGAAACACCACGTCACAGCCCTACAGGGCGACTTTGCCGGAGCCCTGACCCCGAGGGCGCCGGCCGCCGGGTGGTCATCACCGGACTCGGTGTGGTCACCAGCATCGGCATCGGTGTCGAGGCCTTCACAGCCGGGCTCCGCGAGGGACGCAGCGGCGTCAAGCCGATCACCGCGTTCGACACGACCGGATTCGCCCACGCCAACGGCTGCGAGGTCACCGACTTCGCGCCGGAACGCTGGATCACGCGGCAGGACCCCGAGGAACTGGGCAGGGCGAGCCAGTTCTCGGCCGCCGCCGCGCGGATGGCGGTCGAGGACGCCGGCCTGACTTTGGCGGACGTGCGCTCCCGCCGCTCCCTGGTGTCGGTGGGCACCACGGACGGCGAGTCCCGCGACCTCGACCAACTCGTCGCCGCGAGCGTGGACGGTGGCCCCGGCGCATACGACCCGGCCGTCGCCCGGCGCGTCCCGGCCGTCGCCCGGCGCGTCCCGGCCGGGCGCCTGTCGGCCGGCATCGTGCGCGAGCTGGAGTTGGAGGACGTGGAGGCCGTGACGATTCCGACCGCGTGCGCTGCGGGCAACTACGCGGTCGGCTACGGCTACGACGCCCTGCGCAGCGGTGATGTCGACATCGCCCTGTGCGGTGGCGCCGACGCCGCGTGCCGCAAGACGTTCACCGGCTTCTACCGGCTCGGCACCATCGCCCCTGAGGTGTGCCGGCCCTTCGACAAGGACCGCGAGGGCATCCTCACCGGCGAGGGAGCGGGCATCCTCCTGATGGAGAGCCTCGACTCCGCGCTCGCCCGCGGAGCCCGCATCTACGCCGAGGTGCTCGGGTACGGGCTCGCTTGCGACGCCCTGCACCCGGTCGCCCCGGACCGGGACAGCATCGCGCGGACGATCCGGCTCGCCCACCGCAACGCCGGGGTGACGCCGGATCAGGTCGACTTCGTCTCCGCGCACGGCACCGGCACCGAGGCCAACGACATCACGGAGGCGGGCGCGATCCGCCAGGTGTTCGGCGAGGGGTCCATGCCGCGCACGGTCTCCATCAAATCGATGATCGGCCACAGCATGGGGGCGGCCAGCGCGGTCGCCGCGGCGGCCTGTGCGCTGGCGATCACCGAGGGATTCATCCCGCCGACCATCAACCACCGTGAGACCGACCCGGAGTGCGGTGTCGACTGCGTGCCCAACCGGGCCGTCGAGGCGGAGCTGAACGTTGTGCAGAACAACGCGCTCGCGTTCGGCGGCAACAACGCGGTGCTGATCCTCGGGGCGTACCGCGACGCGGAGCGTACGGAGCCCGTGGGGAGCGCGGCATGAGCTGGATCGTGACCGGGATGGGCGCCGTCGCCAGCATCGGTGCCGACGTCGAGGAGATCTTCGACTCGCTGATCGCCGGCCGCAGCGGGCTCGGACCGCTGCACGGCTACGACCGGGAAAAGTTCCGCGCACAAGTGGCGTACGAGATCGACGACCGTCCGGCGCCGGGCGTGGACGTGCCGCTGCGGGCGACCCGCTGGCTCGAACGTGCGGTGGCACAGGCCGCGGCGGACGCCGGACTCGGCGACGACCTGTCGGAGGTGCCGGTGCTCGTGGGCACCACCCTGCGCGAGCTGCGCTCGGTGGAGCTCTCGTGGCGGGGCGGGATCCCGTTCGACGCGGCCGACCTGCACTTCGGGACCATGTTGCGGCACCGGTTCGGCGCCGCTGACACCCACACCGTCGCCAACGCCTGCTCGGCGTCGCTGTACACGCTTGCGCTGGGCGCCGACCTGCTCGACCTGGACGCGGCGGACACCGTCGTCGTGGCCGGGGTCGACACCATCACCGAGAGCACCTACGGGTTGCTCGACCGCTGCTATGCCGAAGCCCCCGACCGCGTCCGGCCGTTCGACCGGGAGCGGCGCGGGATGCTCCAGGGCGAGGGCGCGGTGGCGGTGGTGCTGCGCCGGGAGGCGGACGGGCCCGGGCCGGGCTCCCGGGTGCACGCCCGGGTGCGGGGGGTCGCCGTCAACTGCGACGCCTACCACTCGTCGGCACCGGACGCGAAGAGCATCACCGCTGCCGTCCACGAAGCGCACCGCAGGGCCGGGGTACGGCCTGCGGACATCGACCTGGTCATGCTGCACGGCACCGGCACCCCGCTGAACGACGAGGCCGAGTCGAGCGCGCTCGGCACGGTGTTCGCGGGCCTGTCCCCCTCCCCCTACATGACGGCGATCAAGTCGATGACCGGGCACACCGCGGGAGCCTCCGGACTGCACAGCCTGGTCGCGGCGGTCGACGTGATGCGCACCGGCACCATCCCGCCGACGGTGTATCTCGACGACCCGGTGGACGCCGTGGCCGGCTTCCGCCTGGTGCGAGGAGGCACCGTGCGGCCTCAGGAGCCGCTGCGGCTGGCACAGATCGACTCGTTCGGGTTCGGCGGGCTCAACGCGGTCGCGGTCGTGGAGCGTGTCGCCGACGAAGCGCTGCGGCACCCGATGCATCCCGAGGGAGGAGGCAAGTGAGTACCGGACGCACGGCGTGCGCGGTGATCACCGGGCTCGGCGCCGCCGTACGCGGGCTGACCGGGCCGCAGGATCTGCTCGGGCCGCTGCCCGTCGGCCACCGGGACGAAGCCGACCCCGTCTCCCGGCTCAAGGGGCGCGGGCTGCGCTACAAGGACCGCGCCACAAAGCTCGGCATGGCCGCGGCCGCGGACGCCCTGCGCGCGGCCGGGCTCACCGACGACAACGGGGGCCTCACCGTCCCCGGCGAGAGCGTGGGCGTCGTGGCCAGCACGAACTACGGCAACGCCGACACGGTCTGCGAGACCGTGCAGACCATCGCCGAATCCACCTACCTGGCGACCAGCCCCATGATGCTGCCCGCCACCTCCAGCAACGTCGTGGCCTCCTGGGTGGCCATCACGCACGGGCTGCGCGGCGCCAACCTTACGCTGTGCAACGGGCCGACGTCCGGCCTGGACGCCGTCAACTGGGCCCGGCTGCTGATCGCAGCCGGCCGGGTCGAACGGGTCCTGGTCCTGGGCGTCGAGCCGGACAACGCTGCCGTCCGGCATGTCACGGGCACGCCCGAGGCCCCGGTCGCGGAGGACCCGGCTGCGGTTCCCGAACTGTTCGACGGGGCGGTCGCGCTGGTCGTGGAGTCGGCCGCGTCGGTGCGTGCCCGGGGCGCGCGGCACCTGGCCGCCGTGGGGCCCTACGCCCGCCGAGGCGACCACGCCGAGGCGGTCGCCGCGGTGCGGTCCCGGCATGCCGGGCGGATCGGGCTGTGGTGCGTGCCGGAACACCCGGAGGGGGTGACGGCTCCAGCGGCGGGGCTGGGCACCGGGGCGGGCAGCGCGCCCGTCCACGACCTGTCCGCCCTGTACGGACCTGCCTCGGGTGCGCTCGGCGTACTGCAGTGCGCGGCGGCGGCCGTCTGGCTGGACGGCCGGGCCGGTGGTCGTCCCGATGACGCCGAGGCGGTGCTCGCCAGCGCGGGCACCGGCGACGCGGGCTGGGACGACGCGAGCGCGGCCCTGCTGCTGACCGGCCCCGCAACGGTGTCGGCGGGGCCCGGAACAGCGTCGCCCAGGACCGAAGCCGTGCCGATGGAGTCCGTGGGCGGCATTCGATGAGCAGGTACGAGGTACCGTGGCCGCCGGCCGACGCGTCTTCGGAGACGACGACCCGCGTGCTGGGTGAGCCGGCCGGCGAAGCGCGGACGGGCCGGGGCGGGCATCGCGGCCCGGGCGAAACGGACGCCGGCGGCCCGGCACCCGAACTGCAGGACCGATCGCCGTCCGGAGCGCCGAAGGGCCAGGCCCAGCCTCGCCATCCCGCCGAACCGGTCGGCGGACCAGCCGGCGGTGGCATGGCGACCGGGCTGCTGGGGTTCCATGGGCAGCGGACGTCCACCGTGCGGTTGCGGCGGGCGGCCCGGGGCGGCTCCTCACCGGTGCGGATGCTGCTGTTGCACGGGCTGGCCGGGGCCACCTCCGTGTGGCGGTCGTACGAGGAACTGGCCCTGGACGGCGTCGAGATCTGGGAGGGAGTCCTGCCATGGGGAGCCGAGGGCGACCCCGGGTGGAGCGTGCACGACGACCCGGCGGAGCACGTGGAGCGGGCACTCGACGCGATGCCCGGCGGGGTCGACGCGGTCATCGTGCACTCCTTCACCGCGGGACCGGCCCTGGAGGTGCTGGCCCGCCGGGCAGCTGGCCGCGGGCCGCGAGCCGCCGTGGTCGTGGCGCCCTTCCATCGGCGCAGTCCCGGGGACTTCACCTGGGACGACGCCCTGTACTACCTGAGCGGCTTCCACCGCATCCTCGAAGAGGGGCTGCGGATCGGCGCGGGTGACCGCATCGCGCCCGCGCTGCGCGCCGCCATGGCGATGCGGGTGCGGGACCGGATCGGTCCCTACGGCTGGCAGCAGTTCTTCGGGGCGTACCTGCGCAGCCCTCACCTCGATGTCGCCGCGCTGCGCCTGCCGGTGCTGGTGGTGGCCGGCACGGAGGACTTCGCCGCCCCGCCCGGCGACGCCCGCACGCTGGCTGGGGCGCTGCCCGACGGCAGGTTCGAACTCTTCGACGACTGCGGCCACTTCGCCATGGTGGAGCAGCCACGGCGGTTCGCGGACGCGGTGCACGCCTTGCTGAGCGAGGCCTTCCCCGACCGCCTGGCGAACGGCACGGCCGCCACCGCCGTACCGCCGCCTTCTGCCCCACTCGCAGTTCACCCTCTTCCGTAACTCCACCTCTATGTAACGGAGTCGACGTGACCACCCACACCCCTGACATCGAGGCCTCGGTCCTCGCCCTGAAGGAGCCCAGCTCCCTGGAGATCCGCCCCCGCTACGAGGGCTCCAACATCTGCACCTGGATCGGGTTCAAGCACGTCAACTACCTGGTTGAGGAAGCCGTGCTGAACCACCTCAGGCAGGCGGGTATCGCGCCGGGCGAGATCTACGAGGTGTACGGCCTGTGCACGGACATCGTGGACATCGACACCCGCATCCTGCACGCCTTCCACATCGACGACACGGCCGTCGCCGAGGTCGGGCCGCATCGCAGGGCCAAGGACGACGAGATGCTGTTCTCCGTCGCCCTGCATGTGCGGCGCGACACTCTGCTCAAGGCCGTGACGTCCACCGTCCGCGTCCAGCTGCGCCTCGACCCGCGTGGCGGCGGCGAACAGCCGCTGCCAGCCGCGCTCGCGCCGTTCGCGGTCGACCGGCTCGCCGCGACGCCCGGCTGGACGCCGGAGCCCGTCCAGGTCGACCTGTCCGCCGACGACGTGCTCAAGGAGCTGACGGCCGGGCGCAACGCGTACGCGTGGAAGTTCCGCATCCCGTACTGGTACTGCCACTTCACCGAGCGTCAGCAGATGTCCGGCTATCTCCGGCTGATGGAGGAGGCCAAGGACCGGCTGGTCGCCGACCGCGGGGTATCCATCAAGACGCTGCTGGACGAGCAGAACTGGATTCCGGTGGTGCCGCACTCGCGGATCACCGTCCTCGACGAGGCCCGTATGGAGGAGGACATGTACGTCGTCCTCACCGTCGAGAGCGTTTTCAAGGGCTTCACGTACGACTCGCGCATGGACACCTACGTGGTGCGCGACGGGAAGCTGGTGCAGACGGCGACCGGCCGGATCACCCACGGTTACGCGGTGATCGAGAACCGTCGCGCCTGGTCCCTGGTGGCCTTCGACGACCGTATGAACGCGGCCCTGGAGGGCCGGACGGCATGAACCGCGAGGTCGAGGTCGTGGTCACCGGGGTCGGCGCCGTCACCTGTCACGGTGCGGGCGCCGACACTCTGTGGCGGGCCATGACGGCGGCCGGAACCCGTCTGCCGGACCGGCCGGCGGACCCGCTCGCCCGGATGGACCTGCCGTTCATCGGCCTGGTGCCCGACCCCGACCTGGCGGCCGACCGGGCGACGCGGTTCGCATCGCTCGCCACCGCTGAGGCGCTGGCCGACGCAGGACTGGACGCGGCGGCGCTCGCCACGGCCCGTACGGCCGTCGTGCTGGGCAGTTGTATGGGCGAGCCGGGCGCCAACGAACGCGGCCGGGGGGATGACGGTGCCTGGACGCCGCCGTTCCGCCTGGCCGGCGCGCTGGCCACCGAACTCGGGCTGTTCGGCACGGTCCACGACATCGGGAACGCCTGCGCGGCCGGGGCGTACGCGCTCGGCATCGCGGCGGATCTGGTGCGCGCGGGCGTGGCGGACGTGGTGATCGCGGGCGGCTCCGACGCGTACTCGCGGGTGGCACTCGGCTGCTTCAACCGGCTCGGTGCCGTCGACCCGGAGCGCTGTCGGCCCTTCGAGGCCGACCGCGACGGCACGGTGTTCGCCGAGGGCGCGGGGATCCTCGTCGTGGAGTCGGCGGCGCACGCCCGGGCGCGGGGTGTGACGACCGGTGACGGCCGTGGCGTGCTGCGGCTGTCCGCCGTCGCGTGGAGCTGCGACGCGGACCATCCGACGGCGCCGCGGGCCGACGGCGAGCAGATCGTGCGGGCCATGCGCGAGGCCGTGGGCGGCGCGGCCGACGACATCGGCTGCGTGGTGCCGCACGGCACCGGCACCCGGCTCAACGATGTCATGGAGAGCCGGGCCCTGCACCGCGTCCTCGGGGCGCGTGCCGCGCGCGTGCCGCTGTACAGCCTCAAGGCACTCCTCGGCCACGCGGGCGGGGCGTCCGCCGCGCTGGCCGCCGTGGCCGCGGCGCTGATCCTGCGCCATGGCACGGTCCCGCCGAACGTGCCGCTGAAGGAGCAGGATCCCGAGTGCGCGGTGGCGCTGCCGCAGGGCGAGCCGGTGCCCTTGCCCGCAGGGGCGCGGCGTGTGCTGGTCAACGCCTACGGGTTCGGTGGGAACAACGCGTCGGTGGTGCTGGCGGGGAGCGCGGACGCGGTGGGGCTCAGAGCAGGGAAGGGGGGAGTGCCGGTATGACGGATATGTCCGAAGATGGACTCGTCGTCACCGGTGCGGGTGTGGTCACGCCGTGGGGTGACTCGCCGGAGGTGGCTGCGGCGGCGGGCGGGGTGCCGATGGCGGATGCCGACGACTGGTTCGACCACCGGGAGCGGCTCGGGCCGCGCGGCTACAAGTACTTCCCGGCGGCCGCCCAGTACGCCCTCGCCGCGGCGCGGGGCGCGCTCGCCGACGGGGGTCGGCCCGACGCGGTCCCGGCAGACCGGCGCGGGCTTCTGCTCGCCACCAACGCCGGGCTCGCCGGGCTCTTCGACGCCATGGACGCCACTGTCGCCGAGTCGGGTGCGGCGGGTATCTCCCCCGCCTCGGCCCCGTACTTCGCGGTCAACGTCCTTGGCAACCGGCTGGCCGTCGAGTTCGCCCTCAACGGCTTCGCGCTGACCGTCGCCACGGCCCGTACGGCGGCGCTGGACGCGCTGTCCACCGCGGCTCTGGTGCTGGCGTCCGGCCGCGCCGACGCGCTGGTGCTGGCGGCAACCGAGGAACCCGTCCCGGACGGCCGGGGCGGCGGGGGCGAGCAGGGCGCCGCGGTGCTCACGCTGGAGACCCCGGCCGGGGCGCGGGCACGCGGCTCGGCGGTACGCGCGACAGTGCGGGCCCGCTCCCTGTTCGTACCGCCTGCCGCACTGGCCAACCAGGCGGGACGGACCCGCGCCGCCCGCGCCCTCACCACGGCGCTGGCGGAGCTGACCGCTCCGGGAGACCGCCCTGTCACGCTCCACCTCGATCTGGACGGCTCCCAGGTCGCCGAAGCGGTCGCGTCCGCGGTGGTCTCCCGCCGCCCGGTCCCGCCCGGAGACGCTCCCCTGACCGACACCCCGGAACACCCCCGCCGCGGCCCGGCGGCAGACCCGGCACCGCGGACCGGGTGTCTGGGCCCTGCCCTGGCCGTGGCCCACGCCGTCACCACGCGGGACGGGGTCGGCCGGCTGGTCGTTTGTGCGACCGGCGCCGGGCATGTGGCGCTCGTGCGTGTCTCCCCCGTAACCGCGCCGTCCGTACCTCCCGCGTCTGTCGAACCACCCCACCGCACACAGGAGTCAGAGCATGCTGAAGTCGCTTGAGGGCAGTTGGTGCCTGGTCCTCGGGGTTTCCAGTGGGATCGGGCGAGCCATCGCCCTAGGGCTCGCCGAGGAGGGTGTCCATGTCGCCGGCGTGCACTTCGACACGGCGTCGCGTGCCGAGGAGGTCGAGGAATTCGTCGGGGAGATCCGGGGCAAGGGGGTCGAGGCGCATTTCTTCAACGCCAACGCCGCCTCCCGGAGCACCCGGCAGGAGGTCGTCCCCCGGCTGGCCGAGCTGACCGGCAGCACCGGCGGCGTCCGTATCCTGGTCCACTCGCTCGCCTTCGGCACCCTTGTGCCGTTTCTGCCGCGCGCCGGCTGGGACAAGCAGATCAACGAACGCCAGCTGGAGATGACCCTCGACGTCATGGCGCACAGCCTCGTGTACTGGACACAGGACCTGCTCGCGGCGGGCCTGCTGCGCGACGGCTCGAAGGTCTACGCGATGACGAGCGCCGGCACCTCCCAGGCGCTGCCCAGCTACGGCGCGGTCTCGGCGGCCAAGTCCGCCCTGGAGGCCCATGTCCGGCAGTTGGCATGCGAACTGGCCCCCCGGGGCGTCGCCGTGAACGCGCTGCGCGCCGGCACCACCCTCACCCCGGCCCTGCGGCGCATCCCCGAACACGCCGGCTACGTCGAGCGCGCCGCCGAGAACAACCCCCACGGCCGGCTGACCCGGCCGGAGGACGTCGCGGACGCCGTGGCGCTGCTGTCGCGCACCGAGTCCTCCTGGCTGACCGGCAACACCATCGGCGTGGACGGCGCGGAACTGCACGCCGCCGCCGGCGCCTGGGGCTGACCGACCATGACCTCCGCGACCTCCAGGACCTCCACGACCTCTCGATCTCCCGACCTTCACCGACAGGAGCAGACAGCGATGAGTGCCAGTCTTGCCGCCGGGGCGGACCCGGACACCCTGGTCGTATCCGGCTGGTCGGCCGCCTCGCCGTACGGGCTCGGTGCCGAGGCCTTCGCTGACGGGGTGCGGGAGGGCCGGGACGGCGTGCACGCCGCAGACGATGCCCTCGACCTCGGCCCCTACGACCGGTCCGGGCACATCCCGGGTTTCGACATCAGGGCGGTGCTCGGTCGCAAGGGCACCCGGTCGATGGACCGGGCCACCGCGCTCGCCGTCGCCACCGCCGGGATGCTCCTGGAACAGGCTGGCGGCGGGCTGGCCCAGGACGACCCGGAGGCCGTGGGCATGGTGCTTGGCACCGGGCACGGCAGCGTCCAGAGCATCATGGACTTCACCCGGGACTCCCTGACCGGTGAGAAGCCCTTCCACGTCGACCCGGCCCTGTTCCCCAACACCGTGATGAACCGGGCCGCCGGTCAGAGCGCGATCTGGCACACCCTGCGCGGCCCCAACACCACGGTCGCGGGCGGCGCCCTGACCGGCCTGCTCGCCCTCAACTACGCGGCCCGGCTGCTGCGCCGGGGCCATTGCGAGGCCGTCCTGTGCGGCGCCGTCGAGGAATTCTCCACCGAGCGTGCCTGGCTGGAGTACCGGGCCCGCGCCTCCGGCCCTCACCAGCAGCCGACCGGGCCGCTCGGCGAAGGCTGCGCGCTCTTCCTGCTGGAGCCGCTCGGCCGGGCCCGCGCCCACGGCCGCCCCGCGCTCGCCACGCTGCTCGGCAGCCGCTTCGTCGCCTTCCACGCCCCGGAGCGTGCTCACAACTCGGTCGTGCGTGCGGTCACCGAGGCACTCAAGGAGGCCGACGTACGGCCCGACGAGGTCGCCCTGCTCGTGCCGTCCGACTGTGGCGGCCCGCTCGGCGGCCGTGAGGACGCGGCGCTCGCCTCGATCTTCGGCGAGCATCAGCCACCCCGGTTGCGCCTGCGCCACCTGATCGGCGACCTGGGCGCCGCCTCCGCCTCCCTCCAGCTGGCAGCCGCCGTCACCGCGACGGAAGCGGACCGCCCCGTGCTCGTTACCTCGGTCGACCCCGACGGCCAGACCGGGGCGGTCGTCCTGCGCACCGGTGCGCGGTGACGCGGCGTGCGCCCTCGACGCGGGGCTGCACAGGCGTCGTACGGATCTCGGCAATCGTCTCACCGGGGCCTCGCGGCAAGCGGTGCCCTCGGTGGGAGCCGGGGCGATCCGCGCGGCGCGCCCTGGGCGCGTTCTCCCCGCCGGCAGGCGTCGTGGAGCCTACCGGCTGCGCCGCCTGCTCCTGCACCTCTCGTACGCCAACCACCATCCGGAAGGACGCGTGTACCCCATGTCCGACATCACCACGGCACCCGTACTCGACAAGGAACAGCTGCGTGACCTGGTCGCCGACGTCCTCGATCTGGACGTCGCCGAGGTCACCGACGACGCCCACTTCACGGAGGACCTGGACGTCGACTCGCTGATGGCGCTGGAGATCACCGTGCGCCTGGAGAAGGAGTACGGTGTCAAGCTCGCCGAAGCCGAGCTGGCCTCGATCACCTCCCTGCAGGGCACCTACGAACTGCTCGACCGCAAGCTGCGGGAGTCCCGGTGAGCGCTGCCTCGCCGCTGGGCGACCTTGAGCTGATCCGCACCGGCCCGAAGGGCGCGGTCGGTGCCTTCAACGCGCCGGAGGACGGCCCGGTCATGGCCGGCCACTATCCCGGGTTCCCCGTGCTGCCCGGGGTGTTCCTCATCGAGGCCGCCGACCGCACGGTCCGTCAGTGGGCCAAGGACAACCCCGCCGAACCGTCCGGTGAGGTGGAGCTGATCGCCATGGACCGGTGCCGCTTCCACAGGCCCGTCTTTCCGGGAGACCGGGTGCTGGCCGATGTCACGGTCGCCGACAACGCGGCCGGGCTGCTGTTCAAGGCGGCCATCGCCACCAACCGCGGCAGGGCCGCCGACATCCGGCTGCGCTACCGCGTCCGGGACGGCCGGGATCAGGAAGAGGGCACGTCATGACGGCGTACGGCATCGACCGCATCAAGAACACCATTCCGCACCGCGGGGAGATCCTCCTGGTCGACCGCGTCACGCAGGTGACGCCGGGCGAGAGCCTGACCGCGCTCAAGGCGGTCTCGGGCAACGAGCCCTGCTACGCGCCTCTCGGCCAGGACGCCGCAGCCGCCGACTACGCCTATCCCACCTCCCTGGTGATCGAGTCCTGGGCACAGTCCGCGGTGCTGCTGTCCGTGTGGGAAAACCCCAACCCGGACGTGCTGGCCGGGAAGGTCGAACTCGCTGGCGCCATCAATGAGGTGGCCTTCGGCGTGCGCGTCCACCCCGGGGACGTCATGGAGCACCGAGTGCGCCTCGTGAAGTCAGTCGACGAGACGGCGATCCTCG
The DNA here is from genome assembly GCF_003122365.1 of Streptomyces spongiicola. Lineage (NCBI taxonomy): Bacteria > Bacillati > Actinomycetota > Actinomycetes > Kitasatosporales > Streptomycetaceae > Streptomyces > Streptomyces spongiicola. Next base: position 3,654,325 of record NZ_CP029254.1, read on the forward strand.
CGGGCGAGACATACTCCGCCGGCCGTGAGGTGCTGCGCATCAGCTCCTTCGTGGTGGCGCTGCGTGGTGTTTCGGAACTGCTGCCGGCGCCCGACCGCGCCCTGTCGAAGGTGTGAGGAGACACGTGATGTCCGCAGCGAGTGATACCCACGGCGACAAGGTCGCCCTGGTCACCGGAGGGTCCCGCGGCATCGGCCGTGCGGTCGTCGAACGGCTGGCCCGCGACGGTTACGACATCGGCTTCTGCTACCGCTCCGACGCGCAGGCCGCCGCCGTGGTGGAGAAGGAGTTGCGCGAGCTGGGCCGCCGGGTGCTCTCCCTGCGGGTGGACGTGACCGACCGCGCCCAGGTGCGGGACTTCGTCACCGCGGCCGAGGAGGAGCTGGGCCCGGCGGCGGCCGCGGTCACCTCGGCCGGCATCACCCGCGACAACCCGCTGGTGCTGATGCCGGACGAGGACTGGGACGCAGTGCTGCGCACCAACCTGGACGGCACCTACAATCTGTGCCGTGCGGTGGCCTTCCCGATGACCAAGCGCGGCGGCGGTGCCGTCGTCACGCTCTCCTCGGTGGCCGGGATCGCGGGCAACGCGGGCCAGACCAACTACTCGGCGTCCAAGGCGGGGATCATCGGCTTCACCCGGTCCCTGGCGAAGGAGGGCGGCCGGCACGGCGTCCGGGCCAACACGGTGGCGCCCGGCTTCATCGACACCGACATGACCTCGGTGCTGCCGCCGAAGGTGTCGAAGGAGATGCTGGGCCGCATTCCGCTGAAACGGTTCGGCCGCCCGGATGACGTCGCCGCGCTGGTCTCCTTCCTGGTCTCGCCCGAGGCGTCGTACATCACGGGCCAGGTCTTCCAGGTCGACGGCGGCATCGCGCTGTGAGCGGCACGGCGGGCGGGCGCCGCCGCACCCGGCGGCACCCGCGCTTCTACTTCTCGCTGCGCAGCCCCTACTCCTGGCTCGCCTACCGGGACCTGACGGCCCACCACCCGCGCTTGGCGGCCGCCCTGGAGTGGGTACCGTACTTCGAGCCGGACGAGCTGAGCCGCAAGCTGCTCGACGAGGCCGGCGGGTCCTTCCCCTACACCCCGATGAGCCCGGAGAAGCACCGCTACATCCTCCAGGACGTGCGGCGCCTGGCCGCCGAGCGGGGGCTGTCCCTGAGCTGGCCCGTGGACCGCGAGCCGGTGTGGGAGGTGCCTCACCTCGGCTATCTGGCCGCGGCCCGGCACGGCATGGGCCCCGAGTACATCTCGCTCGCCGCCCGGGCCCGCTGGGAGCTCGGGCAGGACATCTGCGACCGTTCGGTGATCGGCGGCTTCGGCGCTCGACTCGGCCTAGACGACGCAGAGTTGGCGTCAGCGTCGGACGATCCCGAGCTGCGTGCCGAGGGTGTGCGGGTGCTGCTGGAGATCCAGCGCGACGGCGTCTTCGGGGTGCCCTTCTTCGTCGACCACTACGACAAGTACTGGGGCGTCGACCGGCTGCCCGCCTTCGTGGCGGCGCTCACCGGCCGCTCTCCCGAACTCGCGGAACCCCCGGCCGACCCGGAGGTTGCGCTTACCGAGCCCGAGCGGTCCGTCGACGACGGCCATGCGGGCGGATGCGGCTGAGCCGCCCTTTCGGCCGACCGTGTCCGGGGCCGCCGTACGCCACCGCTTCCCCCTGGCCGCGTACGGCATCCGCGGCCGCCGTATGTCACCGTGCACCCCTGGCGCCGTACGGCGGCCGTTGCCGTCCGGTCGGCCGTCCGCCGTTTCGAACCGATCCGCCCCTCCCGATGCCCGGAAGGCCGCATATAGGTGCCGCATAGCGGGCGCCGGTTGGGTGAACGACATACCACTGCTGTGCGACCGCGGCCCCACCAGCCGCAGAGGGTGAGTAGTTGGGGTGACCGACTTCGAGAGCTTCGTCAGCGCGCTGCGCCGCAGGGCCGCACGGAAGCCCGCTCACGGCGCCGTCCGGTTCAGTACCGGGCCGGCCGAGGAGAGCCTGACCTACGCGGAACTGGACCGGGCCGCACGGTCCGCGGCCCAGTGGCTGCGCGGGCGGGTGGCGACCGGCGACCGGGTGCTGGTGTCCTGCGGTCCCGGCACCGGGTTCCTCCGGGCTTTCCTCGGCTGCCTCTACGCGGGTGCCGTGCCCGTCCCGGTGCCGCTGCCCGGTGGCTTCGGGCGCCAGGAGGCCCGTACGACGGCGATCGCCGCGGACACCGGGGCTCGCCTGGTGCTCACCGATGCGGCGGGTCTGTCCGCGGTGGAGCGCTGGCTGGAGGGTGAGCGGACGGCGCTCGCCGGGATCACGGCCGCCGCAGTGGAGTCCGCGGAGCGCGCCGGGGACGCGGAGGCCTGGGCCGAACACACCGTTGAACCCGACGAGTTGTGCTTCCTGCAGTACACCTCGGGGTCGACCGGCGAGCCGAAGGGCGTGATGGTTCCGCACGGCGCGCTGGTGCACAACCTGCGGCTGATGCGCGACAGCCACGACTGGCACGGCGGCATGACCTGGTGCAGCTGGCTGCCCGCTTACCATGACATGGGACTCATCGCGATGATGCTGGCCCCGCTGTATCTGGGCGGGACCGCGGTGCTGATGTCGGCGACCGAGTTCCTCAAACGGCCCGTCGCCTGGCTGCGGCTGATCGCCCGGCACAAGGCCGACATCAGCTGCGCGCCGAACTTCGCGTACGACCTGTGCGCGCGCCGCCTCACCGAGGAGCAGACCGCCGGGCTGGACCTGTCCCACTGGCGCTACGCCTGCAACGGCGCCGAGCCCGTGGACGCCGCGACCCTCGCCCGCTTCGCGGAGCGGTTCGCGGGCGCGGGCTTCTCGCCGCACTCCCTGCTGCCCGGCTACGGCCTCGCCGAGTCCACGCTCTACGTCTCCGGCACGCCCGTGGACGAGCCGCCGACGGTGCTGCGTGTGGACACGGGGGCGCTGGCCGGCGGCCTGGTGACGGAGGCGGAGAGCCGGTCCGGTGGGGCGGTGCAGGAGCTGGTGAGCAGCGGGGTCGTGCGCGGGCTTGACGTACGTGTCGTGGATGCCGACACGGGTGCGGTGCTGCCCGACGGCCGGGTCGGCGAGATCTGGATCCGCGGCGACAGCGTGGCGCTCGGCTACTGGAACCGGCCGGAGGAGACCGAGCGGACGTTCCGCGCGGTCACGGCCGACGGTACCGGGCCGTTTCTGCGCACCGGTGACCTGGGGGCGCTGTGCGACGGCCACCTGTATGTGACCGGCCGCCTCAAGGAAATGATCATCGTGCATGGCCGGAACCTGTATCCGCACGACATCGAGCGCGAACTGCGTGACCTCGACCCGGCCTTCGGTGACCTGCCCGCCGCGGTCTTCGCCTCCTGCCCCGGCGGCTCCGTCGCGGAGGAGATCGTCGCCGTCCAGGAGGTCCACAGCCGCGGCGTCCCCGCTGAGACCCTCGCCACCCTGGCCCGCACCGCCCGCGCCCGCCTGGCCCAGCGCCTGGGCGTCCGGGTCGGCGGCGTGGTCCTTGTCAAGCCCGGCCGTATCCAGCGCACCACGAGCGGCAAGATCCGACGCACGCTTATGCGCGCGCTGTTCGAGAGGGCCGAACTCATCGTGCTGAACGAGGAGTTGTCACCCGAGCTGCGCGCGGCGTTCCGCACCCAGGGGGATGCTGCCGACGCAACACCCGGCGGCCGGGCGAACGGCGTCGGGAACTCGGCGGGCGGCGTGGCCGTGGCCTGCGGGGTCGGTCGGGACGCGGATGAGATGCGAGTGCTGTCTGTGGCCGAGGGCGGGGCGTGGGATCCGTATGCGCTCGGCCGGGAGCTGGAGGTGCGGCTGGGGGATCCCGGGGACGGCCGGCGGGCGTTCTCCCACCGGGGCAGTGCGCAGGCCGACCGGGCGGAGGAGTTCCCGGCGGACGTGTGCCGGGAGCTGGACGAGCTGGGGCTGCCCCGGTGGTTCGTGCCCGCCCCGTTCGGTGGCGAACTGCGCAGCGCCGAGGAACTGTCGCAGCTCATCCGGATCCTGGCCCGGCGGGATTTCACCGTCGCGCTCGGGCACGCCAAGACCTATCTCGGTGCCGTGTCGGTCTGGCTGGCGGGGCGGTCCGAGCAGGCCGGAGCTCTCGCGGCACGGGTGTGCGAGGGGGCCGTCGTCTCCCTCGCGCTCACCGAGCGGGCCCACGGCAGCGACCTGCTCGCCGGCGAGCTGCGCGCCGAGCGCACCGCGGGCGGGTGGCGGCTGGACGGCGAGAAGTGGCTGATCAACAACGCCGGACGGGCCGAGCTCGTGTGCGTCCTGGCGCGCGCCGAGCCCGACGGCGGCAGCCGCGGCTTCAGCCTGTTCCTCGTCGACAAGGCGCGGCTGGCTCCCGGCACCTGGCGCCCCCTCCCGCGCGTCCCCACCCACGGTGTGCGCGGCGCCGACATCAGCGGTGTCGCCTTCGACGGCGCCGAACTCCCCGCCGACGCGCTGGTCGGCGCCGAAGGGGAAGGCCTGGAGATCGTCCTCAAGGGCTTCCAGGTCACCCGCACCCTGTGTTCGGCGATGTCCCTCGGCATGGCCGACCACGCCCTGCGCATCGCCACCGGCTTCTCCCGCACCCACCGGCTCTACGGCCGTCCCCTGGCCCACCTGCCGCACGCCGCGCGGACCCTCGCCGAGGCCTACGCCGATCTGCTGGCCATGGAGGCCGCGAGCCTCGTCGCGACCCGCTCCGTGCACACTCTGACCGAGGAGCTGAGCGCGGTCTCCGCGGTGGTGAAGTACCTCGTGCCCACCCTCGGCGACGAGGTCATCGGCGCGCTGCGCGGACTGCTCGGCGCCCGCGCCATGCTGGTCGAGGACTTCGCCGACGGCGCCTTCCAGAAGCTGGAGCGCGACCACCGGATCGTGGGCATCTTCGACGGCAGTACGGCCGTCAACCTCAACTCGCTGATCAACCAGTTCCCGGTGCTCGCCCGCGGCTACCGCAAGGGCCTCGCCGACCGGGACGGGGTCACGGCCGCCGCCCGCCTCGACGGCCTGCCGCCGGAGCTGGACCACGACCGGCTCACGCTGTACGCCCGCGCGGGCGTGAGCGTCGTGCAGTCCCTGCCGGAGGCGGTGCGCCGCGTGAAGGAGCTGGCCCCGCCCTCCGTGGCCGAGCGGGCCGTGCGGCTGCTCGCGCTCGCGGACGAGGTGCACGAGGAACTCGCCGCACACCGGCACAGCGCCCGCGCCGTCCCGGAAGCGGCGTTCGCCTCCGCCAGCCGGTACGCCCTGGTGTACGCCGGCGCCGCGAGCCTCCACCTCTGGCTGGAGAACCGGGGCGGTGTCGTGGCCGACAGCCCGCTGTGGCACGACGTGGCCTGGCTGGACGCCGTACTCGCCCGGCTGCTGCACCGCCTGACCGGCACGCCTGACCTGGACGACGCCGACGGACCGGCCCTGGACGCCCTGCTGCCCGCACTGCACACCCAACACGAGCGCGGGCTGCTGTTCTCCCTGCTGCACTGCCCGCTGGCCGAGGCCACCGGCGCCACGAGCAGCACACCCGCCGACCACCCGACCCTCACCGCCTCGCCGAAGGACGCGGCATGACGGCCCTGCCGACCACGAGCGCCACGGAGGTCCGCGCGGACGGCGCCCGGCGTGACACCGCCCTGGAACGCCTCGACCGCTTGGAGACCCTGCTCGGCGACCCGTACGACCCCGCCAACCCGCTCGGCGAAGCGGCCGTCCTCGGCGCCGACGAGCGCGGCGAGCTGCCCGCGGACGGCGAGCGTGCGCTGGCCGCGTACGGGCTGGGGGCCGAGTTCGCGCCGGCCGCGCTCGGCGGCCGCTTCGAGCGTGCCGACCGGTTCGCGCTGCTGATGCGGGCGATCTTCCGCCGGGACTGTTCCCTGGGCATCGGCCACGGCGTCACCAGCTTCATCGCGGGTCTGCCGATCTGGTCGGACGGCAGCCCCGAGCAGCAGCAGCGGGCGGCCGATCTACTGTGCGGCGGTGGCCGGATCGTCGCCGCCTACACCGAGCTCGACCACGGCAGCGACTTCACTCGGATCTCGCTCGCCGCGGGCCCCGCGGCCGACGGCGGCTATCTCCTCGACGGCGGCAAGCAACTCGTCAACAACATCGGCCGGGCCGAGGCCGCCGTGCTCTTCGCCCGCACCGACGAACGGCCCGGCAGCCGCGGCCACTCGCATCTGCTGGTCGACCTCGACGCCCTGCCCGCGGGGCACGTCGACCGCACCGCCCGCTATCCCACCTCCGGGGGCCGCGGCTGCCTGCTGGGGGGCGCACGGTTCGACTCCTGCCCCGTCCCGGCCGCCGCCCTGCTCGGCGAGGAGGGCGGCGCCATGGAGACCGTACTGAAGGTCTTCCAGGTGACCCGCTGTGTGCTGCCCGGCATGGTCGTCGGCGTCGGTGACAGCCAGCTGCGCACGGTCCTCGCCTTCGCCGGGGAACGCCAGCTGTACGGGGCCCCGGTGAGCGCGCTGCCGCTGCCCCGCTCGGTGCTCACTGACGCCTTCGTGGACCTGCTGATCTGTGACGCGCTGTCCATGGTCGCCGCCCGCACCCTGCACCTGCGTCCCGCCGAGGCGAGCGTGCGCGCGGCGGCGGTGAAGTACCTCGTGCCCAAGCTGCTCCAGGAGAACTCCTACCGGCTCGGCGTGGTGCTGGGCGCCCGCAGCTACCTACGCGAAGGGCCGTACGCGGCGTTCCAGAAGGCGGCGCGCGACCTGCCCGTGGTGGCGCTGGCCCACGCCAGCGGCGCGGTGTGCCTCGCGAACATCGTCCCGCAGCTGCCCCGGCTCGCCGAGCGCGCCTGGCAGCCCGCGCTGGACGCCCGCACCAGCGGGCCGGACGGCGACGAGGCCCTGTTCCGCCTGCACGACCCGCTGCCCTCGCTCGACTTCGGCAGACTGGAGCTGACCACGCGCGGGGCCGACGGCCTGGCCGGCCGGCTTCCGCTGTTCGCCCGGGACCTGGCCAGGCAGGCGGCCACCCGTCCCGAGCTAGCCGAACTCGCCGGTTTGGCCGGCGAGTTCAGTGACACGCTGGCCGACCTGGCGCGCCGCAGTGCCGCCCTGCCGCCGCTGGAGCGGACCCCGGTCGCCGGTCGCCGCTCCTTCCTGCTGGCCGAGCGGTACGTGCTGCTGCTCGCGGCCGCCGCCTGCCTGGGCGTCTGGCGTACGGCGCGGCGCTCCGACGGTTTCCTCGCCGACCCGCTGTGGGTCACGGCGGCGCTGCACCGGCTCGCCGGGCGGCTCGGCCCGCGCCGCGGGCCGCTGCCCCAGGCCGCCGCCGGGGCGCTATTCGACGAGTTGTCCGCTCGCCACGACGACGCCCGCACCTTCGACCTGTTCCGCACCCGGCTCGCCCTGCGGGCCGTACCCGTCAAGGGAGTTGCCCCATGACCGAAGCTACCGTCACCGACATCGCGACCGACGATACATCGGCCACCCCAGACCCCGTCACCTCGCCGCAGGCCATCCGCAGCTGGCTCGTCGACCGGGTCGCCTACTACCTCGAACGTACCCCGGCCGACATCGACGCGGGCGCCGAACTCGCCGGGCTGGGCCTGGACTCCGTGTACGCCCTGACCCTGTGCGGCGACGTCGAGGACCGTTTCGACCTCGTCGTGGAGCCCACCATGGCCTGGGACCACCCGACCATCGACGCGATCACCGGCCACCTGGCCACCGAGCTGGCCCGCTAGGCCGGCCGTCGGACCAGACCGGATCCAACCGCCGTCCGCCGGACGGACCGGCGCCGCACAGGGCCGGGGCCGTCCTCCCTCCCCTGGGGGGGGAACGGCCCCTGCCCGCCCTGTTTCCGCGCCCCGCGACACGGCGGACGCGCGCCATTTCCGCACCGCTTCTCCGGGAGGGGGCGAACAGCCATGCCCGAGAAAACGTTCCCTGGCATTCTGTCGACCGTAGGAAATACCCCGCTCGTCGCATTCGAAAAACTGCTGCCGGACTTGGGCTCCCGCGTGTTCGGGAAGATCGAGAGATTCAATCCGGGGGGCAGCATCAAGGACCGTTCCGCGCTCGGCATGCTTCTCGCGGCCATCCGCAGCGGCAACGTGGAGCCGGGCCGTTCGGTGATCGTCGAGTCCAGCTCCGGAAATCTCGCCGTCGGACTCGCCCAGATCTGCCGGTACTTCGGACTGCGCTTTATCTGTGTGGTGGACGGCAAGACCACCGGGCAGAACCTCGCCATCCTCAAAGCCTTCGGCGCCGAGGTGGAGGTGGTGACCGAACGCGACCATCTGACGGGCGAGTTCCTGCCGGTCCGGCTGCGCCGGGTGCGCGAGCTGGTCGACCGGATACCGGACTCGTACTGGCCTAACCAATACACCAGCCTGCTCAACCCCAAGGCCCACGAGACGACCATGCGGGAGATCGAGGAGGCCCTGGACGGCAAAGTCGATTTCCTCTTCTGCTCGGTCAGCACCTTCGGCACCCTGCGCGGCTGCCGGGACCACATCAGAGCGCGCGGTCTGGACACCACGATCGTCGCCGTCGACGCGATGGGCAGCGCGATCTTCGGTCTGGAGTCCACCCAGCGCCTGATCCCGGGGCACGGCGCGTCCGTAGTACCGCCGCTGATGGATGCCTCGGCCTCCGACGAGGTGGTGCACATCTCCGACCTGGAGTGCGTCACCGCCTGCCGTCGGCTCATCGACCGGGAGGCGGTCCTCGCGGGCGGCTCGTCCGGTGCCACCGTGGCGGCGCTGTGGAAGATCAGGCACCGCATACCCGATGGCTCGAACTGCGTCCTCATCTTCCCGGACGGCGGCGACCGCTATCTCGACACCATCTACTCGGACTCCTGGGTGCGCGAGAACTTCGGCGACGTCTCATACCTGTGGAAGGACTGAACGCCGATGCTCATGTCCACCGGCCAGGAGGCGCTCTGGCTCGCCCACCGGATCGACCCGGACAGCTCCGCGTACAACGTCGTCCTCGCGGTACGGCTTCGTGACCGCGTCGACACCGAGGTCCTGCAGCGGGCGCTGACCGCACTCGTCGAACGGCACGAACTGCTGCGCTCCCGCTTCCCCGCCACCGACGAGGGGCCCGTACGGCTGCTCATGGCGCCCGAGTCGGTGCGGCTCGAGGTGCGGGAGGTGCCGGACACCGACGAGGAGAGTTTGTTCCGGCTCGCCCAGTGGGCGGGCGAGGAGCCGTTCCGCATCATGGAGTCTGGGGCGTTCCGCGCGGTGCTGCTGCGCCGGGCGCCCGACGACGCGGTGCTGGTCACCGCCACCCACCATCTGGTCAGCGACGCCACCTCACAGTGGTTGCTGGTGCGCGACCTGTTCGCCGAGTACGGCGCCCGCACCGGGCAGGGCGCACCCGTCGCCCCGCCCGGTGCGGTGACGCCTTGGGACGAACAGGTGTGTGCCGAGCGGGACTTCGTCGCCTCGCCGCGCGGGCAGCGGGCCGCCGCGTACTGGCAGGGCATGTGCGCCGGGCTCCGGGCGGCGGAGCTGCCCACCGACCGGCCGCGGCCGGCGCAGCGCACCCTCAACGGTGCCACCCATGAGGTGAGGCTGGACACGGCGACGGCGCGACGGCTGCGGGGAGCGGCCGCGGATCGCGGCCTCACGCCGTTCGCGTGGCTGCTCGGCACTTTCCAGTCCGCCCTGCACCGTTCCGGCGCCGGCGACGGCTTCCTCATCGGCTGCCCGGCCACCACACGGTTCGCGCCCGGCACCCGGGAGGCGGTCGGCTACTACGTCAACGCGCTGCCGGTCGTCGGGCGGTTCACGTCCGCGATGACGCTGCTGGAGGTCGTCGAGTCGGCGCAGCGGCAGCTGCGCACCGGGATGGCACACGCCCGCCATCCCGTCGAGTTGCTGGACGGCGGGCCCTCGCGCGGGCCGCTGTTCCGGATCTCCTGCACGTTGGTGGCCACGGACCGGCTGCCGGTTCCCGGGCTGTACGAGGGGCCGGTGCGGCTCGGCGGACTGCGGGCCGAACTGTGCGACGTGCCGCAGCAGGAGGGGCAGCTCGACCTGACCGTGGAGGTGCTCCAGGGCGCCGACGGCTTCCGGGCGGTGCTGCGCTACAACACCGACTTGTTCGACGCGGCCACGATGGAACGGTTCGGGGACACCTGGCGCCGCCTGCTCGACACCTCCCTCGACACGCCCGGCACCCGCGTGGCCGACGTCTCCCTCGTCGCCCACGACGACCTGGCCTTCCTGCTCGCACTGGGGTCGGGGTCGGCATGAATGCGCCGACGGGGGCGCATGACGGGTGGCGCGGGGGCTGTCGCGTCAGCGCAGTGGACCCCGAGGGCGCCGCCGAAGTGGTCGAAGGTTACACGAGGGCGTCGGGTTCACCAGGCCCGCCGTCACCGTCCCCGGGCTGCTGCGCGGCCACGCCGTCCCGCGCGTCGCTCTCCTCGAGGTCGACGTCGAATGCCCCGAACCGGCCGTCCTGGGCCGGTATGAGCCGGAGGCCCGTACGGGAGCGACGACCCGGCGGGACGTATAGGGCGGATATAGCGCCCAAGCCCACCATCGCTGCATGACCACAGGCTCTGGCCGCACCGCCGCCGGCCTGTTCTCGCCATCATCTCTGGCCCTTGTCCTCGCCCGTCCCGCAGAGAGGGAACCCCCATGCTGATCCTCCGGCGCACCGATGTGGCGGACGTGCTGTCCGGCCGGGAGACGGAGATCATCCACCTCGTCGCCGACACCTACCGGCTGCACGACGCCGGGCAGACGTCCCTGCCGCACTCGACGTTCCTGCGCTTCCCCGAGGAGCACCACCGCAGCGACCGGATCATCGGCCTGCCGGCTTACCGCGGCGGTGAGCGCCCGGCGGCCGGGATGAAGTGGATCGCCTCCTTCCCGGGCAACGTCGGCGCCGGCACCGAGCGTGCAAGTGCCGCCATCGTGCTCAACTCCCTCGATCACGGCCGACCGGTCGCGTTCGTTGAGGGCGCCGTGGTCTCGGCCAAGCGCACTGCCGCGAGCGCGGCGCTCGCGGCTGCGGAGCTCACCGCCAAGCGGCCCCCGGTCTCCGTGCTGCTGGTCGGCTGCGGCGTGATCAACCTGGAGATCCTGCGCTTCCTGGCCGCCGCCCTGCCCGGGCTGCGCGAGGCCGCCCTGTACGACACCGACCCTGAACGCGCCGAGGCGTTCGCCGACAGCTGTGCCGAGGCCGCGCCCGAGGTGAAGGCCCACCCGGTGACCGACCTGGCGGCGGCCCTCGGCGAGCACCGGCTGGTGTCGCTGGCCACCACCGCCGCCACCCCGCACATGGACCTGACCGCATGCGGCCCGGACACCACCGTGCTGCACGTCTCGCTGCGCGACCTGACGGCCGGGGCGATTCTCGGCGCGGTCAACGTGGTCGACGACACCGACCACGTCTGTCGCGAGCGCACCTCCCTCGACATGGCCCAACAGGCCACTGGGAACAGGGACTTCGTCGCCGCCGAGATCGGCGCGCTGCTGCGCGGCACCGCGACCCTGCGCCGCGTCCCGGAACGGCCCGTCGTCTACTCCCCGTTCGGCCTCGGTGTGCTGGACATCGCGCTGGCCGAGTACGTGCGCGAGGAGGCCGAACGGCGCGGGCTGGGCGTCCGCGTCGAGGACTTCCTGCCGGCCTGAGCATCACGCCCGTATGCCTGTGGTCGTCCGCCTCTGCCGACGCTGCCCGAACCCACCCGTCCATTCGTAAGCCTGAAGGAGTTCCCATGACCACCGAGCAAACCGAAGGCTCCCGCCAGCGCGTGGTGTTCAACGACGAGGAGCAGTACTCGCTGTGGCCCGTCGGGCGGGAGCTGCCCGCCGGCTGGCACGCCGAGGGCACCGAGGGCTCCCGAGAGGAGTGCCTGGCCCGGATCGCCGAGGTGTGGACCGACATGCGCCCGCTGAGCCTGCGCCGCCGCATGGACGAGTCCTCCGCGGCCTGAGTCCGCCACCGCCCGACACCCAGGTCTGTGACAGGAGTTGCCGTGAACGCCGAACTGCTTCCGGAACGCTTCGCCGAGCAGGCGTTCCGTACGCCGCACGCCGTTGCCGTCGTCGACGGCGACCGGGCGGTGACGTACGAGGAGCTGGACTGTGCGTCCGCACGCATGGCCCGCTGCCTTCGGGGCCTGGGCGCAGGGCCCGAGACGCTCGTCGGGGTGAGCCTGCCCCGCGGGCTCGACCTGGTGGTCACGCTGCTGAGCGTGTGGCGGGCCGGGGCGGGCTACGTCCCGCTCGACCCCGCCCAGCCCTCGGCGCGGCTGTCGGACCTGATCCGCGACTCCGGGGTGGACCTGGTGCTGGCCGCACCGGAGCTGGACGTCGCCGTGCGCCAGGCCGGAGCCCGCCGCGTCGATCCCCGTGAGCTTCCCGAGGCCGGCGACGCCCCCGGGGACGGCGTCGCCGCGGGCCCCGACAACGTCGCGTACGCCATCTTCACCTCCGGTTCCACCGGCCGCCCCAAGGCCGTGGTCGTCACCCACGCGGGCATCGCCCGGCGGGTCGGCTGGACCGTGGAGCGGCATGGGCTCGGTCCCGGTGAGCGGGTGCTGCAGAAGACGACTGTCGGCTTCGACGCGGCCGGCTGGGAGATCTTCGCCCCGCTGGTCTGCGGCGGTACCGTGGTGCTGGCCCCGGCGGGTGCCGAGCACGACCCGGCGGCGCTGCTGCGCGCGGTCGGCGACTTCGGCGTGACCGTGCTGCAGGTGGTGCCGTCGGTGCTGCGGCTGCTGGTGGCGGAAGACGGCTGGGAATGCTGCGACGCGCTGCGGTTGCTGTTCTCGGCCGGTGAGCCGCTGCATTCCGAACTGGTCGCCCGGGTGCGGGAGAAGGCCGGCGAGGGCGTCGAGGTGTGGAACACCTACGGTCCGACCGAGTGCTCCATCGATGTCACCGCGCAGCAGGCCGACCCGTCCGTCACCACCGGCGCGGTGCCCATCGGCCGCCCGCTGCCCGGCACGAAGCTGCTCGTCCTCGACGCGAACGGCGCCCCGGTTCCGCTGGGCGTCCCCGGCGAGCTGTACGTCGGCGGCCCGCAGGTCGCCCGTGGCTATGCCGGCCGCCCCGACCTGACCGCCGATCGGTTCGTGCCCGACCCGTACGCCACCGAGCCCGGCGCCCGCCTCTACCGAACCGGCGACCAGGTGCGCTGGCGTGCCGACCACACCCTGGAGTACCGGGGCCGCCTCGACGACCAAGTGAAGGTCAACGGGGTGCGCATCGAGCCGGGCGAGATCGAGGCCGCGCTCGCCGCCCACCCGTCGGTCACCGGCGCGGTCGTCACCGCGTATCCGGCCGAGGACGGCGGCAAGCGGCTGGCCGCGCATCTGACGGTGAGCGCCGCAGTGGACGGCGCCGAGCTGCGCGTGTTCCTGGCCGAACGGCTGCCCGACAGCCATGTGCCGTCCTTCTTCCACACGCTCGACGCCTTCCCGCAGCTGCCCAACGGCAAGGTGGACCGCGCCGCGCTGCCCAGCCCCGAGGAGATCGCCGCCGCCCGGCAGCCGGAGTACACCGTCCCGCGCGACGCCGCGGAGGAGATGGTGGCCGGCGTCTGGGCCGAACTGCTCCGCAAGGAGCGCGTCGGAGCGTTCGACGACTTCTTCGCCCTGGGCGGCACCTCACTGCAACTCACCCGGCTGGCGGCGAGACTGCGCGCCGCGTCCAGCGAGAAGGTCTCGCTGCGGGGTCTGTTCGCAGCCACGACGGTCGAGGCCCAGGCCAAGCTGCTCGCCGCGCCACCGCCCGGCACGCAGCCCGACCCGACGGGAACTACCGTCGTCGGCGCCCAGCCCGTCCCGGCCGACGACGAGCCCGACATCCTCCCGGTGCCGCGCTCCGGCGAGCTTCCGCTCTCCTCCGGACAGCGTCGCCTGTGGTTCCTGGACCGGATGCACCCCGGCAGCCCCGAGTGGGTGGCCCCGCTGTTCCTGCGGCTGCCCGCCGAGCTGGCGCCGGAGGCGGTGGGGCGCGCCCTGGACGTGCTGGCCGCCCGGCACGAACCGCTGCGCACCCGGTACGTCGCTGAGGGTGGCGAGCCCCGCCAGGTCATCGACGACCCGGGCGCCGCCCGGGTCGAGCTGCGCGTCGAGGAAGCCGGGCGCGCAGAGGTGCCCGCCCTGTTCGGTGAGCAGTTCGCGCGCGGCTTCGACCTGGCCGAGGGGCCGTTGTGGCGGGCGCTGCTGGTGCGGCTGGCCGGCGAGGACCACTTGCTGATGCTGACACTGCACCACATCACCTGCGACGGCTGGTCGACGGTGGCCCTGGACCGCGAGCTGCGCGAGCTGTGCGCCGCGTATCAGGACGGCCGCGAGCCGGAACTGCCCGCGCTGGCCATGCAGTATGCCGACTACGGGGCATGGCAGCACGCCTGGCTCACCGAGGAGGTCGTCGAGGGCGAGTTGACCCACTGGCGGACCGCCCTCGACGGCATCGGCCCGCTCGACCTGCCGGCCGACCGGCCCCGGCCCGCGGTCCGCGACCCGCGCGGCGCGATGGTCCCCTTCCGGGTCCCGGCCGGGACGGCCGCCGGCCTCGACGAGTTGGGCCGTGCGCACGGTGCGACCCCGTTCATGACGCTGCTGACGGCGTACGCCACGCTCCTGGCCCGATACAGCGGCCAGTGGGACGTGCCCGTCGGCACCCCGGTGGCGGGCCGCACCCGGCCCGAGACCGAGAACATGGTCGGCTTCTTCCTCAACTCCCTGGTCGTGCGCTGCGCACTGTCCGCCGAACTGACCTTCACCGAGGCCCTGCGGCGGGTCCGGGACACCGCCCGCACGGCCTTCGTCCACCAGGAGCTGCCCTTCGAGCGGCTCGTCGACGAGCTCCAGCCCGAACGCGACCTATCCCGCACGCCCCTCTACCAGGCCGCCTTCGACCTGCACAGTGAGGGCGTGACCTCCGTCGTCACCGACGACTCGGACCTGGCTGCGTTCACCGAGGTCTGGCAGGTGGCGAAGACCGACCTGTCGCTGTTCATGCGGCAGACCCCCGAGGGCGCCCTGGACGGTGTCCTGGAGTACGCGACCTCGCTGTTCGAGCGGGCCACCGCCGAGCGGATGGCCGGCCACTTCCTCACTCTGCTCGACCGGGTCGCGCAGCACCCCGGAACGCCCCTCGGCGAGCTGGAGCTGCTCGGCGACGACGAGCGCCGTCTGCTGGTCGACGAGTGGAACGACACGGCGTACGAGCACGACGAGCGCACCGTCGTCGAGCGCTTCGAGGAGCAGGCCCGCACCGCCCCTGAGCGCACTGCCCTGGCCTTCGGCGCCCGAACCGTCCCGTACGGGGAGCTGAACACCGTCGCCAACCGGCTCGCCCACCAGCTGCGCACCCTGTGCGACGGCGCCGAGTCACGCGTCGCGGTCCTGCTCGACCGGGGCCCGGACCTGGTGACCGCGCTGCTCGCGGTGTGGAAGGCCGACAGCGCCTACGTGCCGGTCGACCCGTCGTACCCGGCGGAGCGCATCGCCGCGATGTGCGAGGCGGCCGGGGTACGGGTGGTGGTGACCTCTTCGGCGTACGAGCAGCGGTTCACCGTACCCGGGCTGCGGGTGCTGCGGGTGGACGCCGACGCGGCCGAGATCGCCGTACGCCCTGCCGACGCGCCCGCACGCACCAGGGACCTGGACCGGCTGGCGTACACCGTCTTCACCTCGGGCTCGACCGGCACGCCCAAGGGCGTCGAGGTCACCCACCGGGGGCTGACCAACCATGTGGCGTGGGCCGCGCGGGAGCTGGCCGGACGGGACTACGGCGGCGCGGCGCTGTTCTCCTCGGTCGCCTTCGACCTGGTGGTGCCGAACCTGTGGGCGCCCCTGGTCACCGGCCAGCGGCTGGTCCTGCTGCCGCAGGACACGGACACGTCCGAGCTGGGCAAGCGTCTTGCGGAGGCCGCCCCGTTCAGCTTCCTGAAGCTGACGCCGGGACATCTGGACATCCTCGCCCACCAGCTGTCCCCCGCCCAGGCGGGCGCCCTCACCCCGGTCATGGTGGTGGCGGGCGAGCCGTTCACCCGTGACACGCTCGCGCGCTGGCGGGAGCTGGCCCCGGACATGACACTGATCAACGAGTACGGGCCGACCGAGGCGTCCGTCGGAACCTCGGTCCATCCCGTGCCGCCCGAGGGCGCCGGGCCGGTTCCGGACGTCCTGCCGATCGGGCGAGCGCTGCCCAACATGACGATGTACGTGCTGGACGCGGCGATGCGGCCGGTCCCGGTCGGCGTGGCCGGGGAGCTGTACGTGGGCGGCACGGTTGTCGCCCGCGGCTACGCGGGCCGGCCCGAGATGACCGCCGAGCGGTTCGTACCCGACCCGTACGCCGGCGAACCCGGCGCCCGCCTCTACCGCACCGGGGACCTGGTCCGCCGACTGCCCGACGGCGCCGTGTCCTTCCTGGGCCGGCTCGACGACCAGGTCAAGATCCGCGGCTATCGCGTCGAACTCGGCGAGGTTCAGGCCGTGGTGGCGGCGCACCCCGCGGTGCGCGACGCGGTGGTCGTCGTCCACCGGCCGGAAGGCGGCGAGCCCGCGCTGGCCTGCTATGCGGTGCCCACCGAGCCCGGCACCGAACTGCCCGACCTCACCGCGCACTGCGCGCCGCGGCTTCCGGAGTACATGATCCCGGCGACCTTCACCGCGCTGGAGGCCGTCCCGGTCAACGCCAACGGCAAGGTCGACCGCAGGGCGCTGCCCGCACCCGGACTGCTCGACAGCGACGCGCACGTCCCGCCGCGCGGTCCGGTCGAGGAGGCCGTCGCGGAGATCTGGGCCGACCTGCTCGGCGTCCAGGCCGGGGCGCACGACAACTTCTTCCACATCGGCGGCAATTCGATCCTCGCGATCCGCCTGATCTCCCGGATCCAGCAGGAGTACGGGATCGACTTCGCCGTCCGCACGGTCTTCGAGGGCCCGACGGTCGCTCAGCTCGCGGCCGTCGTCGAGGAGCGCGTCGCCGCGGAGGTGGCCGCGCTGTCCGACACCGAACTGCTGAACGCCGTCGGCACCCTTCCCACCGCCGACACCACATCGCGGAGCAAGGAGCACCTGGCATGAGCACCGGGAACATGGACACGCCCGTCGTCTCGGGCACCGATGCCGACGCGCTCCGTGCTGAGCTGCTGCGCCGCCGTCTCGCCGGCGGCAGTGCCGCCGCACCGCGCCGTACGGGGATCCCGCGCGCCGACCGCGGCGCCCCGCTGCCGCTGTCGTACGGACAGCAGCAGATGTGGTTCCTCAGCCGACTGGAGCCCGACAGCCCCGAGTACCTCGTGCCGCTGGTGCTGCGGCTGCGCGGCCCGCTCGACGCCGACGCCCTGGATCTGGCCTGGCAGGTGGTGGTGGAACGGCACGAGATCCTCCGCACCCGCTACATCCTGCGGGACGACGAGCCGGTCCAGGTCGTTGACGCCCCCGGCCCGCTGCCGCTGGTGCGTTCTCAGGCCGCGGATGACAAGGCGGCGCACGCCCTGGTCGAGGCGGACCTGTCCCGCACCTTCGATCTGGGCCGCGACTGGCCGGTGCGCGGTCGGCTGATCCGGTTGTCCGCCGACGAGCACGTGCTCGCGGTGGTCTTCCACCACATCGCCTGCGATGCGTGGTCCACGCAGGTTTTCGGCCAGGAGCTGAGCGAGCTGTACAACGGCGCGGCCCCGGCCCCGCTCGCCGTGCAGTACGCCGACTACGCGGCCTGGCAGCGCGAGCAGCTCACCCAAGACGTGATGACACGTCACATCGAATACTGGGCGGACCGGCTGGCGGACCTCCCTCCTCTCGATCTGCCCGCGGACCGGCCGCGTCCAGCGGTGCGGGACGGTGCGGGCGCCACGGTGCCGTTCGAGGTGCCGGAACCGCTCGCGGCCCGGCTGCGCGACCTGGCGGCCGCCCAGGACAGCACGCTGTTCATGCTGTTCCTCGCCGCCTACCAGACCCTGCTGGCCCGCTACACGGGCCGCACCGACATCGCGGTCGGCACCGTCGTCTCCGGCCGCGGCCGCCCGGAGCTGCAGCAGCTGATCGGCTACGGCATCAACACCCTGTTGATGCGCGGCGACCTGTCCGGCGACCCGACGTTCACCGAGCTGCTGGCCCGCACCCGCGCCACGGTTCTGGACGCCTACGACCACCAGGAGCTGCCCTTCGCCCGGGTCGTCGAGGAGATCGGGCCGGAGCGCGACCTGTCGCGCACCCCGCTGTTCCAGGTCGCGTTCACCCTGCACGGCGACCGGGATGCCGCATTCGTGCTGCCTGGCATCGAGGCGTCGCCCTTCGAGGGATCGGGACAGGTCGCCAAGTTCGACCTGGACCTGCAGCTGCGCGAGGGCGGGGACGGATCGCTCGGCGGGCACCTGGAGTACGCGACGGCGCTGTTCGACCGTACGACGGTGGAGCGGTTCCGCAGCCATCTGCTGCGCCTGCTCACCGACATCGCAGCCGCCCCCATCGCGCAGCTGTCCGCGCTGGAGATCATCGGGGACGAGGAGCGGGCCGTGCTGATCCGTCCGGCCGAACAGCCGGGCCCGGTGACCCGTCGTGTGCACGAGCTGTTCGAGGAACAGGCCACGCGCACCCCGGACCACGTCGCCGTCTCCTTCGCGGGCACCACGCTGACCTATGCCGAGCTCAACGCCCGCGCCAACCGCATCGCCCATGCCCTGATCGCCAAGGGGGCCGGCCCGGAGACCCTGGTCGGTCTCAGCCTGGAGCGGGGCATCGAGCTGATCCCCGCACTGCTCGGCATCCTGAAGTCCGGCGCCGCGTACCTGCCGCTGGACCCGGCGAACCCCGCGGACCGGATCGCCTACATCGTGGACGACGCCCAGGCCCCCGTCGTCGTCACCTCGCAGGCCCACGCCCGCCTGTTCGAGGGGAAGCTGCTGCTGCTTGACGGGGACGAGGATCTCATCGCGGCCCATCCCGACACCGACCCGGCCGTCGCCGGCAGTCCGGAGAACCTGATCTACACGATCTACACCTCGGGTTCGACCGGCAGGCCCAAGGGGGTCGCGCTCACCCACAGCAACGTGGTCCGCCTCATGGACCGCGGCCACGAGCACTTCACCTTCACCGAGACGGACGTGTGGACACTGTTCCACAGCTACGCCTTCGACTTCTCCGTGTGGGAGATGTGGGGAGCGCTGCTGTACGGCGGCCACCTCGTCGTCGTCCCGGACTCCGTCGTGCGCTCCCCCGAGGAGTTCCTCAACCTCCTGGTGCGCGAACGGGTCACGTTCCTGAACCAGACGCCGACCGCGTTCCGTGCCCTGGTCGGCACCGATGCCGAGCTGGCCCTGCGCGCGGTGGTCTTCGGGGGCGAGAAGCTGGAGGTGTCCGATCTGCGGCCTTGGGCCGAGCGGTTCGGTCTCGACCGGATCGCCCTGGTCAACATGTACGGGATCACCGAGACCACCGTCCACACCACCTACCACCGCGTGACCGGACAGGACCTGGACGCGCAGGGGGCCAGTCCGGTCGGCCGGCCGCTGGCGGACCTGAGCGTCTGTCTGCTCGACGCGGACGGCCAGCCCGTGCCGGTGGGCGTACCCGGGGAGATCTGCGTGGGCGGCGCCGGTGTGGCGCGCGGCTACCTCAATCGGCCGCGGCTGACCGCGGAGCAGTTCGTGCCCGACCCGTACGGGCCACCCGGGTCCCGCCTGTACCGCAGCGGTGACCTGGCCCGCCGGCTGGCGGACGGGCAGCTGGAGTTCCTGGGCCGCATCGACGACCAGGTCAAGATCAGGGGCTTCCGCATCGAACTCGGTGAGATCGAGACCTCGCTGGCCGTCCACCCGGATGTGCGGGACGCGGTCGTGCTGGTGCGCGAGGACACCCCCGGCGACGAGCGGCTGGTCGCGTATGTGACCCCGGCCGACGAGGCCGTGCCAGCTCCGGGCGCCCTGCGCTCTCATCTGGCTGGCCGACTGCCCGAGTACATGGTCCCGGCCGCGTTCGTCGTCCTGGAGGCGCTGCCGTTGACCACCAACGGCAAGCTCAACAAGCGGGCCCTGCCCGCGCCCGGCCGGGAAGCCCTGGGACCGGCGGGATCCGTCGCCCCCCGCACGGTCACCGAGGAACGCATCGCCGCCGTGTGGGCAGATGTCCTGGGCCTGGAGCAGGTCGGCGTCGAGGACGGCTTCTTCGAGCTGGGCGGGCATTCCATCCGTGCCGTCGCCCTCGTGGGCCGGCTGCGGGCCATCGGCTACGACCTCGCCGTGCGCGACGTCTTCGAGCATCGCACCGTCGCCCGCATCGCCGAACTGGTCACCGGACGCCCGGCGCCGACCGACACCGGCCGTACGGCCGAGCCGTTCTCGCTGATCACGGCTCAGGACGCGGCCCGGCTTTCGGAGGGCGTCGTCGACGCGTACCCGCTGTCGCAGGTGCAGCTCGGCATGGTTGTGGAAATGCTGACCGACGACGGCAGGCACCCGTACCACAACGCCACGTCGTTCAGGATCCGCGACGAACAGCCGTTCTCCGCGGAGGCGCTGCGCGAGGCCGCCGCCGTGGTCACCGCCCGACACGACGTCCTGCGCACCTCCTTCGATCTCACCGGGTACTCCGTACCGATGCAGCTGGTGCATGCAGCCGTCGAGCTGCCGATCGGTGTGCGCGACGTCTCTCATCTGTCCGAGGACCAGCTCCTGTCGGAACTTCGGGAGTTCGTCCGGCAGGAACGCGCTGCCCTGTTCGATCTGACGACGCCGCCGCTGCTGCGCCTGCACGCGCACGTGGCCGGTGACGGAAGCTGGTGGATCACCAACACCGAGTGCCACGCGATCCTGGACGGCTGGAGCCACCACTCGCTGCTGATGGAGATCCTGGAGGAGTACGGCCGCATCCGCGACGGCCGGGAGCCCGCCGGGTCCGGCACCCCGGCCGTCCGCTTCGCCGACTTCATCGCCGCGGAACTGGACGCCCTGGGCTCCGAGGAGTCCCGCGCCTACTGGCAGTCCGTCGTCGACGGCTACCCGCCGCTGACCGTGCCCGCCGCGTGGCACGGCCGCCCGGACGACGCCGGCGCCCCCCATCGCGTCCCCGTGCCCTTCCACGACCTGGAGGACAGGCTGCGCGCACTGGCCTCCAAGGCGGGCTCCTCGCTCAAGAGCGTGCTGCACGCGGCTCACCTCAAGACGCTCAGCATGCTGACGGAGGAGGAGCGCTTCTTCACCGGTCTGGTGTGCAACGCACGGCCCGAGGTGCTCGGCGCCGACTGGGTCTACGGCATGCACCTGAACACGCTGCCGTTCGCGTACGACCGTTCCGCGGCCACCTGGCGCGAGCTGGTCGCCGCCGTGTTCGCCCGCGAGGTAGAACTGTGGCCGCACCGCACCTACCCGATGCCGGTCATCCAGCGTGAACTCGCCGACACCGAGCGGCTGGTCGAGATGCGGTTCAGCTACCACGACTTCGACCAGGTCGACCACGACCAGGTCGACTACCTGGCGAGCATCGACGACAGTCCCACCGAGTTCTCGCTCGGCGTCTCGGCCCGCATCGGCCACCTCGTCCTCACCGCCTCCCCGCGTGCCCTGAGCCGCAGCGCCACGGACCGGCTCGCACAGATGCTGCGCCAGGTCCTGGAGGCGATGGCCGCGGATGCCGAGGGCGACGCCCAGGTCACCTTCCTGCCCGAGGGCGAGCGGGAGCGGCAGCTGGCGGAGTGGAACGACACCGCCTACGAGGCCGAGGCCGCCTCCGTGCTCCAGCTGTTCGAGGCGCAGGCCGCCCGCACCCCGGACGCGGTCGCCGTCGACCACGCGGGCGCCACCGTCTCCTATGCCGACCTGGACGCCCGTGCCAACCGGCTCGCCCACCACCTGCGCGGCCTCGGCGTCACGGCCGAGTCCCGGGTGCTGGTCCGGATGGACCGCGGCCCCGACCTGTTGACCGCCCTGCTAGCGGTGTGGAAGGCGGGCGGCGCCTACGTCCCGGCCGACCCGTCCTACCCGGCGGCCCGGGTCACCGCCATGCGTGAGGCCTCCGCGGCCGTGGTGACGCTCAGCGAGCTGCCGGACCTGGCCGGGCTACCGGCTTCCGCGCCGGTGCGGGTGGACGATCTGGACCGGCTGGCCTATGTCATCTTCACCTCCGGCTCCACCGGCACTCCCAAGGGTGTCGAGGTCACCCACCGCGGTCTGGTCAACCACGTGGCCTGGGCGGCCCGCGAACTCGCCGCGCGCGGCACCGGAGGCGCCCCGCTGTTCTCCTCGGTCGCCTTCGACCTGGTCGTCCCCAACCTGTGGGCGCCGCTCGTGACCGGGCAGGCCGTGCACACGGTGGGGCAGCACGTCACCCTGGCCGACCTGGGCGAGCACCTGGTCGCCTCGGGGCCGTACAGCTTCGTCAAGCTGACCCCGGGGCATCTGGACGTACTGGCCCAGCAGCTCACCGCCGAGCAGGCGGCCGCGCTGGCGCCGGTGCTGGTGGTGGCGGGCGAGGCCTTCACCCGCGCCACGCTGGAGCGTTGGAGCGCGCTCGCACCGAACACGGAGCTGATCAACGAGTACGGGCCGACCGAGGCGTCCGTGGGCTCCACGATCTTCCCGGTTCCCGGTGACACCGAGGCCGACGTCCTGCCGATCGGGCGTCCGCTGCCGAACATGCGGACGTATGTGCTGGATGCGGGGATGCATCCGGTGCCGGTGGGTGTGCCCGGTGAGCTGTATGTCGGCGGCACGGGCGTGGCGCGCGGTTACGCGGGCCGCTCCGACCTGACTGCTGAGCGCTTCGTGCCGGACCCGTACGGTGATTCACCGGGTACCCGCCTGTACCGCACCGGTGACCTGGTGCGTCAGCTCTCCGACGGGGCCGTCGAGTTCCTCGGCCGTATCGACGACCAGGTCAAGATCCGCGGCTACCGCGTCGAACTCGGCGAGATCCAGGCCGTCCTCACCGAACACCCCGCGGTCCGCGAGGCGTTCCTCACCGTCCACGAGGGCCCGCTGACCGCGTACTATGCGCCGGCCGACGCGTCCGCAGACTCCGTACGCGCCCATCTGGCCGACCGGCTGCCCGAGTACATGCTGCCCGGGACTCTGATCGCTCTGGACGCCCTGCCGCTGAACGCCAACGGCAAGGTCGACCGGCGTGCCCTGCCCGCCCCGGACGCCGATGCGGCCGTGGACGACGGTCATGTCGCGCCGCGCACGGTGACCGAGGAGCGGATCGCCGGGATATGGGCCCAGGTGCTGGGGCGGGACCGGGTCGGTGTCGAGGACGGCTTCTTCGAGATCGGCGGCCACTCCATCCGCGCCGTCGCGCTCGTCGGCGCGCTGCGCGCGGCCGGATTCGACATCGGGGTCAGGGACGTCTTCGAGCACCGCACGGTCGCCGAGCTGAGCGAGTTCCTCACCGGCCGCCCCGCGCGCACCGAGGTGGATGTGCCCGTCGAGCGGTTCGCGCTGATCGGCGCCGAGGACCGGCAGACGCTCCCGGGCGACGCCGTGGACGCCTACCCGCTGACGCAGGTGCAGCTCGGCATGGTCCTGGAGATGCTGGCGGACGACACCGGGCACGCCTACCACAACGTCTCCTCGTTCCGGATCAGCGAGCCGGAGCCGTTCTCGGAGCCGGCGCTGCGCGTCGCCGCCGACGTGGTCGCGGCCCGCCACGAGATGCTACGCACCTCCTTCCACCTCGACGGCTGCACACAGCCGCTCCAGGTGGTGCACTCCGAGGCCACCGTCCCAGTGGCCGTGCACGACCTGAGGGAGCTGAACGAAGAGCAACGGCGTGCCGCCGTCCGGGAGTTCATCGCCCGTGAGCGCGCCGACCTGTTCGACCTGGAGCGGGCACCGCTGCTGCGGATGACCGCTCACGTCGAGGACGACGGCTGGCGGCTCGGGCTGACCGTCTGCCACGCCATCACCGAGGGCTGGAGCCACCGGGCGCTGCTGATGGAGCTGCTCGACGAGTACCGCCGGGTGCGCGACGGCGGGGAACCGTCCGAGGTGCCCACGCCGCCCGTGCGCTACGCCGATTTCGTCGCCGCCGAACTGCGCTCGCTGGAGTCGGAGCCGGACCGGGCGTACTGGCGGCGGGTCACGAGCGGCTACGCGCGCTTCTCCCTGCCGGCGGCCTGGGCCGGCGACCGCACCGCCGAGCGGGAGCGCTACCGGGTCGCCGTGCAGCTCGGCCCGTACGAGTCCGGGCTGCGCGCGCTGGCCGCCCGGGCCCGCGTCTCGGTCAAGAGCGTGCTGCTGGCCGCACATCTGAAGGTGCTCAGCCTGCTCACCGAGGAGACCCGGTTCCACTCGGGCCTGGTGTTCAGCGCCCGCCCCGAGGCGCCGGGCGCCGACCGGGTGTACGGCATGTACCTCAACTCCCTGCCGTTCGCATTCGACGCGGACCGTGACCGCACCTGGGAGGAACTGGTCCGAGACGTCTTCGCGCACGAGGCGGGCATGTGGGAGCACCGTCGGCACCCGATGCCGGCGATCCAGCACGACGCGGGGGTGGAACGCCTGCTGGACGTCCGCTTCAGCTACCAGGACTTCGACCACGTCGAAACCGAGCGCGTCGACCTGGCCGACAGCTCCGGCGAGGGCGCGACCGAGTTCGACCTCGCGGTGTCGGCGGTCTCCGGCTACCTGCTGATGGCCACGCACACCCACGCGCTGTCCCGCGAGAACGCCGACCGGCTCACCGCGCTGTACGCGGCGGTCCTGGCCGCCATAACCGAGGACCCGGCCGGCGACGCCCGCCTGGTGCCGCTGCCGGCCGAGGACCTGGAGCGGCAGCTGGTGACCTGGAACGACGCCGCGCACGAGGCCGAGATCGCCTCCGTGCTCCAGCTGTTCGAGGCGCAGGCCGCCCGCGTCCCCCACGCTCCGGCGGTGACCCTCGGGACGGAGACGGTGATGTACGCCGAGCTGGATGCGCAGGCCAACCGGCTGGCGCACGCCCTGCGGGAGCGCGGCGTCGACGCCGAAGCGCGCGTCGCGGTCCAGCTGGACCGGGGTCCCTCCCTGATCGCGGCTCTGCTCGCGGTGTGGAAGGCGGGCGGCACGTATGTGCCGGTCGACCCGTCCTGCCCGGTGGAGCGCGTCGCCTCCATCGTGGCGACCTCGGGTGCCCGGGTGGCGCTCACCTCCGAGGCGTACGCCGGCCGGTTCTCTTCCGCCCAGGTGCTGCTCGCCGACGCGCACGTCAGCGCCTGGCCCGCGACCGCGCCGGTGCGGGTGGACGATCTGGACCGGCTGGCCTATGTCATCTTCACCTCTGGCTCCACCGGTGTTCCCAAAGGTGTCGAGGTCACCCACCGTGGTCTGGTCAACCATGTGGCCTGGGCGGCCCGCGAACTCGCCGCGCGCGGCACCGGAGGTGCCGCGCTGTTCTCCTCGGTCGCCTTCGACCTGGTCGTGCCCAACCTGTGGGCACCACTGGTCACCGGGCAGCGGGTGTTCGCGGTACCCCAGGACACCGAGCCCGGGCAACTGGGCCGTGCGCTGCTGGCCGAGGCGCCGTACAGCTTCGTCAAGCTGACCCCGGGCCACCTGGACCTGCTCGCGGAGCAGCTCACCACCGAACAGGCGGATGAGCTGGCGGCGGTCGTGGTGGTGGCGGGCGAGGCGCTGCCCGGCACCACGGCGGACCGGTCGCTGGACATCCTCGGCCCCGATCGCCTGATCAACGAGTACGGCCCGACCGAGGCGTCCGTCGGCTCCACGGTCTTCCCGGTGACGGAGCCGGCCGGCCGCGAGGTGGTCCCGATCGGGCGTCCGCTGCCGAACATGCGGACATACGTGCTGGATTCGGCGATGTATCCGGTGCCGGTGGGTGTGCCGGGCGAACTGTACGTCGGCGGCACGGGCGTGGCGCGTGGGTACGCGGGCCGCCCCGACCTGACCGCGGAGCGCTTCGTGCCCGACCCGTACGGAGAGGTGCCGGGTGCTCGTCTGTACCGCACCGGCGACCTGGTCCGTCAGCTCCCC
This sequence comes from Streptomyces spongiicola, assembly GCF_003122365.1. Taxonomy (NCBI): domain Bacteria; kingdom Bacillati; phylum Actinomycetota; class Actinomycetes; order Kitasatosporales; family Streptomycetaceae; genus Streptomyces; species Streptomyces spongiicola. The sequence goes on from NZ_CP029254.1 coordinate 3,680,230, forward strand.
GACGGTGTCGTCGAGTTCCTCGGCCGCATCGACGACCAGGTCAAGATCCGCGGCTACCGCGTCGAACTCGGCGAGATCCAGGCCGTCCTCACCGAACACCCTGCGGTCCGCGAGGCGTTCCTCACCGTCCACGAGCCGGTGCCCGGCGACCGCCGCCTGGTGGCGTACTGGACGGCGGCGGGCGAGGCGGCCCCGGCGCCCGAGGTCCTGGCCGAGCACTGCGCGGTGCGCCTGCCCGACTACATGGTGCCCGCGGCCTTCGTGGCCCTGGACGTCATGCCGCTGAACGCCAACGGCAAGGTCGACCGGCGCGCCCTGCCGGTGCCCGACCGGGGTGCGCTGCGCACCGGCACGGAGCACGTGCCACCGCGCACGCCGACGGAGAAGGCGCTGGCCGCCATCTGGTCCGAGGTCCTCGGCGTCGAGCAGATCGGCGTCCACGACCGCTTCTTCGACCTCGGCGGTCACTCCCTGCTGATGATCAAGATCCTGGCCGCGGCCCGCGCCGCCGGCCTCGCGGTCTCGATCTACCGCATGTACCAGCATGACACCTTGATCGACCTGGCGGCGGCGGTGGACGGGGACGCGGCCGCCGCGGACGGTGGGCACGGTGCGGCCCCGGCCGCGTCCCGGGACGCGAGCCCGGCGGACGCGGACGCCACCCGGCCGCAAGCCGCGGCCTCAGGCACCGTCGAGGTGCCCGCCGAGTTGCTGGCGCAGTTGCTCCGGCAGGTCGGCGGGGAAGGCGCCGAGCAGACGAGCGAGGCGGTGACGCGGGCCGCCGCGCTGCTCTCCGCCGCGCCGCGGGACCGGGCCCCCGCCACACCGGGCGGACTCGCCGAGGGCATCGACACCGTCATGACCGAGCATCACGTGCCCGGTGTCGCCATCGCCGTCATCCGGGACGGTGCGGTGGCGGCCGTCGAGGGCCACGGCGTGCTGGCGGCCGGCAGCCACGCGCCGGTGACGGATCGCACGCTGTTCCAGGTCGGCTCCATCAGCAAGCACGTCACCGCGCTGGGCGTGCTGTGCCTGGTGGACCGGGGAATCGTCGACCTGGACGCCGACATCGACGACTACCTCACCTCCTGGCACCTCGACGAGGCAGCGGATGCTCCGGGACGCATCAGCCTGCGGATGCTGCTCGGACACCGCGCCGGGCTCGCCCGGTACCGCGGCCCCGGCTGCCGCCCCGGCGAGCCGGTGCCAAGCCTGCTCGAGCTGTTGGAGGGCAGGCCACCCGCCGCTACCCCGCGGGTGCGCCGCGAGCTGCCGCCGGGGGAGGTGTTCCGCAAGAGCAGCACGCACTACTGGGTGGTCCAGCAGGTGCTGGAGGACGTCACGGGCGAGCCGTTCGAGCCACTGATGCGGCGTCTCGTGCTGGACCCGCTCGGTCTCGCCGACAGCAGCTTCGACCAGGACCACCCGCACACCGCCGGCCTGCCCGTGGCCCTCGGCCACGACGTTCACGGCGCCCCGCTCAAGGGCGGCTGGCGCACCCGCGCCCACCTCGCCGCCGCGGGGCTGTGGACGACGGCGGCGGACACCGCCCGGTTCGTGGTCGCGGTGCGGGACGCTCTTCTCGGCGCCCCGGACGCACTGATCCCTCAGGCTCTGGCCCGGGAGTTGCTGGCGGGCGAGACCGGCACGTTCTACGGGCTCGGGACCATCGTCGACGACAGCGGCGACGACCTGGAGTTCGGGCACGGCGGCGAGCCCTCGGGCTACTGGAACATGGCGATCAGCCATCTGCACGGCGGCACCGGATTCGTCGCCCTGACCAACGCCGACTCCGGCAAGGCCGTCGTCCGACACCTGACCGCCGAACTGGGCCGCACGCACGCCGGGTTCGGCAGTGGATGCCTGGCCTCCGACTGGCGCACGGCCGAGGGCGGCGACGGGCTCCCGGCGGTCCTCGCCCCCGTCGTCACGGAGGAGGAAGGGGCATGACCCCGCGCTCCCCGCACGGGGAGCGCACAGCCCCGCCCGCCACCCATCGGCCGGCCCGCACCCCTGAAGGAAAGAGGAGCAATCCGTGGCACCCGTACGGCACCTGATCTCCATCGACGACCTCGACGACGCGGATCTGCAGGCTCTGGTCGCCCGGGGGGCGGAGTTCTCGGCCGGCACCGCCGGCCGGCCGACTCCGCTCGCCGGGGACGTCGTCGGTGTCTACTTCAGCAGGACCTCCACCCGTACCCGCACCGCCTTCTCCAGCGGCGCACTGCGTCTGGGCGCGCAGATCATCGCGTACGGCCCCGACGACCTTCAGCTCAACACCGGTGAGACCAGCGAGGACACCGGCCGGGTGATGTCCCGCATGCTCGACGTCCTCGTCGCCCGCACCGCGGGCGACCCCGCGGAGATGCGCGCCTGGGCCGCCCAGGACCGGATGGCCGTGATCAACGCGATGAGCGCCGACGAGCACCCCACCCAGGCACTGACCGACCTGACCACGATGCGCCGGCACTTCGGCCAGGTCGAGGGCTTGCGTGTGCTCTACGTAGGCGAGGGCAACAACACCGCCTCCGCGCTCTCCCTCGCCCTGACCCGCTTCCCCGGCGTCGAGTTCGAACTGCGCACTCCGCCCGGCTACGGCCTGACCCCCTCCTACCGCGAGCGCGCGGCCGAGCAGGCCGCACGGTACGGGGCAGTGTTCCGCGAGCGCCACGATATGGGCGAGTTGCCTGCCGACCTTGACGTCGTCTACACCACGCGCTGGCAGACCACCGGCACCAGCAAACCCGACCCCGACTGGCGCACGGTTTTCGCCCCGTTCCAGGTGACCGAGGCGCTGTGGGAGACCAACCCCAAGGCCGTCTTCATGCACGACCTGCCCGCGCACCGCGGCGACGAGGTCACCGCCGAGGTCCTCGACGGCCCCGCGAGCATCGCCTTCGCGCAGGCCGAGAACAAGATGCACAGCGCGATGGCGGTCCTGGATTGGTGCCGGGCATGACACACGTCGAGGGCGCCGAGGCCGTCGACGGGCCCGCCGACGGATCCGCGACGGCCGCGGAGGCAGGCCCGGACCGTCCGCTGCGCCACAACCGGGACTTCCTGCTGCTGTGGTCCGGGGCGAGCCTGTCCTTCCTCGCCGCCCGCGTCACGGCAGTCGCCTACCCGTTGATCGTGCTGTGGCACACCGGCTCCCCGCTGGCCATGTCCGTTGTGTCCACGGCGGCCCTGCTGCCGCTGCTGCTGGTGCAGTTGCCGGCCGGCGCGCTGGTGGACCGCTGGAACCGGCGGCGGCTGATGCTGGTGTGCGAGGCGGGCCGATTGGTCGCGGTCGGCAGCGTCGCGCTCGCCCTCGCAGCGGGTCGGATGACGGTGGCACACCTGGCGGCCTGTGCCTTCGTCGAGGCGTCCCTCGCGGTGTTCTACCGGCTCGCCGAACGGGGCGCCGTACGCAACATCGTGCATCCGGCGCACCTGCCGACCGCTCTCGCGCAGAACGAGGCGCGAGGCCGGGCGGCCGGGCTGCTCGGCCAGCCCGGCGGGGTGCTGCTGCAGTCGGCGGCCCGCTGGCTGCCGTTCGGCTTCGGCGCGCTCGGCTATCTGGTCTCCGCCCTCTCCCTGCTGCTGATCCGCAAGGACTTCCAGCAGGAACGCGCCGACCGTACCTGCCGGCACCGGATGGCGACGGAGGTCGCGGAGGGGATGCGCTGGCTGTGGCGGCAGCGGTTCCTGCGCGCGGCGCTCGGGTACGTCGCCGGCACCAACGTGCTGTTCCAGATGCTGGCACTCGCCCTGATCCTGCGGATCAAGGAGGCGGGGCTGCCCTCGGCGACGCTCGCCGTCGTCTTGGGGATCGGCGGCGTCGGCGGCCTGTGCGGAGCACTCGCGGGCGGCCGGATTCAGCGCCGGATGCGCCAGCGCATGCTGCTCATCGGCGGGGCCGTGGCGTGGGCGCTGCTGATCGGTGCGATGGGCCTCACCAGCGAGCCGGTGGCGCTCGGCACGCTGTACGCCGGCACCGGGTTCGTCGGCGCGGTGTTCAACGTCGGCGCGTCCGTTTACCAGGTCCGCACCACCCCCGACGCCCTTCAGGGCCGGGTCGCCGCCACGGCGGGACTCATCGGTTCCGGGACCAACGCACTCGGCTCGGTCGCGGCAGGCCTGCTTCTCGCGGCTTGGGGGGCCGAGACCACTGTCCGCGCGATCGCCGCCGCCATGGCCGTACTGGCCCTGCTCGCCGTCCTGGCACCGGATTTGAAGGGAGAGATCACGGATGACCGGACCGACACGGGCACCGGCAGCATCACGGGGGGCTGACCGGTCCGGGTGGGGGGACCCGTGGCTCAGGACCTACCCGGCCGCGTCCGGCCGGCCGCCCCGGATTCGTCTGGTGTGCTTCCCGCACGCGGGCGGAACCGCCCAGCTCTTCCACGGCTGGGCAGCACGGCTGCCCAAGGACGTGGAACTGCTCGCAGTCCGCTACCCGGGCCGTCAGGAGCGCCTGTCCGAGCCGTTCGCCGAGGACATGGCAGAGCTCGCCGACGCTGTCACCGCCGCACTCCTGCCTCGCCTAGATCGTCCGCTCGCCCTGTTCGGGCACAGCATGGGCTCGACCGTCGCCTACGAGACCGCCCTGCGGCTGCAGTCCCGGCACGGGGTCGTGCCGCGCCGGCTGATCGTCTCGGCCCGCTCGGCGCCCCACCGGATCCGCCGCACGGGCTTGCACCGTCGCGGCGACGACGAACTGCTCGCCGGGGTACGCCGACTGGGCTCGCTGGGCTCCGAGGCGTACGACATCCCCGAGCTGCGCGAACTGCTGCTGCCCGCGCTGCGCGCCGACTACCGGCTTGTCGAGAACTACCGACCCGCGTCACCGCCCGTGTCGACGTGGGCCCCGATCACCGCGTGTCTCGGGCTCCAGGACCCCGGCTGCGACCCAGACTCCGTACTGGCCTGGTCCGAGCTGACCCGGGCCGATGACTTCGCCCTGCGCGCCTACCGGGGCGACCACTTCTACCTCGCTCCCTGGGAGGCGGAGCTGGTCGCCGACATCACCAAGGATCTGGAGGCATGAACCGATGACACAGACCGACATCTGGACCCCGCTGGAGATCGAGGCCGAGTTCGGCGGCGACGCCGGCGAACTCGTCGCCCGTCTCGAGGACATGGGAACGCGGGAACTGACCCGGCTGCTGACGGAGGAGAAGGGCCTGGTCTTCCGGGGCTTCGAGGTCACCCACGATCACCTGGACGAGGTGCTGGACCTGCTGCTGCCCAACCGGCTCGCCTATGTGCACGGCAACTCGCCGCGCACCAAGGTCGGCAGCAACGTCTACACCTCCACCGAGTACCCGCAGGAGTTCACCATCTCGATGCACAACGAGATGAGCTACGCCCACGCCTGGCCGGCCCGCCTCGCTTTCTACTGCCAGATCCAGCCGGGCAGCGGCGGCGCCACCCCGGTGGTGGACGCGGGGCTGTGGCTGAACTCCCTGGACGCCGAGGTGCGCGAGGCCTTCGCGGGCGGCGTGCGCTATGTGCAGAACCTGCACGACGGCTACGGCCTGGGCAAGAGCTGGCAGGACACCTTCGAGACGACCAGCCGCGCGGATGTGGAGGCGTTCCTCGACCCGACCGGCGCCACCTGGGAGTGGCGGGCCGACGGCGGGCTGCGCGTCTCATCGGTACGCCCGGCCACCACTCGCCATCCCGTCATCGGCACGGAGGTGTGGTTCAACCAGTCCGACCAGTGGCACCCCGCCGGCCTCGGCGACGACACCGCGGCCGCCCTGGCGCAGATCCTGCCCGAGGAGGACCTGCCGCAGAACGTCACCTTCGCCGACGGCAGCCCCATCCCGGCCGCGTACGTCGAGCAGATACGCGACCGCGCCCTGGAACACGCCGTCGACGTCGACTGGCGCACCGGTGACCTCCTGGTGATCGACAACGTCCTGCTGGCCCATGGCCGCCGCCCCTTCACCGGCGAGCGCCGGATCCTGGTCGCGATGTCGGACTGACCGTCCCGCTCCGCCCACGCGCGACCCACCGATGAACGGACTGAGGCGATGACCACCGCATACGAACGGCTCAGGGACCGCAGCGCGGTCCACATCTGGCGGGGCCGGAGCCCCGACACGCTCGCGCCCGGCGACACCGACCCGCTGTCGGAGGAAGAGCGGCAAAGGGTCCGCCGTCTGCCGGACCCGGCCGCGGTGCGCTACGCGGCCGCGCACGCGGCGCTGCGCCGGGTTCTCTCCCACTACCTCGGCGTGCCGCCGGGCGAGGTGGTCCTCGGCAGACGTCCATGCCCGCGCTGTGCACACCCGCGGCACGGCCGGCCCAGGATCGAGTGGCCGCCCACCGACCTGGACTTCAACCTCTCGCGCTCCGGGCCGCACTGGCTGCTCGCCGTGGTCGTCGGCCATCGGGTCGGCGTCGACCTGGAGGGCGACCGCAGCCTGGACGTCGACGGCGCGGCCGAGCTTGTCATGAGCGCCACGGAGCTGGCACACGTCTGCTCCCGGCCCGACGAGAGCGCGCGTACCGGCGCCTTCCTCCGCTGCTGGACCCGGAAGGAAGCGGTGGTGAAGGCGATCGGCGTCGGCGTCATCACGGACCTGAGGCCAGTCGACGTACAGCCCTGCCAGGACGGCCCGGTGCTGGTCGAGCACACCGAGCCGAACAGCCCCGACACGTGGCTGGTACAGGACCTGCCGATGGTCGACGGGGTGTTCGCGGCGCTGGCCCGGGAGGCGGGCGCTGCCGGTCCCGTCGAGATCCACCGTTACGAGGAGCTGGTTCCCAGCTTGGAGACAGGAGTACTGGTCGCATGACCGCGATCGAATTCACCGCAGAGCCCGGCACCCCGGTGCACGAGTACATCGCCGCTCACCGCGAGAAGCTGCGGACGGTCCTCGGTGAGCGCGGGGCGATCCTGCTGCGCGCCTTCGAGGTCGGAGGCGTCGACGGGTTCGAAGGCGTGGTGCACGCCCTCTCCGGCAGCGCCCCGCTGCGCTACGCCGAGCGTTCCTCGCCGCGCTCCACCATCAAGGGACAGGTCTACACGTCGACGGACTACCCGGCCGACGAGGAGATCTTCCTGCACAACGAGAACTCGTACCAGGCGACCTGGCCGAACACCCTGTACTTCCACTGCATCGAGCCCGCGCACACACTGGGCGCCACCCCGCTCGCCGACATCCGCGAGGTCTACCGGCGCATCGACCCCGCGGTTCGAGAGGAGTTCGAGCGCAGAGGCTGGCAGGTCGTCCGCAACTTCCACGCCGAGTTCGGCGTGCCGTGGCAGGAGGCGTTCGGAACCCAGGACCGGGCCGCCGTCGAGCAGTACTGCCGCGGCAAGGGCATCGAACCGCACTGGCGGCCGGACGGCGGACTGCGCACCACCGCCGTACGCCGGGCCGTACACACCCACCCCGCGAGCGGCAGCCGCGTCTGGTTCAACCACGCCACGTTCTTCCACGTCACCACGCTCGCCCCGGAGGTCCAGGAGGGCCTGCGGGAGATCTGCTCCGAGGAGGACCTGCCCACCCATACGTACTACGGCGACGGCGGCCGCATCCCCGACGAGGTGATGGACCATCTGCGGGCCGCCTACCGGGCCGCGTCCACCCGCTTCGACTGGCAGCGCGACGACGTGCTCGTCGTCGACAACATGCTGGCCGCGCACGGCCGTGAACCGTTCACCGGCCCCCGCAAGGTGGCCGTCGCCATGGCGGAACCATGGGACGGGTGACAGCCGGTGCGCACGAGGTGAGAGCGGACGGCCCGGCCCCTCTGCGGCGGAACCGAGACTTCCTGGTGCTGTGGTCCCGTGCCGCCGTGTCCCTCCTGGGCAGCAGGGTCACGGGGTCTCGTATCCGCTGAGCGTGCTCTGGACCACCGACTCGCCGCTCGTGATGTCGGCGGTGTCGTTCGCCGCTCTGCTGCCGCTGCTCCGGGTGCGGCTCCCCGCCGGAGTCCTCGTCGACCGCTGGGACCGGCGGCGGCTCATGGTGATCTGCGAGGGCGTACGGGCCGTGGCACTCGGCAGCGTCGTCGACACACTCGCCGCCGGTCGGTCCTCCGCGGTCCAGCTGGCCGCCGTCGCGTTCCTGGAGACCAGCCTGGCCAATCCTGTACCTGAGTTCCGCAGTTCGTAGGCACATACGGGTCTGTCGATCAGTGTCTGCGCAGGTCACGGTGTTTCGGTGCATGCGCGTCGCGTGAATCGCGTGGGCACACGCCTAGTCCATGAGGTATTGATCTTCTTGCTGTGATCGTTGATGCTGTGGGCATGTACTTGCGGACCACCCAGCGGAAGAACAAGAACGGCACGACGGTTCGCTATGTTCAGCTCGCGCACAACCGGCGGGTGGGCGGCACTACGCAGGCCGAGGTGGTGCACAATTTCGGCCGCGAGGACCAGCTCGACACCGACGGCCTGCGCCGTCTGGTCGCCTCGATCAACCGCTACCTGGGCGAGGACGGCGCTGACGCGGCCGCTCCGGCGGCCGGCGGCGGCCTGCAGGTGACCGGCTCGCGCCCGCTCGGGGCGGTCTGGCTTCTGCAGGGCCTGTGGCGGCAGTTGGAGATCGACGCCGCCCTGAAGAAGATCCTCGGCGCGCGCCGGTTCCGCACCGACGTCGAGCGCGTGCTGTTCGCACTGGCCGCCAACCGTGCCATCGCCCCGGCCTCCAAGCTGTCGGCGGCCGAGTGGGCCGGCCGCGACGCGGTGATACCCGGCCTGGAGGCCATGGACGAGAACCAGGCATACCGGGCCATGGACCTGCTGGTGGAGGCCGACGCCCAGGCTGAAGTGCAGGAAGCGGTGTTCTTCGCGGTCGCCAACCTCCTCAACCTCGAAGTCGACCTGCTGTTCTTCGACACCACCAATACCTACTTCGAACGCGACGAACCCGACGAGGGCGAGACCCCGTTCCGCGCCTACGGCAAGAGCAAGGACCACCGCGACGACCTGCCGCAGATCACCATCGGACTGGCTGTCACCAAAGAGGGCGTCCCGGTCCGGTGTTGGTGCTGGCCCGGCGGCACCAGCGACCAGGCGATCCTGCCGCAGGTCAAGGACGACATGCGCGACTGGAAGCTGGGCCGCGTGATCACCGTGGTCGACCGCGGCTTCTCCTCCGCGGACAATCTCGCCTACCTCACCCGCGCCGGCGGCCACTACATCGCCGGGATGCGCATGCGTGACGGAGGCGACCTGGCCGAGGCCGCGCTCGCCCGGCAGGGCCGCTACCAGAGCGTCCGCGACAACCTGCGCGTCAAGGAAGTCAAGCTCGACCAGGCCCCGGGCCGGCGCTTCGTCATCTGCCACAACCCTGCCCAGGAGGAACGCGACCGTCGCCATCGCGAGGAGGCCATCAAGCGGATCGAGGCCGAACTGGAGCGGATCCGGTCCCAGCGTGAACGTGACGCCAAGCGCGCGACCACAGCCAAGGCGCGGGAGCGGGCGGAGGCCGCCCACGTGCGCGCCGAGTGCGCGCTGATCGAACACCCCACCCTGAAGCGGTGGTTGAGAACGTCGAAGAACGGACGGCTGGCCATCGACCGCGCCAAGGTCAAGGCCGAGGAGCGTCTCGACGGCAAGTACCTGCTGACCAGCTCCGATCCGCACCTGAGTGCCGAGGAGATCGCGGTCGGCTACAAGGCTCTCCTGGAAGCCGAGCGCGGATTTCGTGATCTGAAAACGGTGCTGGAACTACGACCGGTCTTTCACCGTCTCGAACACCGCATCCGCGCCCACGTGCTGCTGTGCTGGCTCGCACTGCTGCTGATCCGCGTCGCCGAACGCCGCACCGGACAGACCTGGAACCGGATCAGCACCGAACTCGGCCGCGTGCACGAGGTCACCCTCACCGGCGACGCCGGACAGATCACCCAGACCACCCCGCTCACCAGCCAGCAGGCCGCCCTCTACCGCGCCTGCGGCATCAAACCGCCGCCACGGATCACCGCCGCAGACCCGGCCTGACCAGCCACAACGTGCCCACGTGGGCACACGCCCGCACGGGCGCCATCCCGACGTTTCCGCAGCTCAATCTCTGTTTTCGACTCATCCGCATGCCTACCAACTGCGGAACTCAGGCTGTACCGCCTCGCCGAGCGCGGAGCCGTACGTACTCGGCATTCTGTTCGCCGGGACGGGAAACATCACAGGCGTCGTCAATGTCGCCGCCGTCCATCAGGTCCGCACTACCCCCGACGCCCTCCAGGGTGGGTCGCGGGCACATCGCACCTCATCGCCACCGTAGCCAATGTGCTGGGCAGCTCGGGGGTCTGGCCCTGTCCTCCTGGAGCGCCTCACTGCGGAGAGCCTCGCGCACATGTTCCGGGTCCCGGACGGGCCGTACGTCAGAGGCGGCCGGACCTTCTGCGGCGCGGGCCTCGACAGCATGGTCCTGCCCGGCGGTACCACTGTGTGGGGTGTGGCGGGCGTCGTCCACGGTTACCTCAGCGGCATAGGGGCCACCCGCGACCTGGCGTGCCGCGCCGTCTACATGATGAGTCCGCGCACCCGGGGAAACCTACGGGTGCCGCCGACGGTCCAGCCGCTGCTCACTGCGGCCCTCACACCCGGCCACTGATACACGCGGCGGGCTCGGTACTCACGGGAGTGCCGGGTCCCGCGGTGTCCGCGGACGGAGCGGCATCCAGGCCGGGGCCGTGCTGCTGTTCTGTACCCTCGCAGGCCGGGGCCGGATCAGGCGGTATCCGCGGCTTTGCCACTTCGACCGGCAGCGCGACGACGTCATCGTCGTCGACAACACGCTACCCGCGCACGGCCGCGCACCGTTCACCGGCCGCCTGAAGAACGCGGTGGCGAGGGCGAGTCCCTCCGCTCCAGTCGCAGACCGACAAAGCGGCCGGACCGACACACCCCAGACGACAATGCCGGATCCCCACCACAGCGGTGGCGGCGGCCCACGCCAGGCCAACGGCCTCAGACTCCCGTGCCACCTCACCGGAACAAGGCCGACGGCGGGGACGCCTCCCAGGGCGTCCCCGCCGTCGTTCGTCCGCGCCGCGGCCACGAGGGTGTCGCGCGACGCGGAGGCGGCGCCGGACGGAACGGGGGATAACCGCTCGGCGCCGGGTCAGAAGGTCACTCCGGTGTGCCCGCCAGCTCCACCGCCCTGCGGCGCAGGGAGAGGCCGGCCGGAGCGACCGCGGAGATCACGGCGAGCACCGCGCAGGTGCCCATGGCCGCCGCGAGCGTCGCCCACGGGATCTCGATGGACGTCCACACCGAGAGCAGGCCCAGCGCGCTCCACATGCCCAACAGGTTGAGCCCGGCGACCAGCGCTCCCAGCAGTCCGCCGACCATGACCACCATCAGCGCCTCGGCGCCCACCATCCGCAGCACCTGCCACCTGGTGGCGCCGGCCAGCCGCAGCACAGCCAGCTCGCGGACCCGGTCGGAGGTCGCCATGACCATCGTGTTGGCCAGTGAGATGCCGGTGTAGAGGAGGGCGATCCCGAGGACCAGGAAGAAGCCCATCCGGGTCGTCCGGTTGGTCTCGGGGTACGTCGCCCGTACCCAGGCGTCCCTGGTGAGGACCTCCCCGCCTGACGCCCGTACCGCCTGACGCAGACCTGCGGCCACGGTGGCCGTGCCGGCACCGTCCGCGAGGCGTACGTCGACCCGGTCGACGGGCGCCGCAGGGGCGTTGCGTGGGGTGACGTAGACGCCGTTGTTGCCGGTGCCGATGGTCATGACCGCGGCGATCTTCAGGGACTTCCTCGTGCCGTCGCCCACCCACACGTCCACTCGCTCGCCCACGGCGTGCTTCTCCCACTCCTCATTGACGATGATCGAGTCGTCGTCCAGATCGCTCACCCTCCCCGCGGTGAGCGGGAGACGGGCCGTTGCCGCGAGCGGTCCCGGCTCGACGGCCCTGGCATCGGACCTGATGAGCGCCATGCCGTCCTCCAGGACGTACACGGCGCTCGACGAGCTCGCTGAGACCTCGGCGCCGGACACGGCCTGAAGCCGCTTCAGCGTCGGCTCGTCGAAGCCGGCATCGCCCGCCGGAGTGACCACGAAGTCGGCGGCCGCCTGCTCGCGTACCTCGGTGGCCTTGGCCTCGTTGAGGGTGGCGGTGGCCCCCAGCAGCGAGCCCGCCAGCGCGACCGTGACCAGCACGGGCGCCGCGACGGCGGCGGTGCGGCGCACCCCGGCGGCGGCGTTCTCCCGAACCAGCATCCCGCCGGCGCCGGGCAGTTGGGCCGGCAGCCAGGCGATTAGCCGGGCCAGTGGCCGCACCAGCACCGGCGCGAGCAGCGCGACCGCGGTGATCAGCAGCATGGGCCGGCTCACATAGGTCTTGCGCTGCAGCAGGTCGCCCGGGTTCGTCACCAGGGCAAATGCCAGCGTCACCGCAGCGGTGATCAGCAGGGCCGCGCCGAACAGCCAGCGGCCCCATGTCATCGGCCGGGTGTCCACGGACGCCTCGCGCAGCGCCTCGGTGGGACCGGTGCGCCCCGCCCGCCAGGACGCGGCCAGCACGCCGCACAGGGCCACGAACAGGCCCGTCCAGAACGCCATGTGGTAGGGCCAGGTGTAGTCGCCGATGGCGAACCAGCGGGGCGCGAGGCTCTCGCCGACCGCCCACTCGGCGAGCACGGGAGCCCCGTAGGAACCGAGCACACAGCCGGCGGCCGAGGCGAGCACACCGACCGCGAGCGCCTCATAGACGACCATGCGGCGGATCTGCCCCGGGGTCGCCCCGGCGGTGCGCAGCAGCCCGAACTCGCGGCGCCGCTGGGCCACCGCGAACGCGAAGGTCGAGGCCACCACGAACACCGACACGAACCCGGTGACGCCTCCGGCCGTGCCGAACATGGCGTTCATCGCGGTGAGGGCCTCGCTGTCCCGGTCGGGGTCGGCATCGGCGTACCGGCGCGCGTCCCCGGTGAGGACCTGGACGCCCTCGCTGCCGCGCACCGCCTCGTGCACGGCAGCCGCATCGGCGTCGACCACGAGCTGGAGGCTGCGCGGCGACAGCTCGGCAGCGCGGGTGTCGGTGTAGAACACGGCGTCCTCGAAGCCGAGCCCGGCCACGGTGCCGACGACGCGCACCGTGCCGCCGTCAGTTCGCACCCGGGTGCCCGGACGGGCCCAGTCACCGCTGACGACGACCTCGTCCGCAGCCTCGGGCGCGCGCCCCGCCTCGAGCTCGTACGGCGCGAAAGCCGCGGTGGACCAGGGGTGACCCACCAGATCGGCGGGCCCGCCCTCGGACCGCACCGCGAACGACCGGTCCTCGACGACCGTCCCGAGGTCCCGCAGCTTCGCGACTACGTCGTCGGGCACGGCACGCGGCTGCGCGAGCTTCTGGGTGCGGTCGCCGATCGAGGTGGGCACCTCAAGGGTGTCCTGGCCCTTGACAATGACCGGCGCGGCGGCGAACCGCTCCGGCCCCCGGCCGGGTGCGTCCAGCGAGGACGCCAGGGCCAGCCCCATCACGGCGATCAGCGCCACGCCCAGGGAGAGGGCGACGAAACTGCCGACGAAGGTGACCCAGCGGGTGCGCAGGGTGCGCAGCGTGGTGCTCAGCACGGCGCCGCCTCGAGTTTGGTCATGCGCGACGCGATGTCCTCGGCGGAGGCGCTGACCAACTCGCCGTTGACACGGCCGTCGACGAGGAAGACGACGCGGTCGGCGTAGGAGGCGGCGACCGGGTCGTGGGTGACCATGATGATCGTCTGGCCGTCCCGGTCGACCATGCCGCGCAGCAGGGTCAGCACCTCGCGGCTGGTCTGCGAGTCGAGCGCGCCGGTCGGCTCGTCGCCGAACAGCACTTCGGGACGGGTGATCAGGGCGCGGGCCAGGGCAACCCGCTGCTGCTGGCCGCCGGACATCTCCGTCGGGCGGTGCCGCGCCCGGTCGCCGAGTCCGACCTGTTCGAGCACCTCGCGCACCTGGGTCTTCTTCGGGCGGCGGCCGGCCAGCCGCAGCGGCAGGGCCACGTTCTGCTCGGCGGTCAGCGAGGGCAGCAGGTTGAACGCCTGGAACACAAAGCCGATGCGCTCGCGGCGCAGCAGGGTCAGCTTGGTCTCGCTCAGCCTGGTCAGCTCGGTGTCGCCCACGGTGACCGAGCCCGACGTGGGCCGGTCCAGGCCCGCGGCGCACTGCAGCAGGGTCGACTTGCCGGACCCGGAGGGGCCCATCACGGCGGTGAAGGTCCCCCTCGGGAAGGCGAGCGATACCTGGTCGAGGGCGGTGACGGACGTGCCGCCCGAGCCGTACCGCCGGGTCACGGAGCGCAATCGGATCGCGTCGTTGCTCATGTGTTCCAACTCGTGTCGGTGTCGGTCCTCCCGCGCACCTGGGCGGGACGGAATCTTCGGGGAACGGCACAGGTAGTGGCCGTTTTCGGGGCGGCCCGGGCACCCGTGCCGCAGTGGCGGATGGCAGGTGTCGGCGGACCCTGAGCCCGGTCACCCGGGCCCGGCCGGGCCCATGACGTAACCGATCAGGACGAAGGCAGGTGCCCAGACCGCGCTGCTGAGCACGGACCAGAGCAGATAGCGGCGCAGCGGCATCCTGGTCGCCCCGCACAGGGTCGGTACGAGGGTGCGCAGGACGGCGGTGAAACGGCCCACGAACACCGCGCCGCCGCCCCGACGCTCGATCAGCCCCAGGGCGCGCTCGGTGACCCGGCGGTGACGGGAGCGGCTCGTCATCCGGGCCATCAGCCGCTCCTTCCAGCGGCTTCCGATGGCGTACCCGGCCAGGTTGCCCAGTACCGCGCCGACGAGCGCGGTCAGCAGTGCTGCCTCGACCGTGACGTGTCCGTGCCAGGCAAGCACCCCGCTCAGCACCACCGCGGTCTGACCGGGCAGCAACGCGCCGACGACCGGGAGTGCCGCCTCCAGAGCGGGCAGCAGCAGCACTGCGGCGAGGATGCCGAAGCTGCCATACACCAGCATCTGATCAGCCAGCCATGCCGTCATGGGGCGCCGCCTCCCTCGTCTCCGTGTTGCCTCCACGAAACCGCGGGGAACCCTCGGGACGCACTGCGGCAGGGGCGAGACTTGGGGTAGTGCCAAACCTACCCCCGGCGTCGGGCTCGGCTCACCCCTGGCCGCCTCCCACCGGGGCCGCCGCCCCCGGTGGGGGGGCACCGCTCAGCCCGCCCGTAGCAACTCGCCCTCCGCAGGGAAGTCCTCCAGGCTCGCCGCGGTGAGACGGAGCAAGGGATGGAAGCAGTAACAAGGCGCGCCCGTGGCGTCGATGCCGTGTGCCTCCAGAAGCGACGCCTCGACCAGCCGTTCCAGGAACTCCTCGGCCGCGTTCTCGGGCAGCCTGAGCAGCACCGCAGCCGCCATCGCGGTGAACTCGCCTGCCGCGCATACGGCGAGTCGGCAAATCAAGTCACGCTCAGAAAGCGGACGTTGCCGCAAGGCTGCGGACAGTATCTGCCTTACGTCGAGCGTGCTCACCCGTAACTCCTCGATGCGGGAGGCCGGATCAGCCAGGCGACGCGCGAGCCGTGTCATCTGCCAGTGCGGCCGAGCGGCGAGCCGGGCGGCGGCGGCCCGCAGCGCGAGCGGCAGCTTTCCGCAGGCCTCGACCACGGCGTGGGCTGCCTCGGGCTCCGCGGAGATCCGGTCGCCCCCAGCGATCACGGAGAGCAGGTCCAGGGACTCACCGGTCTCCATGGGGTCCAGCGCCACGGTCCACGAACCGGGCACCGCAGAGAGCCGGTTGCGGCTTGTCACCAGGACGGCGGAATCGGTCGTGTCCGGCAGCAACGGGTCCAACTGCAACTCGTTCGCCGCGTCGTCCAACAGGATCAGCAGCTTACGGCCTGCTGTCCGGGTCCGGTACCTGCGGACCAGCTCCTCCGTCCGGGCGAGCTCGCCGTTCGGGGCCAGCACGTTCTCGGAGGTCGCGCCGAGTGCCCGCAGCAGCGTGACCAGGACCTCGCCGCAGTCAGCGACGGTGCCGTCGTCGGAGCGCAGCTGGACATACAGCAAGCCATCCGGGAATTGGTCGGCCACGGCGTGAGCGACCCGTAAGGCGAGCGCGGTCTTGCCAACCCCCGGCATCCCGCTGATCAGCAGTCGGCGGGGCTGGAACGCGGCACGCCCGTTCGCCTCCTTCGACGTCAACCGCCTGCACAACACGTCGAACTCCCGCTCCCGGCCTATGAAGTCGGCCGGGAGCGGCGGAATCATGACAGGCGGCGCACTCACTGCCGGCACAGCAGACGTCAGGCTCGGCGCGGGCTGTGGGAGGTTGTCCAGCTCTCCGCTCAGCAAGGACTGATAGGCGGTGGTGAGATCAGGCCCGGGGCCCACGCCCAGCTCCTCGGCGAGCACCTCGCGCCCCTCATGAAAGGTGCGCAGCGCCTCGGCCTGCCGCCCGCACCGGTACAGCGCGGCCATCAATTGCGCGCGCAGTCGCTCCCGGACCGGAAATTCACCGACGAGCCGGGCGAGTTCGGAGGTGAGCTGCCCGTGCCTGCCGAGCGCGAGGTCCGCCTCGATCCGGTGCTCCAGAGCGCTCATCCGCTCCTCCTCAAGCTGCGGCAGCTCCGCCTCCGCGAGGTGCGGCGTGACATCGGCCAGCGCCGGTCCCTGCCACAGGTCGAGTGCCTGCCGAAGGGTTTCGGCGGCCTGCGTCCACCGCCGCTCCTCCATAGCCCGCCGCCCGAGTCGCTCCAACCTCCCGAACTCGACGACGTCGACACGCGCCGCGTCGGCGACCAGCAGGTAACCAGGCTGGCGGCGAACCAGGTCGACCTTGGGCCCGAGGAGTTTTCGCAGTCTCGATATGTAGGTGTAGATTTGAGCGTTCCACGTGGCCGGCGGATCCCACCCCCACAGCAGTTCGCTCAGCCTCCCGTCACTCACCACGCGTCCACGGGCGAGCAACAGCGCGGCCAGAACTGTATGCATCATGGTGCCTGACACCGCGATGCGACGCGCCCCGTCTCTCGCCTCGACTGGTCCGAGAAGCCGGAATTCCATGTAAACCCCCCACTTGAGCGGCCGAACGTAGGCAGCCGCGGCTGGATCAGAACGTCGGAGCGTCGGTCTTACGAACCTTGATTGCGCCACAATTGAGTGGAACTCCGCCTTCCTGTTGGCAGCAGACCGCGGTGGCGAGCCCCTGCACTCTCCGCCGCGTGACCTCCAGTCCGGTACGGGGGTGGGGCTGGCCCTACCCCCGATCCACGCCCTGGACCGATGGCACCGGATGGGTTCGCCCATCTACGGTGCTCCCCATGCACCCTCGGAATGTGTGGCAGGCCATGTCCCATCCGGGATTCCTGCTGTCGGTCTGGCCCTGGCGCTCCGTCGCGTATCTGCTCACCGGCGCGGTGACCGGCGCCGCTGCCCTGGTGGTGATCGTGACGGTGACGGCTGTCTCCGGAGCACTTGCCATCGTCCTGGTGGGGCTGCCCCTGCTCGTCGTGGTCGCCCTCAGCGGGATCCCGGTGGCCTGGGTGGAGCGGCGCAGACTGCGCCTGATCGACCGCGATCCAGCGGTCGGCCAGCACCAGGAGCCGGCCGCACCGGGGTTGTGGCCCTGGCTGACCACCCGGCTGCGTGAGCAGGCGACCTGGCGAGAGCTCGGACACGCGCTGCTGTTCGCCGGACTGCTGTGGCCGATCGACGCGCTGGTAGTCACGGTCGCCCTGCTCTTCCCGGTGTCCATGGTCGCCACCCCGTTGATGATGGCCACGGTCGGCGACGGCCACGAGACGAAGGTGCTCAAACAGTGGACGATCACCACATGGCCGACCGCGTTCGGTGTTGCCGTGCTCGGTCTGCTCCTCATGGGCTTGTGCTGCTATGTGCTCGGTATCGCGGCGGGCGCCCGCGCCGAACTGACCCGGCTGCTGATCGCCTCCCGCGAGGGCGAACTCGACGCCAAGGTGGTCGAACTGGCCCGTTCCCGTTTCCGGCTGGTGGACGCCTTCGAGGCGGAGCGGCGCCGCATCGAGCGGGATCTGCACGATGGTGCGCAACAGCGGCTGGTGGCCCTGACAATGGCCCTCGGTCTGGCCCGGCTGGACGCACCGCCCGGCCCGCTCGCCGACCAACTCGCCAAGGCCCACGAGGAAGCGGGCAAGGCGCTCGCGGAACTGCGCGAGCTCATCCACGGCATCCATCCCAAGATCCTCGCGGACTACGGCCTGGAGGCCGCCGTCGCCGATGCCGCGGACCGCTCCGTGGTCCCCGTCGATGTCGACCTCGAACTGCCAGGTCGGCCGCCCCAGGCGGTCGAGTCCGCGGCGTACTTCGTGGTCTGCGAGGCGCTCGCCAACGTCGCCAAGCACAGCGGGGCCGACCGCGCGCAGGTAAGCGGCGGTCACCGCGACGGCCGCCTGTTCCTCCAGGTGCGCGACGACGGCCGAGGCGGCGCGGAACCCTCGGCGGGCAGCGGACTCACCGGTCTCGGGGATCGGGTATCGGTTCTCGATGGCAGACTTGCCCTGTCCAGCCCACCGGGTGGACCGACCCTGTTACTTGTGGAGTTTCCTTGCGAGTTGACCAAAGCGGCCGACCGCTCCGTGTAGTGCTGGCCGAGGACAGCGTGCTGCTGCGGGAAGGGCTCATCGGCCTGCTCAGCCGCTGTGGAAACGAGGTGGTGGCGGCAGTGGGGGACGCGGAGGCGCTGGTCGCTGCGGTCGAGGAGCACGCCCCCGACATTGTGGTGACGGACGTGCGCATGCCGCCCGGTTTCCAGGACGAAGGGCTGCACGCGGCGGTGCGGCTGCGCGAGACGCGGCCCACTCTGCCGGTCCTGGTGCTCAGCCAGTACGTGCAGCGGACCTATGCCTCCGAGCTCTTGGACTCCGGTGACGGCTCGGGGGTCGGTTACCTGCTGAAGGACCGCGTCGGCCAGGTCGAGGCGTTCGTCGACGCACTGCACGAGGTCGCGGACGGCGGGACGGTGGTCGACCCCGAGGTGGTGCGCCAGTTGTTGCGCCGCCGCCGCGATCCGCTGGAGCGGCTCACTCCGCGCGAGCGTGAGGTGCTGGCGCTGATCGCGGAGGGCAAGTCCAACGGCGCCATCGCAAAGGAACTGGTGGTCTCCGAGGCCGCGATCGGCAAGCACATCAGCAGCATCCTCACCAAGCTGGACCTGCCTCCGACGGATGAGACCCACCGCAGGGTGCTGGCCGTCCTCACCTATCTGAGGTCCTGACCAGCGGCCCGGGCGTAACGGGTCACCGTACGGCCCTTGAGAGCAGCCGGAGGCTCTCGCTGCGGCCAGGCCCGATCTCGTGTCCGACCTTTCGATCTCCAAATGCGACACCCCCGTTGACTGAGCTGTACTGACATTTGTGGAGCCCTGATGCGGTCCTGGCCGTGGTTGAGACGACCTGTGCTGGTGATGTCTCTCGCCCGTAGATGCGCATGGGCGGCAACTCGGACGCCGTCGCCGCAACCTTCGGTGGCCGGGGTCGACCCGCTTCCCCGCAGGAAACGGGTTGTTCTACAGTGAGTAAATTGGGCAGTCGAGCCGTAGGCCAGCCACCCCGCCGATCACTAAAAGGCGAAACTATCGCCTTTCGGTGATCCGATCAAGTGGCCAGAGTGCTTGCGCGAACCCCATGGAGTACCTGTATGCCCGACCGCGTCTTCGACGGCAGCAAGCTGCGCGATCGCCGCCTGGCCAAACGCCTGTCGCAGGCCGACCTGGCCGCAGGCTTGAACGTCAAGACAAACGCTGTTTACCGCTGGGAGAACCAACTGGCCACGCCGCCGCAGGAACGCCTGCCGGCGATCGCCGCGATGGTCGAGGCCGAACTCGACGAGCTCTTTCCGCGGCTGGGGCCACCCAACCTCGCCGATCTGCGCTGCGACGCCGGCATGAGGCAGTCGGACACCACGTGCTACACCAATACTGCGTCGCCGATGCCGATCCGCGCGGCCGAACAGGGAAGGCGAGCACTGTCCGATGAGGCGGTGACGGCGCTGGCAGCCGCCTACAACGTCACCCGCGCGGAACTGCTGGCCGCGCAGAGGCGATCTTTCGGTCACGACGTGCCAGCCGTAAGGCCGGAGAGGACGACGTCGTCACCACAGGTCGTCAGCACTATCGCCGGGAAGATCAAGTACTTGCAGGCGGAGGTTTACGACGAGGCTGTGCCCTCGGACGCGGACCTCGCCTCGTCCGGCAACCGTAAGAGTGGCCGGCCTCTCCTGACGGAAGAACTGGTAAGGGACTTGCGCGTGGGTAGGCTGCCCACCGCCCCGGACGACGTTCTCGAAGCCCTGGCTCTGGCTTTCGACGTCCCTCCGGTGTTCTTCCGTAGCAGCGATCTGGAGATCGGCCGCCTGGTCGTCTCAGCGCGCGCCATGCGCAGCCAGTTCACGGTCATGGCCGCGCGTGGCGGAGAGCAGAAGATTCCGCAGGAAGTACAGGACGAACTCCGGGACTTCATCAGCGACACCATGGCGGAGATCCTCGGCTCCGATGCTGACGACGTGCCGACGTAGCAGTTGCCCCACCGTCGGTATCTTCTCCTAGCCCACGACCTCCAGGTGGACGGTACTGCCGTCCGTGAGCGCGCCGAGCGCCGCGCCCCACAGGGGCCTGCGTGACGGCGGGATCTCGTTTCGGGAGATCTCACCAGGTGCGCTGAAGCGGAAGGCTGTGAGTTCACTTTCCTGCAACACGATCGCGTGCTGCTGCTCAGTGGTGAGCGTTCCGCCGTCGAACACCCAGTAGATGTGCGCGCCGTCCGTAGTGTGCACGTAGGCGGACAGCAGGAGGCGCCCAGGTGTCTGGTCGATGCCAAGCTCCTCCTTGAGCTCACGCTGGCATGCCTGTCTGGGAGTCTCGTCCTCGTCGACTCCGCCCCCCGGCAGATTCCAGCCGTCCTTGTATCCGGGCTTGACGATGAGGTACTCACCATCGCCATTGGCCAGGACGGCCGCAGCAGACATGGTCGGTCGAGCGGGACTGGCGTTCATCAGTTGCTCCTCGCCTCTGAAGATCAGGTGTAGTCGGCAGCGGTCCTCGTCAGCAGGGCGCGGGCTTCGGACTTGCGGATGCGGCTGTACGCTGCGGCCACAGCCCGCAAGTGCGGCACTTCGTGCCGTGGGTCGGTACCTGGGTCGAAAGGGTACGGTGCTAGAGCCTGAGTTCCGCAGTTCGTAGGCACATACGGGTCTGTCGATCAGTGTCTGCGCAGGTCACGGTGTTTCGGTGCATGCGCGTCGCGTGAATCGCGTGGGCACACGCCTAGTCCATGAGGTATTGATCTTCTTGCTGTGATCGTTGATGCTGTGGGCATGTACTTGCGGACCACCCAGCGGAAGAACAAGAACGGCACGACGGTTCGCTATGTTCAGCTCGCGCACAACCGGCGGGTGGGCGGCACTACGCAGGCCGAGGTGGTGCACAATTTCGGCCGCGAGGACCAGCTCGACACCGACGGCCTGCGCCGTCTGGTCGCCTCGATCAACCGCTACCTGGGCGAGGACGGCGCTGACGCGGCCGCTCCGGCGGCCGGCGGCGGCCTGCAGGTGACCGGCTCGCGCCCGCTCGGGGCGGTCTGGCTTCTGCAGGGCCTGTGGCGGCAGTTGGAGATCGACGCCGCCCTGAAGAAGATCCTCGGCGCGCGCCGGTTCCGCACCGACGTCGAGCGCGTGCTGTTCGCACTGGCCGCCAACCGTGCCATCGCCCCGGCCTCCAAGCTGTCGGCGGCCGAGTGGGCCGGCCGCGACGCGGTGATACCCGGCCTGGAGGCCATGGACGAGAACCAGGCATACCGGGCCATGGACCTGCTGGTGGAGGCCGACGCCCAGGCTGAAGTGCAGGAAGCGGTGTTCTTCGCGGTCGCCAACCTCCTCAACCTCGAAGTCGACCTGCTGTTCTTCGACACCACCAATACCTACTTCGAACGCGACGAACCCGACGAGGGCGAGACCCCGTTCCGCGCCTACGGCAAGAGCAAGGACCACCGCGACGACCTGCCGCAGATCACCATCGGACTGGCTGTCACCAAAGAGGGCGTCCCGGTCCGGTGTTGGTGCTGGCCCGGCGGCACCAGCGACCAGGCGATCCTGCCGCAGGTCAAGGACGACATGCGCGACTGGAAGCTGGGCCGCGTGATCACCGTGGTCGACCGCGGCTTCTCCTCCGCGGACAATCTCGCCTACCTCACCCGCGCCGGCGGCCACTACATCGCCGGGATGCGCATGCGTGACGGAGGCGACCTGGCCGAGGCCGCGCTCGCCCGGCAGGGCCGCTACCAGAGCGTCCGCGACAACCTGCGCGTCAAGGAAGTCAAGCTCGACCAGGCCCCGGGCCGGCGCTTCGTCATCTGCCACAACCCTGCCCAGGAGGAACGCGACCGTCGCCATCGCGAGGAGGCCATCAAGCGGATCGAGGCCGAACTGGAGCGGATCCGGTCCCAGCGTGAACGTGACGCCAAGCGCGCGACCACAGCCAAGGCGCGGGAGCGGGCGGAGGCCGCCCACGTGCGCGCCGAGTGCGCGCTGATCGAACACCCCACCCTGAAGCGGTGGTTGAGAACGTCGAAGAACGGACGGCTGGCCATCGACCGCGCCAAGGTCAAGGCCGAGGAGCGTCTCGACGGCAAGTACCTGCTGACCAGCTCCGATCCGCACCTGAGTGCCGAGGAGATCGCGGTCGGCTACAAGGCTCTCCTGGAAGCCGAGCGCGGATTTCGTGATCTGAAAACGGTGCTGGAACTACGACCGGTCTTTCACCGTCTCGAACACCGCATCCGCGCCCACGTGCTGCTGTGCTGGCTCGCACTGCTGCTGATCCGCGTCGCCGAACGCCGCACCGGACAGACCTGGAACCGGATCAGCACCGAACTCGGCCGCGTGCACGAGGTCACCCTCACCGGCGACGCCGGACAGATCACCCAGACCACCCCGCTCACCAGCCAGCAGGCCGCCCTCTACCGCGCCTGCGGCATCAAACCGCCGCCACGGATCACCGCCGCAGACCCGGCCTGACCAGCCACAACGTGCCCACGTGGGCACACGCCCGCACGGGCGCCATCCCGACGTTTCCGCAGCTCAATCCCTGTTTTCGACTCATCCGCATGCCTACCAACTGCGGAACTCAGGTAGAGGGGCCGGCTTGTCGGGAGTCGCAGGCCCTTCGCACAGCAGAGCGGAGCGGATCCACAGTGCCTCGGCCCGGATCTCGGTGCCGTGGAGGTCATCCGGCACGCTCTGCGCATGGTCGCGGGCTCGCTCGACAAGGTCTGCTGGGGCTCGTCGCCGCAGTTCGAAGATCACGTCGCGGATGTCGACCGTGTAGCGGTTGAGGCGCACGAGCAAGGAAGCGTCAGGGCTCGCGAACACGTCGCGGAAAGTATCGAGGGCCTGGCCGACGAGCGGCAGACGCGCGAAGAGCCGACTGGGCCTGTGGCGGACGACGTCAGGTGCGGCCATCGCCAACTCCTTCCAGAGCCAGTGCAGCGAGAGGAGGTTGCGGACCGCCCGGTACCGCTCGGAGGCCGCTCGGCTGACGGGCGCTATGGCGCCGATCCCCCAGAGCAGCGAGAACAGGTAGAGCAGGGAGTCGGTGAGTGCCTCCTGGGTCTGGCTGGTGCTGTCGGACACCGTCGTCACAGTGATCGTCACCACGAAGGCGGTACGCAGCAGCACGTACAGCACGGCCAGGACCATCGCGGAAGACATGAGGAGCATCCCGATACGGACCGACCGAACCGGGGTCGTTCGGGCTGCGCCGCCCCACTGGACGGCACAGACCGCGGCGGCCGCACCCATGTAGAGGTAGAACAGGCCCATGTAGATCGGCAGACCCAGATCTCCCTCGTGGCGCTCCAGGAAGAACAGTGTGCTGGTGTCCGGCGGGTCCAGCAGGAAGAAGAAGGCGGTCGTCATGACGGCGATCGTGCCGACCGAGGCGCGCGCAGCGATCCGGTGAACGACGGCGGATATGCGCGCGCTGCGTCGTACGTCGGCGTCGGCGTCCGCGTACACCGCGGTGACATAGCGGAGCAACACGCAGATTCCGATGATCGCCGTGGCGTGCTTGACCAGGAAGCCGAGATCGGGGGTTCCTGTCGCGTCCAGGAGATTGTTGACTGCGGATGTTCGGCACAGCCAGCTCACCGCAAGTGCTGCGAAAGCACCCCACAGTGAGCGCTCGCGACGGCGCCCGTTCAAGGCGGACTTGACCCTCAGGACGGCTTGGATAGTCAGAAGGCCTGCGATCGCGTAAGCGAACGCGTCGGTCACAGTCATGGCTTCCTTACAGGGCGGCGTCGTTATGGAACGGGTAGGCGAAGTCTGCGGCGAGGTGTCTGGCTACGGAGTCTTCGATGAGGTTGGAGCTAGTGGCTCGCTGGCTGATGAGGGCCGCTGCGTCCTCGGTGCGCTGCTCGATGGCGGTGTCATAACGACGCCGTCCGGCGGCTTGGCCGTCAGCTACCAGTTGCTCGACTCGAGCCGGTGTGAGATCTCGCAGAACCTCGTCGGTGCCTATGACTCCAGTGGAATCCTCTGCCCAGAGGTGGACGAGCTCGTGCACTTTGATCTGCCGCTCGTGCGAGGGCGAACCGCCGCTTACTAGCTGTTTCTCAACCGATCAGGCGTCTGAGCTGCATGTTTGCGGTTTGTGATCTTCGTGGGCGGGTGTGCAGGGTGGTGGTGTCTTCGTTGCCGAGCCCGGAGGTTCTGCTGTGCCCACGCCCGCCGCTGTCATGACGCGCCGACTGCGCGCCTTCGAAGCCCGTGCCGTCGAGCTCCGGCAGCGGATCACCGCTCTGGAGGAGGAAGCGGCCCAGGTGGACAGGGAGATCGCCCGCTGGCGTATCGGCAGCGAGATCTGGGACGAGGTCGAACAGGAACTGCGCGGTGATGCCGGTGTGGCTGCTGTTTCCTGCAGCCCGTCCGACAACAGGGAGGCGCCGGCCGACGCGGAGGTAGGGAGCCCTGCCGGCGCAGGTGCCGGCGCTGGAACCGGAGCCGGAGGTGAGTCGCGGTATGTGCCGCAACGGCAGGAGGACTCCGATCCCAGCAGGCTGCCCGGCCTCTACTCGAAGATCGTCGAGTTCGTGAGGGAAGCGCAGGAACCGGTGCGGGCTCGGGAGGTGGCCCAGGCATTGTTCGGTGAGGGGGCCGGTCGCAGTCGGCAGGAGGGTGTGCGCTGTCAGCTCAAGCGGCTCGTCCAGCGGGACTGGCTGACCAGCGCCGACGGCCGGGAGTTCACCGCGGCAGGATGACGGGCGCTCACACCCGCCGGGCCCGTCCGGCGGCCGCCTCGTGGTCCGCGGCGGCCAGGCGGCGGGTCATGAGGGTGACCATGGCCCACTTCACGTAGCTCTCGTGGGCGGCGGCGGTGCGCTCGTAATCACGCACCAGGCGACGGCAGTTCACCAGCCAGGCGAACGTGCGCTCGACCACCCAACGTCTCGGGATCACCACGAAGCCGGCTCTGTCGTCGCCGCGGCGGGACACCTCGACCTTCATGCCGAGGGCGTGCAGGGCCCAATCCACCAGGGCGCCCGCATAGCCGCTGTCGGCCCACACCAGACGCACCCGCGTGAACAGGGAACGCACCCGTTCCAGGAGGGCCACACCCGCGTCGCGGTCCTGCAGGTCCGCGGCGGTGACCATCACCACCAGCAGCAGACCCAGACAGTCCACGGCGATGTGACGCTTGGAACCCGACACATTCTTCGCCCCGTCGTACCCGCGCCGCTCCCCGGTCAGGGTGGAGGCGCCGCGCAGGGACTGGGAATCGACGATCGCCGCACTCGGCTCGGGATCGTCCCGCCCTTCCACGATGCGTACCTGCTCCCGCAGCCTCTCGTGCAGCACGTCCAGGAGCTCGTCCGTGTGCCAGCGATGCTGGAATGCGTAGACGGCCGACCAGGGCGGGAAGTCGGGCGGCATCGCCCTCCACTTGATGCCGTTGTCGACGAAGTACCGCACCGCATCGATCATTTCGCGGTGGCAGAAACCCTCCGGGTTGCCCCCGCGGCCACACAGCCAGCCCGGCACAGGCATCACCCGCCGGACGATCTGCCATTCCTCGTCCGTCAGATCGGTCGCGTAGACGCGGGCCCGCAGCGGCCGGTCACCGGCATTGCCGTACAAGTGAGCGAGACAGTCACACTCCGCGGCGAACCGCAGGTCGGGCAACGGACGATCGGACAGGACGACGGTAGCGTTCTGCATGACGGGGCTTTGTTCCTCGCGTGGCTGGCTTAGACAACCGACACGCTATGAACAGGGCCCCGTTCCCATGCCCACTCCCGCACTCCGTCACCTGATCCAGGACACCGTACGGGACGTCATCGAACGCCCGACGGTAGAGAAACAGCTAGTTAGATGCAGGATCAGGTCGAGTGGCCGGACGTCGTGTTTGATCCAGAGGCCGCAGAATCCAGTGAGGTTGGCGAGGTGGACCGGCATGGGCTTCAGGAAGATACGTCGGCCGCGGGCCTGCTCGATATTCGCAACGAACCGATCGAGATCGAAGGGCTGTGGGATCGGCATGGAGGCCACCAGGCGCTCGGTCTCGTGCCGCAAAAGGCGTCGTCTGTGCCGGGCTCGCAACTGGTTGAGAGCACCGTTGATGATGCCTGAGCCAGGGTGTCGCCTCGGCTGCGTCATCACCCACGCCCCTCTCCGGCCTCATGCCCGAAGAGAAACAGAGAGCGCAACCAGCAGCTCGCACTCAATAGCATGCCAGGCAGTGCCGTAGCGAGGCGCCAGAATCTTCTAGTAGCCAACCCAACGGACACGCTCGTGAGGAAACAATGGATGGAAAGTGCGAATATGGGGTTACCTGGACGGCCCACACCGCCGCCCGGCACGGCCGTATCTATTCACGCCTCGCCCCCATTGCTAGTCGGCCACTTGGCTTCAGAACTCATCAGCAGTTGGCTCAACAATCGCAGCTGACTCAATCACCGCCTGACTGCCAGCACACCACCCGACAATAGGATTGGCGCGAATAACCCCTCTTGACCTCGATCCGTCAGCTGGGGTTGGTCGTTGATCGGCTTGGCGGTTCGCCCGTAATGTCCTCTGCCGTTCGAGGGTGGGCCGTCGCGTGACGCTGCGGGGTGCGCCGGGGTTCCACGTCTCCCGGGGTGGTGCGGTCCTCTCCTCTCCGGTTCTCGTTGGGGTGGTTGCTGGTGGGTCAGGTGGCGGCCGGGAGGTCGGTCAGCCGCCGCCAGGCGGTGGTGAACGCGTTCGCCCAGGGCCAGGTGTGCTCGATCCGTAGCCATCGGCGGCGGGCGTGTTTCGCGAGGCGGGCCGGGAGGTGGTAGAGCCGGAAGCGGATGGTGTCCGGTTCTGCGTGGGCCAGGTCGGGGTGATCGTGCAGGGTGAGCAGGCGGAGCCAGGCGTCGAGGTCGGCGGCGAGGTTCGTGCTCAGCATCCATGCCTGGTTGATCTGCCAGGACTTGGAGGGCAGGTTGTGCAGGCCCATCGCCTTGTTCGCTTTCACCTGGTCCTCGACCACCGCGTGGTGGCGGTGCAGGACATCCAGCCACTGGATCTGGTGGGAGCCGGGGATCCGGGCCATCCTGGAGATGTTGGTGGCGGTGATCGAGTACTTCCAGCCGGTCTTCTTCTCGAAGGCGGTGAGGTCCTTCGTGTGGCGGCCGGACGGCTTGACCCGGCGGACGATCAGCCGCATCCCCTTGATCCAGCCCTCCCGGCGGTTCAGCCCGCTCAACTCGGCCACGAAGTAGCCTTCCTGGAGGCTGCCGTCCTGCTTGATGGAGGTCTCCCAGGCTCTCTCGGGCAGGCGGGCGATGGCCTTCTCGTCCTCGTCGGTGATGGTCCAGCCGGTGGTGAAGCGGACCGTGCGCCGCATCGTGTTCAGATCCCGCAGGTGTTCGTGCAGGCCGTGGGTGGCCCCGGCGCCGTCCGCGCGCACCAGGATCTTCGCCGTCGAGGCTCCGGGGACCTGGGCGAGTGCCTCGCGCAGCACGCGGATGTGGTCGGCCACCGTGTTCGAGCCGGCGTTGCCCGCGCGCAGCAGCATCGCCAGGCACTCGCCGGTGTTCGCACACCACGCGGCCAGGGGATGGAACCCGAACGACTTCTTCCAGGTCGCCGCGGCGCCCTGCTTCTTCGAGGCCGCCGTGATGATCGTGGCGTCCATGTCGATCACCACCCAGCGGTGCAGGTGCTTACCCGCGATCGTCAGCCACGGAAACCCGCCCGGCCGCAGGTGCAGCAGGCTCCAGACGTGCCGACGCACCCGGGCCCGCACCCGAGCGATCTTCGCGAGGACCTCGGCGTCCATCGCCGCCAGCGTCCGCCGGGTCGTCGAGTCGGACACCGTCGCCCCGAACAAGCCCTGGTGGTGTGCCTGCAACTGCTCGGCGTCCGACAGGTTCGCCGCCCCCAGCACGATCGCCACGGCGAGCTGCACGACCACCACCGCCCGATCCCGCCAGCCGGCCCCCGTCCCGGCGGGCAGCACAGGCGCCAGCGCACTCGTCAACCCCGTACGGTCGGCCAGCCGGCGCAGCAGCACCGCTCCGGCATGCCCGATCAGCCCCTTGCCGTCGGCGACCACGGACAACCGCCGGTCCCACCCTGTAGGCTCGCTCACCAGATTGGTGCCCTGACTCTCGCAGCGGATACGACCTCGACACTCGCATCCTTGCAGGTCAGCGGCACCTTTCTGCTACCGGGGCGTCAGATCCCCCAATTCCGCTGAATATCCAGGGTTGATGGCGCGTTCGAGTCGATCTATCGCAGGGCCGTCATCTGCTGCGTCCAGGGTGTGCTTCAGCCCATCCCGCATCGGCCGAGCCACCCTCGCCCTACCCATCGCGCTGAGCGAGGACCTTGACCTGTAGGTCCCCGCGCAGACATCCCCGGCAAGCCCCGAAGCCACGGAGGCCTGACCGGTGACGTTCGCCCGTTGGCCGCGCCGCCGCACCCGACGGGCGCTGGGGCGCGGCCTGTCCTGCTTCGAGGCCCGGCTGCCCAGCAGGGTGCCCAGCATCGGCTTCACCGCTCGCATCACGGCCAGCCTCCTCACTGCCCCTGTACCCGCAGAGTGCGGCCGAGCTCGCGGCCGCGATCCGGGCCACCCGGTACCAAGCGGCCTCCGACGTCGCACACGACTGTGACCCCGCCGACGGTGCCACCGCCCGCGACGTCTGCGGAGGCCACCTCGCCCGCCGCTGGTCCCTCGCCACGGAGCCGCCCGTCGAGTAGGGGTGATGCCGGCCGACAGCGTTGATCAGGACGGTGGGAAACGATCTACATCAGCGTGGGAAGCGATCTCTGAAGGTGACCGTATTGCCGCTGACCAGCGCGTTTCGTCGGTGCCCCACCAATCCACCACGAGGCACCGGTTTTCGATGCTTCTGATCAGTGGCGGTACGGCTCTCATCGTTATCACGGTGGGAGCCGTTTTTCTTGGGTTTCGGGGCCGGGAGCAGGGCCGATGGTGCAGGCGGCCGGCCGGTGCCCGTCGGGTGGGGTGGTGGCGGACCAGCGGTCGATCTTGCGGCGTCTCGGGCCGCGACAGAGGAATCCGCTCTCTGACAGCACTTTGGAGGATCGCGGCGGCGACCACCGCATGCGCGGCGACCGGCGGGCGCTCCCAGTGCCCGGAATCGGTCTCCGCGGGCACGGGCAGCGATGTGCGGCCGACTGCGGATCAGCGCCGGCCGGGACGCCCGCCGTGCCTCACCCCGGGGCACCCCGGGAAGGTGCCCCGGTGGCACCGGCGAAGCGGTCGGTGTGGTGATCACGGTGCGGGCGCTTCGCCCCGGCGGACCCTCGTCGCCTCCCCGCCCGCCGCGGTTCAGCGCGTTTCGCCCGCTCTCCGCGCACCCCGCATGCGCACTGCCGGACCGAACTCGTGGCGAGCTCCACCCGGGGTCCGGTGGCGGCCGCAACGGGGCGGGGTGGTTTTCCACAGGGGGAGACGGCGGACCTGTCCGGCGGTACGGTCATGGCCACTTGATGTTGCACGACAGCGGGGGAGGCGGTCACGCCATGAGTGGGGCCGAAGCGGTGGCGTACCGGCGGACGGCGTCGGAGGAGGCGCGCATACCGGAGGTCGCGGGGTTCGCCCGCCGGGTACCGGGCGGGGTGCCCGACTCCCCCAAGCGGGACGGCAGGGCTCTGCGCCGGCAGGTGCCGCGTTCCTCCCATGACGTGCTGGTGTCTGCCGGGGGCCGTCCCGATGCGGTGCAGGCCGTTGAGGAGTCCGGCCGGGGCCGGGTCCCCGAACTCACACCGATCCGTGTGGGCAGGATGGCGGCCGCCCCGTTCGCGTTTCTGCGCGGTTCCGCCGGGCTGATGGCCCACGACCTGGCGGGCACGCCGGTCACCGGCATCGCGGCGCAGATCTGCGGTGACGCACACGCCGCCAACTTCGGTCTGTACGGTGATGCGCGCGGCAGTCTCGTGATCGACCTCAACGACTTCGACGAGACCGCCGTGGGCCCCTGGGAGTGGGACCTCAAGCGGCTGGCCACCTCTCTCGTGCTCGCCGGCCGAGAGGCGGGCGCCGACGAGGACGAGTGCCGCAAGGCCGCGTTCGACGCGGCCGGCTCGTACCGGCGCACCATGCGGTTGCTGGCCAGACTCCCGGTGCTGGACGCGTGGAACGCCATCGCGGACGAGGAACTCGTCTCGCACGCCGACGCGCGTGACCTCGTCGGCACGCTGGAGCGGGTCTCGGAGAAGGCCAAGAACAACACGAGCGCCCGTTTCGCCGCCAAGTCGACCGAGGAGTCCGACGACGGGGGCCGTCGTTTCGTGGACTCCCCGCCGGTACTGCGCCGGGTCTCCGATGCGGAGGCCGCGGCGGTAGCCGCGTCGCTCGCCGGGTATCTGGATACCGTCTCGGAGGACCGCCTGCCGCTGCTCGCGCGCTATGCGATCCACGATGTGGCGTTCCGGGTCGTCGGCACCGGAAGCGTGGGGACCCGGTCGTATGTGGTGCTGCTGCTGGACCACCGGGGCGAGCCGCTCGTGCTCCAGGTGAAGGAGGCACGCCCCTCGGTGCTGACGCCCCATCTGCCCGCGGCCGGCTTCGAGCCCGCCGGTGTCCCGCACGAAGGGCGTCGTGTGGTGATGGGGCAGAAGCGGATGCAGGTGGTCAGCGACAACCTGCTGGGATGGACGACGGTGGAGGGCAGGCCCTTCCAGGTGCGGCAGTTCCGCAACCGGAAGGGCAGCGTGGATCCGGCTGCCCTCGCGGCCGACGAGGTGGACGACTACGCCCGTATGACGGGTGCGCTGCTGGCCAGGGCGCATGCGCACAGTGTCGATCCGCGGCTGGTCGCCGGCTACTGCGGCAAGGGTGAGGAACTGGACGAGGCGGTGGCCGGCTTCGCCGTCCGCTACGCCGACCGGACCGAGGCCGATCATGCCGATCTGGTCGCCGCGGTCCGCAGCGGCCGGATATCCGCCGAGCTCGGGGTGTGACGGAGGCATTGTCCGTCCGTGCCCCTGGACGGCCGGTGCTCTGCCATACGCTGGGCGGGTGACTCAGGACGCTCCCGGGGGCCCGGCCACCCGGAACGAGGACGAGCAGGACGGCCAGCCCGTGGACGATCGGAATGCGCAGAGCGCTCGCCCGGCGCAGGAGGGGCCCGGCGCGCGTGGGCCTGGCGCGGACACGCCTGGCGCGGACGAGGGGGGCGCGGACGAGGCGGGCGACGGTTCCGCCGAGGAGTCCGTGCGTGCCGCGGCCCGGCTGGAGAAGGCCGTGCGCGCTGCCGAGCAGGCCCTGATCGAGTTCGAGATCGCGGTCGAGACCTTCCGGGTCGAGGTGGAGAACTTCTCCCGGCTGCACCACCAGAAGCTCGGCCCCATGTACTCCCGTCTGGACGAGCTCGACGCACTCATCGCCGAGGCCCGGGCCGCCCGCAGCGGCGATCCCGAGGACCAGCGCAAGGCCCGGGAGGCCCGGGCCGCGGTGATGCCGATGCCCGGTGTCGAGGAGCTCTTCCACGGCTGGATCGACTCCGAGGGCCTGTCCGCCGAGGCAGCGGCCATGCTCACGGATCGGCCCGTGCAGCCTCCCAGGCGGGTGCGGCCCACGGACGAGGCCCGCAGGCTCTACCGCGAGCTTGCCCGCAGGGCCCACCCGGATCTCGCTCAGGAGGACACCGAGCGCGCCCGCCGGGAGGCGTTCATCACCCGGGTCAACGCCGCGTACGCGCGAGGTGACGAGCAACTGCTTCGGGAGCTGACCCGGGAGTGGGAGGCGGGTCCGGCACCGGAGGAGGTGCGACCGGGCGAGACCGAGGAACTCTACGCCCGCCTGGAATGGCTGGCGCGGCGCAAGGAACTGCTGTCCGTGGTCGCCCAGGACCTGGAGGAAAGCGCGATCGGCGCGATGCTGCGGATGGCGCCCGACGACCCCGACCGGCTGCTCGAGGACATCGCGGAGCAGCTGCTTGCCCAGGTCGCGGAGCGAGAGTCGGAGTTGGCCGCGCTGGTGCAGTAGGTTTTCGCCAGAGACGCCCGGTCGCCCGCGCCCGCACGTGCGGCGAACGCGAGCCGGCACGAGTCCAGGTACGAGAAAGGCCGGAACCATGAACTTCGCCCCGCTGCCCTCGGTGGACGCCGCTTCCGTGCCCGTCGGCGGCCTGGTGCTCGACGTCCGGGAGCACGACGAGTGGGCGGCCGGCCATGTCGAGGGTGCGCTGCACGTCCCGATCAGCGACTTCGCGGCCCGCTTCGGCGAGGTCACCGAGGCCGTGGCCGATGGCCGCCGCGCCTATGTGATGTGCCGGGTCGGCGGCCGGTCCGCCCAGGTCACCCGGTATCTGGTGCAGCAGGGCATTGACGCCGTGAACGTCGAGGGTGGTATGCAGGCATGGGACGCCGCAGGGCGTCTCATGGTCACGGACAGCGGAAAGGATGCCTACGTCCTCTAGGAGCTGCGCTATTCCAAGGGGCAGGTGATCGTGCGAGGTAGCGAGCGGAGGGTGTCTTGTCCGGTGTGGCCGTTGCGCCGGATCACGGTGGTGAGTATGCGCTGAAC
The DNA here is from genome assembly GCF_003122365.1 of Streptomyces spongiicola. NCBI lineage: Bacteria > Bacillati > Actinomycetota > Actinomycetes > Kitasatosporales > Streptomycetaceae > Streptomyces > Streptomyces spongiicola. The sequence goes on from NZ_CP029254.1 coordinate 3,713,177, forward strand.
GACGCGGGCGATGACGCCGTGGGGTGTGCGTCCTTGGTGCTGTTCGAGGTCGAGGCCTCTCCTGAAGGTCTCGTTGACCGACTCGATGATCTGCCGCAGCGGCTTGAACAGGGATCCACAACGCACTGAGCCGGGGATACCCGTCCTTGAGGGCGGGGAGGATGCCGAACAGCGAGCTCGGGCACCTTCGTTCCCGCCCCTACGGGCACCCTTGAAAGGATCGCGGCTTGTCCAGCGACCGTCTCATGCGCATCCACAGCACCGAGTTCCAAGCCATGGCCGAGAGGGTCCTGCGGGTCACCGAGCTCACCTCGCACCTGAACGCCCTGCCTTTCGCAGACGAGGCGGGCAAGGCGAAACTGTTCGGAGAGATCCTCGGCAAGCCACTGCCACCGAGAGTCACGATCTATCCGCCCTTCTACACGGACCACGGCCTGAACCTCGACCTCGCCGAGCGCGTCTTCATCAATCAGAACTGCACGTTCCTGGACTATGCCGGCATCCGGCTCGGCGAGCGCGTGATGATCGGACCGAAGGTCACGTTCATCACCAGCGGCCACCCGGTTGATCCCGGGGAGCGGCGGCTGTATCTCACCGGCGCTCCCATCGACGTCGCGGAGAACGTGTGGATCGGTGCCGGTGCCACGATCCTGCCCGGCGTCAGTATCGGCCGTGATGCCGTGGTTGCCGCCGGTGCGGTCGTGGCCGATGACGTTCCGCCGGCAAGCCTGGTGACCGGTAGCAAGGCGGCCGTGTACCGGCAGTGGTGAGGGACCCGACTGAGCCGTGCCGCGGCCGCGGCTGATGGCAGTCGTGCATCACCTCGGAAGTCTCATGGGCCGGCCCTGCCGGACGCGGGCAGCAGGCGCCGCTCCGGCGCCTGCTGCCCGGGGTCGGCAGGGCGCCGCCCGCAGGCGTGTCGGTGCCGTCAGCCGAGCGGGTGCGACGCGAGCAGTTCTCCCAGGGCCTCCTCGTGAGCCGCGGCCGGCCCGAGGCCGAGTTCCAGTTGTTTGGCCCACGCGTGGTACCGGTGCAGCGCGTAGTCCGTGTCCGCGCCGAAGCCGCCGTGCAGATGCTGTGCCGTCTGGACGACCCGGCGCACACCCTCGGACGCCCAGATCTTCGCGACCGCCACATCACCCGACACGGGCAGCGGGCCGCCCACCGATCCGTTCCGGTCGTCGGCACCGAGCCGCCATGCCGCCTGCCAGAGGGTCGCCTCCATCGCGCGCAGATCGATGTAGCGGTCGGCGGCCTGTACGGCCACGGCCTGGAAGGTGGCGACCGGAAAGCCGAACTGCTCACGCTTGCCGGTGTACTCGCTGGTCATGGACAGGACCTGTTCGCCCAGGCCGAGGGCCAGTGCGCAGGTGCCGGTGGTGAGCAGGCCGCGCAGCCAGTCCCACGAGCCCTCGGTGTCGATCACATCGCCGCCGTCGATCCGCACCCCGTCGAGCCGGACTTCGGCGAGGAGTTCTCCGCTGGTGGAGATCTGTCCGGCGAGTGACAACCCGTCCCGGAGCCGGGGAACGAGAGCGATCACGGCTCGGCCGTCCTCGGCGTGCGCGGGAACGGCGATCAGATCCGCGCACTGCGCCCACGGTACGGCGGTCTGGACACCGTCGAGGAGCCAGGCGCCGTCGCCGGGAGCGCGACGGGCGGAGACGGCGAGTTCGGCAGGGTCGTGGCCGGTGCGTCCGCTGGTGGCGGCCGTCAGCACGACCTCACCGCGGCCGACCCGCGGCAGCAGCCGCGAGGCGCACTCGGAGCCGCCGAAGCGCCGGACGGCAGCCGCGACCGCGCCCGTCTCCAGCAGTGGCACCCGCGCCAGCATTCTCGCTGATTCCCGCAGTACCAGGCAGAGGGCGACGGGGTCCAGGCCGGCACCGCCGTGCTCGGGGCCCAGGACCAGGCTCAGCAGGTCGGCGGCGGCCAGCCGGGCCCAGAGTGCCCGGTCGATGTCGTCCGCCACGGCACCGGCGGTGAGAGCGGGGCTCGGGACCGCGTCCGGTGCGACGCCCGAGAAAACCGCCCTGGCCGCCTCGACGGCCGCTTGCTGCTCCTCGGTGAAGGTGAAGTCCACAGCCCAGTCCCTCCCGTGCACCGGATCGGCCGACGGCCTCGTCGTCCGTCGTCCGGAGTTCCCCACCGGTTATCTGACGGATCGTCAAGATAGGGCAGGATCCCGGGGAAGGGAATGGCGCGTCAGCGGTCGAAGTCCAGCTCGACTTCCGAGGTGACCGGATGGGACTGGCAGGCCAGCACATAGCCGGCCTCCGTCTCCTCCTGCTCCAGTGCGAAGTTCCGGTCCATCCGGACCTCACCCGACACCAGGAACGCCCTGCACGTCCCGCACACCCCGCCCTTGCAGGCGTACGGGGCGTCGGAGCGGGCGCGCAGCACCGTCTCCAGCAGTGACTCGCCCTCCTCCACCGGCCAGGAACCGGAGCGGCCGTCCAACGTCGCCGTCAGCCTGCTGTGCGCCGGCGCCGCGACGGGAGCCGGCGCGGGCACGTCGTCGACATGGAAGATCTCCTCGTGGATACGGCTTCGCTCGACACCCAGCCCCCGCAGGGCCCGTTCGGCGCCCTGTACCAGTCCGTACGGCCCGCACAGGAACCAGCCGTCCACCTCCGGAACATCGAGCAGCACCTGCAGCAGATCCGTCAGCCGGGCCTCGTCGAGTCGGCCCGAGGGCAGCCCCGTCTGCTGCTCCTCCCGGGAGAGCACCGTCACCAGCTGAAAGCGGTCCGGATAGCGGTCCTTGAGGTCTGCCACGTCTTCCAGGAACATCGTCGACGCCGCCGTGCGATCGCTGCGGACCAGGCAGAACCGGGCCTGCGGCTCCCTCGCCAGCAGCGTCGCCGCGATCGACAGCACCGGGGTGATGCCGCTGCCGCCGACCACGGCCGCGAAGCGCCCGGCCCGCGGCTCCAGGACGAACCGGCCGGTCGGCCGCATGACCTCGAGAGTATCGCCGGCCGACAGCTCCTTGAGGGCGTAGCTCGAGAACTCACCGCCGTCGACCAGCCTGATGCCCACCCGCAGCACGCCTTCCTCCCCGGACTGGACGGCCGGGGAGCAGATCGAGTACGTGCGGCGGATCTCCTCGCCGTGCGCCCCCGTCCGGCGCACTGCGATGTGCTGGCCCGGTGTGTGGCGGAAGCCCTCACGGAGATCGGCGGGCACCGCGAGGGTCACGGCCACGGAATCGTCGGTCAGCCGCTCGACCTCGCTGACCCGGAGTGGATGGAACATCTACAACTCCTTGAAGTGGTCGAACGGTTCGCGGCAGGCGACACAGCGGCGCAGTGCTTTGCAGGCGGTGGAGGAGAAGCGGCTCAGCAGTTCGGTCTCGGACGACCCGCAGTGCGGGCAGCGCACCGTGAGCGTGAGGGGAACCGGGCCGTGCACGGCGCTCGGCCGCGGCGGGGCGATCCCGAACTCCGTCAGCTTGCGCCTGCCGTCGGCGCTGATGTCGTCGGTCGACCAAGCGGGGGAGAGCACCTTGACGACCGACACCTCGGCCATGCCGTACTCGTGCAGCACCCGCTCTATGTCGGCGGTCATCGCCTCGATGGCGGGGCAGCCGGTGTAGGTGGGGGTCAGCTCGACCTCGACCCTGCCGGGGCCGAGTATCCGCACCCCGCGGAGGACCCCGAGTTCCTCCAGGGTCAGCACGGGCAGCTCGGGGTCGGGTACGGACCCGGCCAGCCGGCGCAACTCCGCCTCGAGGGCGGTATCCGCCCCGGTCACCACGACGCCCCCGGGTGGCTCCTGTGCAGATGCTGCATCTCGGCCAGCATCCGCCCGAACGCCTCCGTGTGGAGACCCTGGCGCCCGGCGCCGGCCGACCAGGCACCGCTGTCCGCGGTGTCCGGCACGTCGAGGGTGGCCCGCTTGATTACCGCCGTGACCGACTCCAGCCAGGCCGAGCGAAGTGACTCCCGGTCCACGTCCAGGCCCTCGACGGGCTGGAACATCTCGCCGGTGAAACGCCACAGGGCGTCGCAGGCACGCTGCATCCGCTCACGGCTCTCGGCGGTCCCGTCGCCCAGGCGAAGCGTCCACTGCTCCGCGTGGTCCTGGTGGTATGCGACCTCCTTGACCGCCTTGGCGGCGAGTGCCGCGAACTCGCCTTCTCTCGCGGCCAGTTGCCCGTACAGCAGCCGCTGGTACGTGGAGAAGTACAGCTGGCGGGCGATGGTGTGCGCGAAGTCGCCGTTCGGCTGTTCCACCAGCTGGAGGTTCCGGAAGGCCCGCTCCTCACGCAGATACGCCAGCTCGTCCTCGTCGCCGGCGAGGGAGAGCAGTGTCCGGGCCTGCCCCAGCAGGTCCAGTGCGATATTGGCGAGGGCGACCTCCTCCTCCAGGACGGGGGCGTGCCCGGCCCACTCCCCCAGCCGGTGCGAGAGCACCAGCGCGTCGTCGCCCAGGGCGAGTGCCGCGGTCACAGGTGCTTCACCCCTTCGGGAATGTCGTAGAAGGTCGGGTGGCGGTAGGGCTTGTCGGCGGAGGGCTCGAAGAAGGGGTCCTTTTCGTCCGGCGAGGACGCGGTGACCGCCGTGGACGGGACCACCCAGATCGACACGCCCTCGTTGCGCCGGGTGTAGAGATCACGGGCGTTGCGCAAGGCCATCTCGGCGTCGGGTGCGTGCAGGCTCCCTGCGTGGGTGTGGGACAGCCCGCGCCGCGAGCGCACGAAGACCTCCCACAGCGGCCAGTCCTTCGAGTCGCTCATGCCGTCGCCTCCACCTGTGCCTCGTCGGACTCCGTGCCCGACCCGTGCGGCTCTGTCGTCCCGTGCGGTGCCCCGGAGGCGCCGGACGCCTTGGCGGCGTACGCCGCGGCTGCCTCGCGCACCCAGGAGCCTTCTTCGTGGGCTCTGCGGCGCTGGCGGATCCGCTGTTCGTTGCACGGCCCGTTGCCCTTGAGGACCTGCCGGAACTCGTCCCAGTCGATGGCGCCGAAGTCGTGGTGGCCGCGTTCCTCGTTCCAGCGCAGGTCCGGGTCGGGCAGGGTCAGGCCGAGGGCCTCCGCCTGCGGGACGCAGATGTCGACGAACCGCTGGCGCAGCTCGTCGTTGGAATGCCGTTTGATCTTCCAGGCCATGGACTGCGCGGAGTGTGCCGATGCGTCGTCCGGGGGGCCGAACATCATCAGGGACGGCCACCACCAGCGGTCCACCGCGTCCTGGGCCATCTCATGCTGGGCGGGCGTGCCCCGGGACAGGGCCAGCAGCAGCTCGTAGCCCTGGCGCTGGTGGAAGGACTCCTCCTTGCAGACCCGGACCATCGCACGGGCGTACGGCCCGTAGGAGCAGCGGCACAGCGGGACCTGGTTGGTGATGGCCGCGCCGTCGACCAGCCAGCCGATCGCACCGACATCGGCCCAGGTCAACGTCGGGTAGTTGAAGATCGACGAGTACTTCTGGCGGCCCGAGTGGAGTTTGTCGAGCAGCTCGTCCCGGCTCGCGCCGAGCGTCTCCGTCGCGCTGTAGAGGTACAGGCCGTGGCCGGCCTCGTCCTGGACCTTGGCCATGAGGATGGCCTTGCGGCGCAGGGAGGGTGCACGGGTGATCCAGTTCGCCTCGGGCTGCATACCGATGATCTCGGAGTGGGCGTGCTGCGCCATCTGGCGGATCAACGATGCGCGGTAGTCGTCGGGCATCCAGTCGCGCGGCTCGATGCGCTCGTCGGCGGCCACGGCAGCGTCGAACCGCGCCTGCCGCGTCGAAGCCGCAGCCGTCCCTGCTGTCACTGCCGTCATCGGACCCCCTACCGACCGATCGTTCGGTTGAATGACTTCAATGGTGAGTCGGCGGGCCGTAAGGTGTCAACCCTGTGGATAACCGCGGTGGACCATTGGACCGATGGGGATCGGGGCGGGATGGACTCGTACGACGGCGACGGCGACGGCGCCGCGCGCACCGAGGCGGCTCCGTCCGCCGCCCCCGGCGGGATACGCCATACGGAGGGCCCGCGCGGTCCGGGCGGTCCGCTCGGTCCGGACGGGCGCCGGGCGACGGCGGCGAAGGACGCGAAGGACGCGAAGGACGCGGCCGGTGGTGAGCCGGAGGGGACCGGTAGCGCGGGCCGCCCCCACGGCCTAGAAAGCCTCCGAAGCCTCCAAGGTCTCCACGGCTCTGGTGGCGCGGAGAGCGCGCTGCGCCGGCCGCACCCGGCCGGCGGGATCGCCGCCCTGTCCCTCCCGTACCAGGTCGTGGCGGCGGTCGCCCTCGGCCTCGTCGCCGTCTTCGCCTGCGTCCACGTGGCCATGGTGTTCCTGCACGTGGCGCCGTCGAACACGGTGACCAAGCAGCACGGCAAGGTGGTCGACGAGTGGGTCTACCCCGAGTTCGAGCAGAACTGGAAGCTGTTCGCGCCCAACCCGCTCCAGCAGAACATCGCGGTCCAGGCGCGAGCCGAGGTCACCGGACGTGACGGCGCCCGCCGGACGACCGAGTGGATCGGCCTCTCCGCCGAGGACGGCGAGGCCATCCGGGGCAACCTCGTCCCCAGCCATGTGCACCAGAACGAACTGCGCCGGGGCTGGGACTTCTACGCCAACTCGCATACCGACGACAACAAGCCCAACGGCCTGCGCGGCCGGCTCTCCGAGCGCTACGTCCGCCGCATCGTGATGATCCGCCTGGACCGCCACGACCTGGGCGGCCGCGTCGAGCGCATCCAGCTCCGCTCCGCCACCCGCTCCGTCAGGGCGCCGGTGTGGAGCCGCGAGAAGATCGACACCCGCCCGTACTACCGGGTGCTGCCCTGGTGGACGGTGACCTCCGCCGATCTGCCGCTCGACGTGCGCAACGGAGCCGCGGACAGGGCGGGCGACCGGGAGGCGGACCGGTGAGCCAGACCCTCGACCGCAGGCTCGCCGGCGCCGTCCAGCGGGTGACCGCGACGGCCCTCGGCCCGTACCAGAGCGCGATCGTCCGCATCGGCTTCTCCCTGACCTGGCTGGTCTTCCTGCTGAGGGAGTTCCCGCACCGCCGGGAGCTGTACGGTCCGGACGGTCCCTGGGGCTGGGACATGGCCCGGGAGCTGATCGCCGAGAACCACGCCTTCACCGTGCTGATGTGGTCCGACAGCGCTGCCTGGTTCGAGTGCGTGTACGCCCTCGCGCTGCTGGCCGGCGTGCTGCTGCTGCTCGGCTGGCGCACCCGCACCACGTCGGTGGTCTTCATGGTCGGTGTGCTGTCGCTGCAGAACCGGTCCATCTTCATGGGCGACGGCGGCGACAACGTGATCCATCTGATGGCGATCTATCTGGTGTTCACCCGCTGCGGCCGGGTCTGGTCGCTGGACGCCCGGCGGGCGCGGCGGAAGGCGCCGGGGGACCGGGCGGCGGACCGCTGGGGACCGGCGCTCTGGGCGGTGTTCGGCCTGCTCCTCCTCGTCGGGACGCTCACACACCGGACCGGCGGGGAATGGTGGCTGGCCCTCCTGCTCTGGACGCTGTGGGCGAGCCAGGGCGTGTGGTGGGCCGTGAACCGCTGGGCGCCGGGCAGCGAGCCGCGCACCCTGCTCGACGTCCTCGCCAACCTGGCCCACAACGCCGCCCTCGTCGTGATCATGGCGGAGGTCTGCCTGATCTACGCCACGGCGGGCTGGTACAAGATCCAGGGCTCCCGGTGGCAGGACGGCAGCGCGCTGTACTACCCGCTCAAGCTCGACTACTTCACCCCCTGGCCCGCACTGTCCGACCTCATCGCCGACAGCGGACTGATCGTGATGGTGCTGAGTTACGGCACGGTGATGGTGCAGGTCGCGTTCCCCTTCACGCTGTTCAACCGGAAGGTCAAGAACGTCCTGCTGGCGGTGATGATGCTGGAGCACGCCGGTATCGCCCTCCTGCTCGGTCTGCCCTTCTTCTCCCTCGCGATGATCGCCGCTGACGCGGTCTTCCTGCCCACGTCCTTCCTGCGCCGGCTCGGCGGCTGGGTGGCGGGTGCCCGGGACCGGTTCCCGAGGAGGGCCGTACGGATCCCCGAGCAGCGCGCTACGCCCGGGGAACAGGTCGCCCGTACCCTCGTCGGGTGAGCAGCGAGACCCAGGAACCCGTTCAGTACGACGACGGCTACGGTCCGGAGGTGGGCGTCGGGCCCCATCCGGCCCCGTGGCCGGAAGGGGCGCCCTACGATCCCGAGCTGCTCGCGCACGGGGACCGGCGCAACGTGGCCGACCGCTACCGCTACTGGACGCGGGAGGCGATCGTCGCCGACCTGGACACCCGGCGGCACGACTTCCATGTGGCCGTGGAGAACTGGGGCCATGACTTCAACATCGGCTCCGTGGTCAGGACCGCCAACGCGTTCCTGGCCAAGGAGATCCACATCGTGGGGCGGCGGCGCTGGAACCGGCGCGGTGCGATGGTCACCGACCGCTACCAGCATGTGCGCCACCATCCCGACACCGGATCGCTGACCGCCTGGGCGGCCGCCGGGGAACTGCCGATCATCGGCATCGACAATCTGCCGGGTGCGGTGCCCCTGGAGCGCACCGTGCTCCCCAGGCGCTGCGTGCTCCTCTTCGGCCAGGAAGGCCCCGGACTCACCGAGGAGGCGCGGGCGCGCGCCGCCATGGTGTGCTCGATCGCCCAGTTCGGCTCCACCCGGTCGATCAACGCCGGTGCGGCCGCGGCTATCGCCATGCACGCCTGGATCCAGCGGTACGCGGACGTCCCGCCGTCACCGTGACCGCTGCCGTGGGCGGCACCGGCCACCCGGCCACCCGGCCACCCGGCCCGGCACCGGCCCGGCACCGGCCCGCGAGGGTGGGGCACGGGACCGGCCGGCCGGTGGGCGCGGAGTCAGGCCTGGCGGCGGACCTCCACCACACGGAAGCGGTTCGAGACGAAGGCGGCGTCGCACAGGGCCGCGTTCGCCGCGGGGTTGCCGCCGGAGCCGTGGAAGTCCGAGAACGCCGCCGTCTGGTTCACATAGACCCCGCCCGTGAGGTTGAGGGAGAGCTGCGCCGACTCCTCCAGGCAGACCTCCTCGACCGCGCGCTCGGTCTCCGCCGAGGTCGTGTACGCCCCGACCGTCATGGCGCCCTTGTCGCGCACCGTGCGGCGCAGCAGGTCGAGCGCGTCCCCCGTCGAGTCGACCGCCACGGCGAAGGACACCGGCCCGAAGCACTCGGACATGAAGGACGCCTCGTCGTCCGGTTTGGCGCCGTCCAGTTTCACGATCACCGGCGTGCGGACGACGGCGTCGGGGAACTCCGGGTGGGCGACCTCGCGGGAGGGCAGCGCCACCTCGCCCAGCCCCGCCGCTGCCTCGAGCCGGGCCTTCACGTCCGGGTTCACCAGGGCGCCCAGCAGGGCGTTCGCCCGGCCGTCGTCGCCGAGCAGACCGCCGACGGAGGCCGCGAGGTCGGCGACCACCTCGTCGTACGACTTGGGGCCGGCGTCCGTGGTGATGCCGTCGCGCGGGATGAGCAGGTTCTGCGGGGTGGTGCACATCTGGCCGCTGTACAGGGACAGCGAGAAGGCCAGGTTCGAGAGCATCCCCCGGTAGTCGTCGGTGGAGTCGATGACCACCGTGTTGACGCCGGCCTTCTCCGTGTAGACCTGGGCCTGGCGGGCGTGCTGCTCCAGCCAGTCGCCGAAGCCGGTCGAGCCCGTGTAGTCGATGATCTTGACTTCCGGGCGGAGGGCGAGCGTCTTGGCGATGCCCTCGCCCGGGCGCTCGGCGGCGAGGGCCACCAGGTTCGGGTCGAAGCCGGCTTCGCCCAGCACCCCGCGGGCGATCCGCACCGTCATCGCGAGCGGGAGTACCGCGCGCGGGTGGGGCTTGACCAGCACGGGGTTGCCGGTGGCCAGCGAGGCGAACAGGCCCGGATAGCCGTTCCACGTCGGGAAGGTGTTGCAGCCGATGAGCAGCGCGATACCGCGCGGCGCGGCCGTGAAGGCCTTCCGCAGCTCCAGCGGATCCCGCTTGCCCTGGGGCTTGGACCACTGGGCGGTCTGCGGCGTGCGCGTCTGCTCCTGGTAGGCGTACGCCACCGCCTCCAGGCCGCGGTCCTGGGCGTGCGGGCCGCCGGCCTGGAACGCCATCATGAACGCCTGGCCGCTGGTGTGCATGACCGCATGGGCGAACTCGTGGGTGCGGGCGCTGATCCGCGACAGGATCTCCAGGCAGACCAGGGCGCGTGTCTCGGCACCCGCGTCCCGCCAGTCCGCCATGCCCGCGCGCATCGCGGGCAGCAGGACGTCGAGGTCCGGGTGCGGATACTCGATGCCCAGCTCCGGACCGTACGGCGACACCTCCCGGCCGGTCCAGCCGTCGGTACCGGGCTGGCCGAGTTCGAAGCGGTTGCCGAGCAGGGCCCGGTAGGCCGCCAGACCGTCGGCCGCGCCCGTCTCGCCGTACGCCTTGGGGTGCTCGGGGTGGGGAGACCAGTACTCCCGTGAGCGGATCGCCTCGAGCGCCCGGTCGAGCGTCGGCCGGTGGGTCTCGGTCAGCTGCATGAAAGACCAACTCCTCGGTGAGCTGGGCAGGGGAACGCGGACAGAGTTAGAGTAACCGAACGATCGGTCGGGACAAGGGGGGTCGCGGATCCTGTGGACAACTCGTAGGGGAGGATCACTGCCATGACCGTCACCGACGCCGCAGGCGGCCCGAGTGGCCAGAGCGGCCCGAGCGGCACCGGCGCCGTCGCGCCCGGTCGTACCGTCGCCGTCGTGGGCGCAGGCACCATGGGGCAGGGCATCGCGCAGGTCGCGCTGCTCGCCGGCCACCGGGTGCGGCTCCACGACGCCGCCCCCGGCCAGGCGGAGACCGGCGCGGAGGCGATCCGCACCCGTCTGGACCGCCTGGTGGAGAAGGGGCGGCTGGAGGAGGGGGCCCGCCGTGCCGCGGCCCGCCGGCTGACGTGCACGGCGGAGGTCGCCGAACTCGCGGACAGCGCCCTCGTCGTCGAGGCCGTAGTCGAGGACCTCGCCGTCAAGCAGGAGCTCTTCCGCGCCCTGGAGGAGGTCGTCGCCGACGACTGCCTGCTCGCCACCAACACCTCCTCGCTGTCCGTCACCGCCGTCGCGGGCGCCCTGCGACGGCCCGGGCGCTTCGTCGGACTGCACTTCTTCAACCCGGCGCCGCTCCTCCCGCTGGTCGAGGTCGTCAGCGGTTTCGCCACCGACGAGGCGGCGGCCGCCCGCGCCTGCGAGACGGCGAGGGCGTGGGGCAAGACCCCGGTCCGCTGCGCCGACACCCCCGGCTTCATCGTCAACCGCATCGCCCGCCCCTTCTACGCCGAGGCCTTCGCCGTCCACGAGGAGCGCGGCGCGGACCCCGCCACCATCGACGCGGTCCTGCGCGAGTGCGGCGGATTCCGGATGGGCCCGTTCGAACTCACCGACCTGATCGGCCAAGACGTCAACGAGGCCGTCACCCGCTCCGTGTGGGAGTCGTTCTTCCGGAGCCCGAAGTTCGAGCCCTCGCCGGTCCAGCGCCGGCTCGTGGAGTCGGGCCGCCTGGGCCGCAAGTCGGGCCACGGGTGGTACCCCCACGGGCCCGGGGCGGAGCGCCCCGAACCGCACACCGCACCGGCGGCCGAGCCGCCGCCGCAGATCGTCGTGGAGGGCGACCTGGGGCCGGCCGGGGCGCTGACAGCGCTGTGGCGGGAGGCCGGGATCACGGTGCGCGAGGAGGACGGGGACCGCGGGCCCCGCGTCCTGCTGCCGAGCGGCGGGCAGCTCGCCCTCGCCGACGGCCGGATGTCGGCCGAGTCCCGCGATGTCGTCTACTTCGACCTGGCCCTCGACTACCGGGCGGCGGCAAGGGTCGCGCTGTCCGCGTCCGAGGCCACCGGCCGGGAGACGCTGCGCCAGTCGATCGGCCTGTTCCAGGCCCTCGGCAAGAAGGTCAGCGTCATCGGCGACGTCCCCGGCATGATCGTCGCGCGGACGGTCGCGATGCTGGTGGACGCCGCGGCCGACGCCGTCGCCAAGGGAGCGGCGTCCCCCGAGGACATCGACACCGCGATGCGGCTCGGGGTCAGCTACCCGGTCGGCCCGGTGGAGTGGGGCCACCGGCTGGGGCGCGCCTGGGCGCACGAACTCCTCGACGAACTCCACGCACGTGTGCCGACCGGCCGGTATGCGCCGTCCCTGGGCCTCTATCGTCAGTCGTACGCCACGACGAAGGGCGACCAGGCCTCATGACGACTGCCAAACGCGACACCTACACCCCGGAGACACTGCTGTCCGTCGCCGTCCGGGTCTTCAACGAACGCGGCTACGACGGCACGTCGATGGAGCACCTCTCCAAGGCCGCGGGCATCTCCAAGTCCTCGATATACCACCATGTGTCCGGCAAGGAGGAGCTGCTGAGGCGGGCCGTCAGCCGCGCCCTGGACGGTCTCTTCGGGATTCTCGAGGAGCCGGGCGCGACTCGCGGGCGGGCGCTCGAGCGGGTCGAGTACGTGACCCGGCGCACCGTCGAGGTGCTGATGGCCGAGCTGCCCTACGTCACTCTGCTGCTGCGGGTCCGGGGCAACACCAGGACCGAGCGGTGGGCCATGGAGCGGCGCCGCGAGTTCGACCACAGGGTCGCCGACCTCCTCAAGGCCGCCGCGGCGGACGGCGATCTGCGCGCCGACCTGGACACCAGGCTCGCGACACGGCTGCTGTTCGGCATGGTCAACTCCCTGGTGGAGTGGTACCGGCCGCAGGCCGGCACCGGCTACGACCGGCAGCAGGTGGCCGACGCGGTGGTCCGGCTGGCCTTCGACGGGCTGCGCACGGCGTCCTGAGCCACGGGTGCGCCGCCCGGCCGGCGGCGTACCGGGGCGGGACCGCGCCCCGGTACGCGCCGTCGGCCGGGGCCCTCCGGTCGGCGGCCCGGGGCGCGCTTCCGTCACCAATCGGCGGCCTCCGATCGGCCGTCCCCGATCGGCCGGGCCGGGCCGGGGTGCGCGGGCCTCAGCGGGCCGGGTCGGGATCCAGGTCCGTCTCCTCGAAGACCAGCAGCGTGCGTGTGGACAGCACCTCGGGGATCGCCTGGAGCCTGGTCAGTACGAGTTCCCGCAGGGTGCGGTTGTCCGGTGTGTGGACCAGGAGCAGTACGTCGAAGTCGCCGCTGACCAGCGCTATGTGTGCCGCCCCCGGCAGCGCCTGCAACTGCTTGCGGACCGTCCGCCACGAGTTCTGGACGATCTTGAGGGTGATGTAGGCGGAGGCGCCGTGGCCGGCCCGCTCGTGGTTCACGCGTGCGCTGAACCCCCGGATCACCCCGTCGTCGATCAGCCGGTTGATGCGGGCGTACGCGTTGGCCCGCGACACATGGACGCGTTCGGCGACGGAGCGTATCGAGGCCCGGCCGTCGGTCTGGAGGATGCGGAGGATGTCGCGGTCGATCGAGTCCAGGCTGCGCGGCGACGGCCCCTGGCCCGCGCCGGGCACCACTTCCCAGGCCGTGCGGTCCCCGCCGTCGGCCATTTGTTCAGCTGTCACGTCCCCCCACCTTTCCGCTGTGGACGACCTGCTCCTATCCCAGGCTGTGGAGAACCGTTTGTCCACAGGCTGGAGGTGCCTGTAGCCAAAATGCGCCCACGACCGAACAATCGGTAGGTGAGGCGCCTCACACTCCGCGCCCTTCAAGGGTCCTTATGCCCGCTCCCACGAGGAGGTGCTCGCGTTGAAGAAGAGCAGCATGACGGTCCAGGAGCGGCCGGGCGCGGCCTACCGGCCCACCCCGCCGCCCGCCTGGAAGCCGCGCACCGACCCCGCGCCGCTGCTTCCCGACCCGGAGCCGTACCGGGTCCTCGGCACCGGCGCCGCGTCCGGGGCCGACCCCGAGCTGCTTCTGCGGCTTTACGCGGAGCTGGTCCGCGGCCGCAGGTACAACGCGCAGGCGACCGCCCTCACCAAGCAGGGCAGGCTCGCCGTCTATCCGTCGAGCACCGGCCAGGAGGCGTGCCAGGTCGCCGCCGCCCTCGCCCTGGAGCAGCGCGACTGGCTGTTCCCCAGCTACCGGGACACCCTCGCGGCGGTCGCCCGCGGCCTCGACCCCGTGCAGGCGCTGACGCTGCTCCGCGGTGACTGGCACACCGGCTACGACCCGCACGAGCACCGCATCGCGCCGCTGTCCACCCCGCTCGCCACCCAGCTCCCCCACGCGGTGGGTCTGGCCCACGCCGCGCGCCTCGAGGGCGACGACGTCGTGGCGCTCGCCATGGTCGGCGACGGCGGCACCAGCGAGGGCGACTTCCACGAGGCACTCAACTTCGCCGCCGTCTGGCGGGCACCCGTCGTCTTCTTCGTGCAGAACAACGGGTTCGCCATCTCCGTGCCCCTCGCCAAGCAGACCGCCGCACCGTCCCTCGCGCACAAGGCGGTGGGATACGGGATGCCCGGCAGGCTCGTCGACGGCAACGACGCGGCGGCGGTGCACGAGGTGCTCGGCGAAGCGGTCGCGCGGGCCCGCCGGGGCGGCGGGCCCACCCTCGTCGAGGCGATCACCTACCGCATCGACGCGCACACCAACGCCGACGACGCCACCCGGTACCGGGGCGACGGCGAGGTCGAGGCCTGGCGCGCGCACGACCCGATCCGGCTGCTGGAGACGGAGCTGACCGGCCGCGGGCTGCTCGACGAGGACGCGGTGAGGGCTGCCGCCGAGGGGGCCGAGGCGATGGCCGCGCGCTTGCGGGAACGGATGAACGCGGATCCCGTGCTGCACCCGATGGACCTTTTCGAGCACGTCTACGCCGAGCAGACCGGACAGCTGCGGGAGCAGGCCGCACAGCTGCGGGCCGAGCTGGAGGCCGAGGGCGCCGAGGACGCCCACCGCGCGGAGGGTGACGCACGATGAGCACGGCAACCGCACGGCAGGCCAAGCCCGCCACGATGGCGCAGGCCCTTCAGCGGGCGATGCGCGACGCCATGTCCGAGGACCCGGCCGTCCACGTCCTGGGTGAGGACGTCGGCACCCTCGGAGGGGTCTTCCGGGTCACGGACGGCCTCGCCGAGGAGTTCGGCGAGGACCGGTGCACCGACACCCCGCTGGCCGAGGCGGGCATCCTCGGGACGGCCGTCGGCATGGCGATGTACGGGCTGCGCCCCGTCGTCGAGATGCAGTTCGACGCCTTCGCCTACCCGGCGTTCGAGCAGCTGATCAGCCATGTGTCCCGGATGCGCAACAGGACGCGCGGGGCGATGCCGCTGCCGATCACCGTGCGGGTCCCCTACGGCGGGGGAATCGGGGGTGTCGAGCACCACAGCGATTCCTCCGAGGCGTACTACATGGCCACTCCGGGGCTGCATGTCGTCACCCCGGCGACGGTCGAGGACGCCTACGGACTGCTGAGGAAGGCGATCGCCTCCGACGACCCGGTGGTCTTCCTGGAGCCGAAGCGGCTCTACTGGTCCAAGGCCGACTGGTCGCCGGACGCCCCGGCGGCCGTGGAACCGATCGGCCGTGCGGTGGTGCGCCGCACGGGGCGCAGCGCCACGCTCGTCACCTACGGTCCCTCGGTGCCGGTCTGCATGGAGGCGGCCGAGGCGGCCGAAGCCGAGGGCTGGGACCTGGAGGTCGTGGATCTCCGTTCGCTCGTTCCCTTCGACGACGAGACCGTGTGCGCGTCCGTGCGCCGTACGGGCAGGGCCGTCGTCGTCCACGAGTCGACGGGCTTCGGCGGGCCGGGCGGCGAGATAGCGGCGAGGGTGACGGAGCGTTGCTTCCACCACCTCGAGGCCCCCGTGCTGAGGGTGGCCGGTTTCGACATCCCCTATCCGCCGCCGATGCTGGAACGTCACCACCTGCCGGGTGTGGACCGGGTGCTGGACGCCGTGGCACGGCTGCAGTGGGAGGTGGAGAGCCGATGACCCAGGTGCTCGAATTCAGGCTGCCGGATCTCGGCGAGGGCCTGACCGAAGCGGAGATCGTCCGCTGGATGGTGGACGTCGGCGACGTCGTCGCGGTCGACCAGCCGGTCGTCGAGGTCGAGACGGCCAAGGCGATGGTCGAGGTGCCCTGCCCGTACGCGGGCGTGGTCACGGCGCGCTTCGGTGCGGAAGGGGCGGAGCTCCCCGTCGGCGCTCCCCTGCTCACCGTCGCGGTGGGCGCCAGGGAACCCGGCTCCGCGGAGGGTGCGGGTACAGCCGGGGACCCGGTTTCCGCCGCGAGCCAGGAGGAGGAGACCTCCGGCAATGTCCTCGTGGGCTACGGGACGGGTGCTCGGGCGGCCCGCCGCCGACGGGTCCGCCCCGCGTCGCCGACGGGCCGGGACCGCCCGGACCGCCCGGGGTACGGGACCGGTGGCGACTCCCCTGCCGCGAGCGGTCCGGGGCCCGTCGCCTCCGCCGCCGGACCGGCGCCCGGGGAGACGCCCGGTCCGGCGCCCGAACCGGGGCGCAGGGCGGCGCCCGGGGCGCCCGGGGGGACGCCCGGTCCGTCCTCCACGGCGCGTGAACCGGTGTGGGACAGTGCCGTGGAGAGCCCGGCGCCCGACGCGCCGCGCGGCATCCCCGCGTTGGGGGACGCCGTCCTCGGCACCGCCCGGTCCGCCCACGAGGGTCCGGTCGCGGTCATCTCGCCCCTGGTGCGGCGCCTGGCCCGGGACAGCGGGGTCGATCTGCGGAAGCTGCGGGGATCCGGGCCGCACGGGCTGATCCTCCGCGTAGACGTGGAGCACGCCGTACGGGTCGGGGCCGGCGCGACCGAGCAGCGTGTCCCGACTCAGCCGCCCCAGCCGACTCAGCCGCAAGAGCCGACTCAGCCGCCCCAGCCGTCGGCTCCGCTCACCGCTTCCGGACCCGTGTCGGCCCCGGACTCCGCTACCGGAACCGTGCCGGTCTCCGCTCCCCGACCTGTGGCGGCCCCGGCCACCGGTGAGCGGATCCCGCTGCGCGGGGTGCGCGGCGCAGTCGCGGACAAGCTGTCCCGCAGCCGCCGTGAGATCCCGGACGCGACCTGCTGGGTCGACGCGGACGCCACCGAACTCATGGCGGCCCGCACGGCCATGAACGCGGCCGGCGGCCCGAAGATCTCGCTGCTCGCCCTGCTGGCGCGCATCTGCACGGCGGCACTCGCCCGCTATCCCGAACTCAACTCCACGGTGGACCCGGAAGCCTGGGAGATCGTGCGGATACCCGAGGTCCGCCTCGGCTTCGCGGTCCAGACCGACCGGGGCCTGGTCGTCCCCGTCGTCCGCGACGCCGGGAACCGCACGGCCGAGTCGCTCACCGAGGAGTTCGCGCGGCTCACCGGCAAGGCCCGCCAGGGCACGCTCACCCCGGCGGACCTCACCGGGGGCACGTTCACACTCAACAACTACGGGGTGTTCGGGGTCGACGGCTCCACACCGATCATCAACCATCCGGAGGCGGCCATGCTCGGCGTCGGCCGCATCGTGCCCAAGCCCTGGGTGCACGAGGGGCAGCTCGCCGTCCGCCAGGTCGTCCAGCTCTCGCTCACCTTCGACCACCGGGTGTGCGACGGCGGTACGGCCGGCGGCTTCCTGAGGTATGTGGCGGACTGCGTGGAGCAGCCCGCGGTACTGCTGCGCACCCTGTGACCCCGTCGCGGTTCCCCGGTGGATGCCGCAGACCGCGCATCCACCGGGGCCGGCTGGTTCCGTATCGGCGGCCACGGCCCATACTTCTGGGGTGACTGCCGATGCCGAAACGGAATACGACGTCATCGTGCTCGCCGGAGGTGGCGCCAGGCGCCTTGGCGGGGCGGACAAGCCAGGGGTGACCGTCGGGGGCCGAACACTGCTCGACCGCGTCCTGACGGCGAGCCGGGGCGCCCACCGCACGATCGTGGTCGGCGGGCGCCGCCGCACCGCGCGGCCGGTGACCTGGACGTGTGAGATCCCGCCGGGCGGCGGGCCGCTCGCCGCGCTCCACGCGGGGCTCCGCCAGTCCCGCGCGTCCACCGTCGTCGTGCTCTCCGCGGATCTCCCCTTCCTTGACGGCACGGCCGTACGACGGCTGCTCACAGCCCTGGACTCCGGCGGGCGGGAGGGTGTGCTCCTCGTCGATTCCGACGGACGGGACCAGCCGCTCGTCGCGGCGTACCGCGCGGAGCCGCTCCGGCACGGACTGGCACTGGTCGCAGCCGAGCACGGCGGTCTCTCCGGGCTGCCGCTGCGGCTGCTGACCGGCGAGCTCGACCTCGACCGGGTGGCCGCCGAACCGCTCGCCGCGTTCGACTGCGACACCTGGGAGGCCGTTGTCACGGCCCGGGCCAGGATCAGGGAGCATGGGAATGTGCTGGATGAATGGATTGCCTCGGTGAAGGACGAACTCGGCATCGACCTCGAGGTGGACACGGGTCTGCTGCTCGACCTCGCCCGGGACGCCGCCCACGGCGTCGCCCGGCCTGCCGCTCCGCTGACCACCTTCCTCGTCGGCTACGCGGCGGCCAGGGCGGGCGGGGACGCCCAGGCGGTCGCCGAGGCCGCCGGCAGGGCGGCGGCCCTCGCGGAACGCTGGGCTGCCGAGGCTGCCGAGGCTGCCGGGGCCGCCGGGGCCGCCGGGGCCGCCGGGGCTGCTGAGGCTGCCGGGGCCGCCGGGGCTGCTGAGGCTGCTGAGGCTGCCGAGGCAGCGGGCGGCGCGTCGGGTGACCGCGAGGCCGGCCGGCACGGTCCGGCCCGGAGTGACGAGGCCGGCAGCCGATGACCGCGCAGGACCACGATCTCGGCGCTGCCGCCCCGGGGCAGGGCGCCACGGAGGAGCCGGCGGCGGATCCCGTGCCCCACGGCAGGTCAGCCGACCGCACCCGCACCCCGGTGGCGGACGGCGACGACGGCGTCGAGGACGCCCTGGCGCTGGTGGGGACGCGGCCGGGGTCCTCGCACCGGAACCACGGCGCCCCCGCACCCGGCCAGGGCACTCCGGCCGGACGGCACCACGGCATGCCATGGGAGGAGGCCCGCGCCCTGGCGTCGCGCGCCGGACGCGCCGGTGTACTGCGCACCCGCCGCGACCCCCTTCCCGCCTCCCTCGGCCGGGTGCTCGCCACTCCGCTCATCGCGCTCGTCGACCTGCCGTCGTTCGACACCTCCGCCATGGACGGCTGGGCGGTCGCGGGCCCCGGGCCGTGGACGGTGGCGTCCGCTGGGAGCGGCATCCTCGCCGGGCACGGCGGGGCGGAGACCCTCGTGGACGGCACTGCCGTACGGATCGCGACCGGCGCCCGGATTCCGCCCGGTGCCACCGCGGTGATCCGCAGCGAGCGCGCCAGGGCCGACCGCACCGGCCGGGTGCACGCGCTGGGCCGGGTGATGCACGGTCAGGACATCAGGCCGCGTGGCCAGGAATGCCGTTCCGGCGATCAACTGCTGCCCGCCGGGACGCTGGTGACCCCCGCCGCGCTCGGTCTCGCCGCCGCCGCCGGCTGCGACGAACTGCTCACGGTGGTCCGTCCGAAGGTGGAGGTACTCGTTCTCGGCGACGAACTGCTCACCGAGGGGCTGCCCCATGACGGGCTGATCCGTGATGCCCTCGGGCCGATGATCGGTCCCTGGCTGCGGGCCCTCGGAGCCGAAGTGACCGGTACCCGCAGGTTCGGCGACGACGCCGACGCACTGCGGCGGGCCGTCACCGAATCGGATGCCGACCTCGTGATCACCACGGGCGGTACGGCCGCGGGACCGGTCGACCATGTCCACCCCATGCTCGACAAGGTGGGCGCCGAGCTGCTGGTCGACGGAGTCGCCGTACGGCCCGGGCATCCGATGCTGATGGCCGGGCTGGCCGGGGGCGGGCATCTGGTGGGACTTCCCGGCAATCCGCTCGCTGCCGTCTCCGGGCTGCTCACCCTCGCGGAACCCCTGCTGAGGCAGCGGTCCGGGCAGGCAACGCCGGCGCCGTACCGCGCGTCCCTGAGGGACGAGGTCCATGGTCATCCGCAGGACACCCGGCTGGTGCCGGTGGTCCACCGCGGCGACCAGGTCGTGCCGTTGCACTACAGCGGTCCGGCCATGCTGCGGGGCATCGCCGCCGCGCACGGCCTCGCCGTCGTGCCTCCCGGGGGAGGGCGGCCCGGCGACGAGCTGGAGATCCTCGACCTGCCCTGGCCGCCGAGTTCCGAAGGGTGTTTCACGTGAAACTTCCCGGCCATGACGCCATGGCCCGGCAAGCGGACGAGCAGATCGCCGCCTCGCGGGTGCACCTGCCCAAGCAGACCGTCGAAAGACCACTGCGGCAGGTCACCAAGCGGCTGCTGCTCGCCCTGGGCGTCCTTGTGCTGACGGTCCTCATCGTCTGGCTCGACCGCGGCGGCTACTACGACAACGCCGACCAGAAGGTCGACTTCCTCGACGCCGTCTACTACTCCACGGTGACGCTCTCGACCACGGGCTACGGCGACATCGTTCCGCACAGCGACACCGCCCGCCTGGTCAATGTGCTGCTGGTGACGCCGCTGCGCGTGCTCTTCCTGATCATTCTGGTCGGTACCACTCTCGAGGTCCTCACCGAGAGGACCCGGGAGGAGTGGCGGCTGAACCGTTGGAGGTCCACCTTGCGTGACCACACTGTCGTCATCGGCTTCGGCACCAAGGGGCGCTCCGCGCTGCTGACCCTGTGTGCGACGGGCCTGCAGAAGTCGCAGGTCGTCATCGTCGACCCGAGCTCGAAGGTGGTCGAGGCGGCGAACGCGGACGGATTCGCCGGTGTCATCGGCGACGCGACGCGCAGCGACGTACTGCTCCGCGCCGAGGTCCAGCGGGCACGGCAGATCATCATCGCCACCCAGCGCGACGACACGGCGGTCCTGGTCGCGCTCACCGCACGGCAGCTCAACCGGGGCGCGAAGATCGTGGCAGCGGTCCGGGAGGAGGAGAACGCCCCGCTGCTGCGCCAGTCGGGCGCCGACGCCGTGATCACCAGCGCCAGCGCGGCGGGCCGGCTCCTCGGACTCTCGGTGCTCAGCCCGTACGCGGGCACGGTGCTGGAGGACCTGATCCAGCAGGGCACCGGACTCGATATCGTCGAGCGCCCGGTGATAAAGAGCGAGGTCGGCAAGAGCGTCAGGGAGACGGAGGACCTGGTGGTAAGCGTGCTGCGCGGGCACCGGCTACTCGGTTACGACGACCCCCAGGCCAGCCCCCTCCAGCTCACGGACCGGCTCATCACCATCGTGCGGGCGGTGAACACACCCCCGGGAGCGGTGCGGGGCAGCGGTGTCAACAAGCCGGAGTAGCCTCGCGGCCATGCATGCGATCACGATTCCCGAACCCGGTGGTCCCGAGGCGCTGGTCTGGGCCGAGGTGCCCGACCCCGAACCCGGCCAGGGAGAGGTTCTCGTCGAGGTTGCCGCGAGCGCGGTCAATCGCGCCGACATCCTCCAGCGGCAGGGCTTCTACGACCCCCCACCCGGTGCGTCCCCCTACCCGGGGCTCGAGTGCTCGGGCCGGATCCTGTCCGTCGGCCCGGGGGTGTCCGGATGGAGGGAGGGCGACGAGGTGTGCGCGCTGCTGTCGGGCGGCGGATACGCGGAGAAGGTGGCCGTGCCGGCCGGCCAGCTGCTGCCGGTACCCAGAGGCCTCGACCCGGTCACGGCGGCGGCCCTGCCCGAGGTCACGTGCACCGTCTGGTCCAACGTGTTCATGGTGGCCCGTCTGCGGCCCGCCGAGACGCTGCTGGTGCACGGCGGCGCCAGCGGGATCGGCACGATGGCCATCCAACTGGCCAAGGCCGTGGGCGCACGCGTCGCCGTCACCGCAGGAGGACCCCAGAAACTGGCGCGCTGCGCCGAGCTGGGAGCCGACGTCCTGATCGACTACCGCGAGCAGGACTTCGTCGAAGAGCTGCGCAAGGCGACGGACGGGGCGGGGGCCGACGTCATTCTCGACATCATCGGTGCCAAGTACCTGGAGAGGAACGTTCGTGCGCTTGCCGCCAACGGACGGCTGGCCGTGATCGGACTGCAGGGCGGCGTGAAGGGCGAGCTGAACCTCGGGATGCTGCTCGGCAAGCGGGGCGCGGTGACCGCGACGTCGCTGCGCGGACGGCCGCTGCAGGAGAAGACGGCGATCGTCGCCGCGGTGCGGGAGCATGTCTGGCCGCTCGTCGAGGCGGGCACGGTGAAGCCCGTGGTGGACCGTGTACTGCCGATGCCGGAGGCGGCGGAGGCCCATCGGACCCTCGAGTCCGGCGCCCATGTGGGCAAGGTACTGCTGGTGGCGCCTGCCGATCGCTGAGCGGGGGCCGACCGGACCCCTGGCCCGGACTCCAGGCCCGGACCCCTGGCCCGGACCTCCGAGGCGGGCCGGGCGCGGACCCTGGCGAGCAGTTGCTCCGGGCTCCTGTCCGGTTGTGCCCCGCGATGCCGGGCCGGCCCGGTCCCGGGGCTCGCGCAGGGCCCGCACCCGGGCCGGTCTCTTCGCAGCACCGTGCCCCGATGATTCGCCGCCCGGATGATTCGCTGCCTCGTCGGTCCGCCGGCCGCCAAGCCGCTGCTCCGCCGAGTCGGCGATCGGCGGACCAGCGGACCAGCGGAGCAGCGCGGCGGTCGGCGGGCCCGGGTCGGCGGAACTCATCCTCGCCGGGAGGCGGGACCGCGCCCCGGGGAAGACCCGGGCCGTGGGAAACTCAGAGGTAGGGGCCCGAGCGGGCAGGGCCGCCGTGCACGGACTCGTCATCGGTGGGGGCGCCCGGCGGAAGGGCGCGGCGCATCTGCTCCAGCTGGGCGCGGGCCGCCATCTGCTGGGCGAACAGCGCCGTCTGGATGCCGTGGAACAGCCCCTCGAGCCAGCCGACCAGCTGGGCCTGGGCGATCCGCAGCTCGGCCTCCGACGGCACGACCTCGTCGGTGAACGGAAGCGACAGCCGCTCCAGCTCCGCGACCAGCTCCGGCGCCAGCCCTTCTTCGAGTTCCTTCACCGAACTCGCGTGGATCTCCTTCAGCCTGACCCGGCTCGCCTCGTCCAGAGGTGCCGCCCGCACCTCCTCCAGCAGCTGCTTGATCATGCTGCCGATCCGCATGACCTTCGCAGGCTGTTCGACCATCTCCGTCACCGGGATTTCGCGAGCCTCGCCGTCACCTTCACCGCCGCCAAGCGCCATCCCGTTCTGTCCCACGATCAGGACCGGGGGACTCTCCTGCGACCGTTCACTCCTCGGCATCTCCATGCCGTCCATTCTCTCGCACATACGGTTCACCCCACGGTGTGCCCCCGCACCGAGTTGATCCACCCTGGTGCGCGGACACGATTCGGTCCGGCCCGTCCCCAGGGTCCTCGGACCGCCTCGCGGCGGGTCACCGTTCCCCGGGACCGGGCGACCGGTGCCGCCCGTACCGCTTGTGCTGCCCGTGCTGCCCGTACTGCCCGTACCGCCCGTACTGCCCGTACTGCCTGTACCGCCGCGCCGAGCGGCACCGTACCCAGCAGGGCGGCCAGGGTCCCCGGCGAACGGTGGTCGCGGCCACCGGCGGAGTCACCTGCGTGCCCCACCAGCCGGAGTCCAGGGTCTGCTCGTGCCACCCGAGCTGCCGACGGTGTTCGGTGGGCCGCGGGCCGCGGGCCGATCGCGGGCGGGACTCCCGCGGCCGAGCCGACGCATGCCGCCTGAACCAGCCGGGTCGATGGCCGCGGTGCAGGGTCCCCGTGCGCCCGGGCTCAGCGCCGGCGCAGCCGCAGCCCTATGTAGCCGAGCCCCAGCCCCATGAGGGCACAACCGGCGCCCAGCGTGAGCGACGGGGCCTGGCGTTCGAGCGGCCGGGGCACGGGATACGGGTCCGACTCGCCCGCGGCTGCGGGTGAGGGCGCGTCGGCGGAGGCGGACCGCGGTGTGGCCGGGGCGTCGGGCAGGGGCCGGAACCCACCCTCCTCGCCGTCGCGCGGTGCCGCGCTCCCGTCGGGCTCGCGGTCGTGGTCGCGGACCTCGTCGCGCCTGCCGTCGTGCCCGCCGTCGCGGACCTCGTAGCGGCCGCCGTCGTGGACCTCGCGGCCGTCACCGGGCCGATCGGGTGATGCCGGTGAACCGACCGAGGGGTCTGCGGTCCGGCCGGGGCGCAGCCGGCCCTGACCGGCCTGGCGTCCGGCGAGCGAGGCGCTGAGCGATGGGGAGGGCGACGGGGAGGGCGACGGGGTGGGCCGTTCGGCGGACTGCCGCAGCGGGGGAGTGTGGGGCTCGCCGGGACGTCGGGCAGCCGCCGCAGGGCGGTCGCCTTGCCTTGCGGGGCCCGGTCCCGCCGCGGCGCCGCCGGTGGTCCGCGGCGCCGCCGGTGCGCCGTGCGCAGGGCTGCCGTGGCCGGGTGCCGGCGGACCCGGACCCGGACCCGCCGCGGCAGGGTCTGCGGCCTGCCCTCGGGAGCGCCCGTGCACCCCGCCGCCCGGGTGGCGGCCGGACCGGTCGCCCATGGCGGCTCCGTCACCGTAGCGCGCGCCCTCGCGGCGCCCGGGGCTGCCGGATCGGGTGCCTGCATCGCCCACGGCGCCGTACCGATGTGCTGCGGCCGGCCCGGCGCTGTCGTCCCGCCGTGGTCCGTCGGACCGGTCGTCTCCTCCGCCGGTGGCGCGCGGCCCCCGCTCCCCGCCGTCCTCCCCGCGCGACGCCCCGGCGCGGGCCGGGGAGCCCTCGGCGTAGGCGTACACGGTCACCGGCAGGGCGAGCACCAGTGCCGCGAGGGTCGTCGCGCAGTGTGTGCGGAGCTTCGGAGTCACGGGTGACCCCCTCCCGAGCCGGGTCGCCGAGGTCGTCGAGGTTGCCGGTGCCAGTGGACGGAACCCGGGCAGCGCACGCCGTCGAGACTGCCGGGCGAGGTTGCCGAGATCTCGAAGTCGCAGAGCTTGCAGACGTTGCAGAGCTTGCAGACGTTGCGGAGGTTGCGGAGGTTGCCGAGGTTGCGGACTCAGCGTCACATGGCGGAGGAGTTCCGGCATCCCGGGCGAAGCGGGGGCGATGATTGAGGAGCGGCGCGGCATGAGCGCAAGCAGAGCCGGGACTCACCGCCGGGGCTGAGGTCGCGGAGCGGCGCTGCGAAGCACCCGGGCGGTGCCTACGGCTCCGGGTACCCGCTCGCGACCATGATCTCGAATGTCTGGTCGCCCAGGAGCACGGCCGTGCCCTCCGCGGGGGACTGCTCGATGACCTGGTCCTCCGCGTACTGCGGATGGTCGACCCGGGTCTCCTTGATCTTCCAGCCGGCGGCCTGGAGGCACGACTTCACCGAGATCAGGTCCTTCTGCACGAAGCTGGGGGCCTGGACCTTCCCCGGATCTTCGGTGTCCTCCTCCGCGTCCGAGCACTCCTCCGCGTCCATCGTGCGGTCGCGCTCGGGCGGCCTGTGGCCCCAGGCCTCGGCCGCCTCCGTCACCGACGGGCCGGCGTCTCCGTCTCCGTCGTCGCCGCCGATCAGGTTGAGCGCTGCGTTCAGTCCGCCGATCGCGAGGAGCGCCACCAGGATCGAGCCGATGACCACCGGCATGATCCGCCCGCCCTGGCGGGACGGTGCGGGGGCTCCGGCCCGCCGGGCGGAGTGGTGGTACGCGGGCGGCACGGTGGCCGGGCTCCGGTAGGCCTGGGCCGGGGCCTGGTGCGGGTAGCCGTAGCCGGGACCGGGACCGTGGCCAGGACCAGGACCAGGACCGGGACCGGGTGCCGGGGCCGGTGGGCCGTACGGGCCCGGCTGGTACGGCTGCTGGACATGGCGGACATGGTGCGGACCGGGGGGCGGGCCCTGGGCCGACCGGTCGACCGGCGGGAACACCGCGGACCCGACCCCCGAGCCGCTGTTCGTCGTCGGCGTGCCGTGCACGATCACCGGTGGGTGCGCGCCGCCCGCGCTCGCGACCCGCAGGCACTCGTCCCGCATGGCGGCGGCGGTGGGGAAGCGCTCGTTGGGGTTCTTCCTCATCGCCCGGGCGACGAGGGCGTCCATCGCCGGTGTCACCGAGCGGTTGACGGAGGACGGGGCGGCCGGTTCCTCCTGCACATGGGCGTACACGATCGCCAGCGGTGATTCCGCGTCGAACGGCAGCCTGCCCGTCAGCAGCTGGAAGAGCATCACGCCGACCGAGTACAGGTCGGAGCGGGCGTCGACGCCGCGCCCCAGGGCCTGCTCGGGGGACAGGTACTGAGGGGTGCCGACGACCATGCCGGTCTGCGTCATCGACGCGACGCCCGACTGCATGGCACGGGCGATGCCGAAGTCCATCACCTTCACGACGCCGCGCTTCGTCATCATCACGTTGCCCGGTTTGATGTCCCGGTGGACCAGTCCCATCTCGTGGCTGGTCTCCAGCGCCGCCAGCACGTCCGCGGCCACCTTCAGAGCCTTCTCGGCGGGCATCGCGCCGAACTGCCGGACGTCCTCGTGGAGCACGGCACCCAGCGGCATGCCCTCCACGTACTCCATGACGATGTACGGCATCGGCATGCCGTCCCCCGCGGGGGAGCCGTCGAACGCCACCGCGTCCTCCCCCGTGTCGAAGACGGACACGATGTTCGGGTGGGACAGCTTGGCCACGGCCTGCGCCTCGCGCCGGAAACGCTCGCGGAAGGACTGCTCCCGGCCGAGTTCGGTGTGCAGGGTCTTCACGGCCACCTGGCGGTCCAGCGCGGTGTCGTACGCCAGGTGCACCGACGCCATCCCGCCCTCGCCGAGCAGATCGCGAAACCGGTACCGGCCGCCCCCGACCGAACCGCCCGCGTAGCGGCCGCCCCGTGCGCCGTCCTGGCTCATGACTGTGTTTCCCCCCAAGGCGCGAACACCGCCGAGCGGTGGCCGCGGTGATCCCGACTACGGGGCAAGTCTGCCCGAGGGCGGTGACACGTCAAGCCGGACGCCCTTTCCGTGACCGTACGCACAAGAAGCGACTCGCGAGCGTTACACGAACCGGACACGATTTGCTCCCGTGCGGGGGCAACGGGTTTGATGGCCGGTCCATCTCGGACCGGCGGGTCACCGGAAGCCTGTAGCGTGGCGTGTCGAACCACCGGCAGACGCCGCTCGCAGCGCGCGGCGCGGCAAGACACGACGGCGAGGACTGATGGCACCCGAATCCGAACCACCTGGCGGCGGAGTGTCGGATGCTGCGGACTCCTGGGGT
The DNA here is from genome assembly GCF_003122365.1 of Streptomyces spongiicola. Taxonomy (NCBI): domain Bacteria; kingdom Bacillati; phylum Actinomycetota; class Actinomycetes; order Kitasatosporales; family Streptomycetaceae; genus Streptomyces; species Streptomyces spongiicola. Next base: position 3,740,197 of record NZ_CP029254.1, read on the forward strand.
GAGGGCAAGCTCGTCGGCGACGGCCGCTACCGAATGACCCACCGTCTGGGACGGGGCGGCATGGCCGAGGTGTTCGCGGCGGAGGACGTCCGGCTCGGCCGCACCGTCGCGGTGAAGCTGCTCCGGGCAGACCTGGCCGAGGACCCGGTGTCCAAGGCGCGTTTCACACGCGAGGCGCAGTCCGTCGCGGGCCTCAACCACCATGCCATCGTCGCCGTGTACGACTCCGGCGAGGACGTGGTGGACGGCCAGCCCGTGCCGTACATCGTGATGGAGCTGGTCGAGGGCAGCACCATCCGCGATCTGCTGATCAACGCCGAGGCGCCGCCGCCCGAGCAGGCGCTCATCATCGTCTCCGGTGTCCTGGAGGCCCTCGCCTATTCACACCAGCACGGCATCGTCCACCGCGACATCAAGCCGGCGAACGTCATCATCACCAAGAGCGGCGCGGTCAAGGTGATGGACTTCGGCATCGCCCGCGCCCTGCACGGCGCTTCGACGACGATGACCCAGACCGGCATGGTCATGGGCACCCCGCAGTACCTCTCGCCCGAGCAGGCGCTCGGCAAGGCCGTCGACCACCGCTCCGACCTGTACGCCACGGGCTGCCTGCTGTACGAACTGCTCGCGCTGCGACCGCCGTTCACCGGTGAGACACCGTTGTCCGTCGTCTACCAGCACGTCCAGGACATGCCGGTGCCGCCCTCCGAGGTCTCGGACGTGGCGCCGCCGGAGCTGGACGGCCTGGCGATGCGCGCGCTCGCCAAGGACCCCGACGACCGGTTCCAGAGCGCCGAGGAGATGCGGGCGCTGTTGCAGTACGGGCTGCAGATGCTCCAGCAGCAGGGCAGCCACACGGGTGCCTGGAACACGGGCCCGGTCGTGATGCACGAGGCGGGCCACACCCCGGCGCAGGGCATGGGCGCTACGGCGGTGATGGGGCACCCGCACCACGGGGAGACCTCGCAGGGCCCGCTCCTCCCGCCGCGCAATCCGGAGGACGGAGCCTACGGCGCCGGACCCGGCGGCGGGGGCGGACGGGGCAAGGTGTGGCTGTTCGTCGCGCTCGCCGTGATCGCGGTCGTGGCGGGTGTGGCCTTCGCGCTGGACCGGGCGGGCAGCCCCGGCACGACGCCCAGGGACGACCAGAAGGTCTCCGAATCCCCGACCACGTCCGGCCCTTCGACGACCCCCTCCTCGGAGGAGCCGGAGGAGGAAGAGGAGCCGGAGCAGAACACCAACGGCCACCAGGGCAACTGGCCGCCGAGCGAGCGTCCCTCCCAGCGGGACAGGTGGCCGTCCGCGCCGCAGACCCCGAGTGACGCCCCGAGCGGCACCCCCTCGACCACCGAGGGCGCCACCGAGGGGGCCACGGAGGGCAACACCAGCGAGGGGACGACGGAGGGCAACACCAGCGAGGGGACGACGGAGGGCAACACCAGCGAGGGCACGTCCACCGGTACTTCCACCGGCACGTCGACCGGCACCTCCGCCGGCACGGACGCCGGCACGACGACCGGCACGGACGCGGGTGCGGACGCCGGCACCACCGCCGGGGACACGGGCAGTTGACCCCCGGGCGGGGGGCGTTCCCGCCCGGCGCGGGCGGCCGACCACCGGGGCGCGGGCGCCCTGCCGGGAGCGGGCGGCCGGCTCCCGGGCAGTTGACCCCCGGGTAGGTCCCCCGCCCGGGGGCCGGCCCGCGCCGTCATCCGGCGAAGGCGTCGCACACCGCCTCGTACTCCCGAGTCCACCACACCGCCAGGGCCGACACCGCGGGGAATTGCGGGTCGGCCCTTCGGTCGTGCAACTGGTAGCGCCAACGCAGTATCCAGAAGTCGTTGAGCCGCTCCCACCACACCCGGTGCACGGCGGCGGCGAGTTCCGCCCGGTCCGCCCCGGCCGCACGCCGGTAGGCGCGCGCATAGGCCCGCACCTTCCCCAGTTCCAGCCGGCCGGACGGCCGTACGAAGAAGATGGCCGCGGCCCGTACGGCCTCCTCGGCCCGCGGCTGGACGCCCAGCCGGTCCCAGTCGACGATCGCGGCCGGCTCCGCGCCCGTGTGGTCGCCCCGGTAGAGGAGGTTGAGCGGGTGGAAGTCCCCGTGCACCCAGCCGCCGGCGGCGGCCGGCGGCGGCCGGCGGTGGGCATGGCCCTCCAGCAGCGCCCGGCGCTCCAGCAGCCGGTACTCGGCGAGCGCGTCGAAGCTGTCCCGCGGACGGTGGGCGCGAGCCAGCACCAGCAGCGTGTCGATCAGGGCGAAGGTCTCCCCGGGGTCCGCGCTCTCGTGCGGGCGCAGTGCCCCCGGGTACCCGTCGGTGCCCGTGACGGTGCCCGCCGCGCCCGCCGTGCCCGCGCCCATGACTTCGTATGTCTCGGGGCTCACGGCTGCGTTCACGGTTGCGTTCACGGCTGCGTTCATGGGCGCGGCCATGGACGCGCCCGCGTCTGCGTGCATGACCCGCTCCAGGCCGGTATGGACCAGACCGAGCAGCGCGCCCAGCCGGCGGGACTCGACCGTGGTGAGCTGGGCGCCCCGGCGATGCCTTCCGTCCACCCAGGGATGCAGGGCGTAGCAGTGGCCGCCGATCACGGCCACCGTGTCGCCGGACCGGTCGGCCACGGGTGGGGCGACGGGCACTCCGATGGACTGGAGGCGGCGTACGGCGCGGTGCTGGCGGGCGATGGTCGCGCGGTCGGCGGTCGGCTCGTCCACGTGCTGTTTGAGGAAGTAGGCACCGCGTGTGGTGGCGATCCGGTAGCCGCGGTTCAGCAGGCCCTGGGTGACGGGCTCGCAGGAGAGAGGTTCGCCGGCGTCCTCGTACCGGCGCAGTAGCGCGGTGAGAGGGGGTGGGGCAGGGGGTGGGGCAAGAGCAGATGAGCGCGGCACCCGTCAGATGTTAGATCACTCAGCGTGTCGCCGATGTCGCTGCCCGGGAGGGGCCGGGTGCGAACCAGGGCGAAGCGGGCTGCGATGCGTGTTCGGACCGGACCGGACCGAAGGGCGTGGGCGGCGCAGCGCGGGGTGGGGTCCGTCCCTGCCGAGGTGTCACGCGGCTCCACCCGGGTCCCGGCACGGCCCGTACGGCCGGCCACCCGCGCCGCCCACCCCGTACGGCTCGGGCCCAACCGGGTGGAGTCCGGGCGAGGGCGGCCGTGAGGGCCCCGGGGCGGACTCCGTCCAGGTGGCCTGGGGGCGCCGCCCGCGGACGTCCCGGTGCCTCGGTGGGGTCCGCTGGGGTCCGGTGGGGTCCGGTGGGGTCCGGTGGGGTCCGGTGGGGTCCGGTGGGGTCCGGTGGGGTCCGGTGGGGTCCGGTGGGGTCCGGTGGGGCTCCGGTGGGGTCCGCTGGGGTCCGGTGCGGCCCGGTGCCGCCCGGCCTCGCCCCGCCTGTCCCGGTTCTGGACGGTCTCGCCCTGTCTCGCCCTGTCTGTCCCAGTCCGGTGCGGCCGGATCCGGTGAGGTCCGGTGAGGTCCGTCCTGGTGGTTGATGTCCCGGGCTGCGCCGGTGCTGTTCGTCGAGGTGTGTCCTGTCCCGGTTCGGGGCGCCTCGGTGCGATTTGTTCCGCCACGGGTTGCCTCGGTGCGGTTTGCGTCGATGCGGCCTGCCCCGGTACGGCTCCGCTCAGTGCCGCTCGGCGTGGAGCCGCGCCACGTAGGCGGCGGCCTGGGAGCGCCGTTCCATGCCCAGCTTCGACAGCAGGCCGGAGACGTAGTTCTTGATGGTCTTCTCCGCCAGGTGCAGCCGCTCGCCGATGGCCCGGTTGGTGAGCCCCTCGCCGATCAGGTCCAGAATCCTGCGTTCCTGCTCGGTGAGGCTCGCCAGCCTGTCGTCGGTCCTCGGGGCGTTCCCGTCGCGCAGCCGCTGAAGGACGCGCGCGGTGGCGGCGGGGTCGAGCAGCGACCTGCCCGCAGCCACATCGCGCACCGCCGCGAGCAGCTCGGCGCCGCGGATCGTCTTCAGAACGTAGCCGGAGGCCCCGGCCGTGATCGCGTCGAACAGCGCCTCGTCGTCCGCGTGGGAGGTGAGCATCAGGCACGAGGTGTCCTCGTTCCGCGAACGGATCTCCCGGCAGACCGCGACCCCGCTTCCGTCGGGAAGACGTACTTCGAGGATCACCACATCGGGGCGCAGCGCAGGGATCCTGACCAGGGCTTCTGTCGCCGTGTCGGCCTCGCCGACGACCTCGATGCCGTCCTCGGCGGACAGCAGCTCGTACACGCCGCGACGGACGACCTCATGGCCGTCCACCAGGAATACGGTGATTTTTCCCTTTTCATGCACGGCCCAAGTCTCACATACTGACTCTTCCCATGCCGGGGTGACCGGGATAACGTGCCGGTGTTCCGGCAGTCGCAAGGCTGTGACCAGTGGTTGTTCCCGTGTTTCTCGATTTACTTGGAAATCCAAGCAAAATCGCAGGTCAAATGGGGTTTCGCAGGAATGCTCCCCACTGGGTAACGTGCCTTTGGCAGGCGCTCGCCGGGGCACCTGTCACGCCTGTCCCCGGCCGAGCCGCACCCACCCCGTGCACCGTAGGGAGACAGGCGAGCCGCACTGGACCCCGGCGGACCCCGGGGGCCGGACAGACGGAGGAGCACGCACGTGACCGTGGAGAACACTGCCGCGCGCAAACCGCGCCGCAGCAGTAAGCGCGTCAGCGCCGCGAAGAAGCCAACGAGTTCCGAGCCCCAGCTCGTACAGCTGCTGACGCCCGAGGGCGAGCGGGTGGCCAACCCGGACTACGACCGCCATGTCGCCGACCTCGGCCCCGAGGAGCTTCGCGGGCTCTACCGGGACATGGTTCTCACCCGTCGTTTCGACGCCGAGGCCACCGCCCTCCAGCGCCAGGGCGAGCTGGGCCTGTGGGCCTCGCTGCTCGGCCAGGAGGCCGCCCAGATCGGCTCCGGACGCGCACTGCGCGACGACGACTACGTCTTCCCGACCTACCGCGAGCACGGGGTCGCCTGGTGCCGCGGAGTCGACCCGACGAACCTGCTGGGAATGTTCCGCGGCGTGAACCACGGAGGGTGGGACCCCGGCAGCAACAACTTCCATCTGTATACGATCGTCATCGGCTCGCAGACGCTGCACGCCACCGGGTACGCGATGGGGGTCGCCAAGGACGGCGCGGACTCCGCGGTGATCGCGTACTTCGGCGACGGCGCCTCCAGTCAGGGCGACGTGGCGGAGTCGTTCACCTTCTCCGCGGTCTACAACGCCCCGGTCGTGTTCTTCTGCCAGAACAACCAGTGGGCGATCTCCGAGCCCACCGAGCGCCAGACCCGGGTACCGCTCTACCAGCGAGCCCAGGGCTACGGCTTCCCCGGTGTCCGCGTCGACGGCAACGACGTGCTCGCCTGCCTGGCCGTGACCCGGTCGGCGCTGGAGCGCGCCCGCCGCGGGGAGGGCCCCACGCTGGTCGAGGCGTTCACCTACCGCATGGGCGCCCACACCACCTCGGACGACCCGACCCGCTACCGCCACGACGACGAGCGGGCGGCCTGGGAGGCCAAGGACCCGATCCTGAGGCTGCGGAAGTACCTGGCCGACCAGGGCCACGCCGACGAGGCCTTCTTCACCGGGCTGGAGGCGGAGAGCGACACGCTCGCCAAGCGCGTCCGCGAGGCGGTGCGCGCCATGCCCGACCCGGACGACATGGCGATGTTCGAGCACGTCTACGCCGACGGGCACGCGCTCGTCGACGAGGAGCGCGCGCAGTTCGCCGCGTACCAGGCGTCGTTCAGCACGGAGCCGGACAGCGGCTCCGCCGCGGGTGCCGAGGAGGGCAAGTAGCCATGGCCGTAGAGAAGATGTCGCTCGCCAAGGCGCTCAACGAGTCGCTGCGCAAGGCTCTCGACACGGACCCCAAGGTCCTCGTGATGGGCGAGGACGTCGGCAAGCTCGGCGGGGTCTTCCGTATCACCGACGGGCTCCAGAAGGACTTCGGCGAGGAGCGGGTCATCGACACCCCGCTCGCCGAGTCCGGCATCGTCGGCACCGCGATCGGACTGGCGCTGCGCGGCTACCGCCCCGTCGTCGAGATCCAGTTCGACGGTTTCGTCTTCCCCGCGTACGACCAGATCGTCACCCAGCTCGCCAAGATGCACGCCCGCGCGCTCGGCAAGGTCAAGCTGCCGGTGGTCGTCCGCATCCCCTACGGCGGCGGGATCGGCGCGGTCGAGCACCACTCCGAGTCGCCCGAGGCGCTGTTCGCCCATGTGGCCGGCCTCAAGGTCGTCTCGCCGTCCAACGCCGCCGACGGCTACTGGATGCTGCAGCAGGCCATCCAGAGCGACGACCCGGTGATCTTCTTCGAGCCCAAGCGGCGCTACTGGGACAAGGCCGAGGTCGACACCGAGTCCATCCCGGACCCGCTGCACACCGCCCGGGTCGCCCGCCCCGGCACGGACATCACCCTCGCCGCCTACGGCCCGATGGTGAAGGTCTGCCTGGAGGCCGCGGCCGCCGCCGAGGAGGAGGGCAAGTCGGTCGAGGTCCTGGACCTGCGCTCGATGTCCCCGATCGACTTCGACGCCGTGCAGCGGTCGGTGGAGAGGACCGGCCGGCTGGTCGTCGTCCACGAGGCCCCGGTGTTCTACGGCTCGGGCGCGGAGATCGCCGCCCGTATCACCGAGCGGTGCTTCTACCACCTGGAGGCGCCGGTCCTGCGGGTCGGCGGATTCCACGCCCCCTACCCGCCGGCCCGGCTGGAGGAGGAGTACCTTCCGGGACTGGACCGGGTGCTCGACGCCGTCGACCGCTCGCTGGCGTACTGAGGAGAGGGTCGTGACGACGATGACTGACGCTTCCACGCGCTTCCGCGAGTTCAGGATGCCCGACGTGGGCGAGGGGCTCACCGAGGCCGAGATCCTCAAGTGGTACGTCCGGCCCGGCGACACCGTCACCGACGGCCAGGTCGTGTGCGAGGTCGAGACCGCCAAGGCCGCGGTGGAACTGCCCATCCCCTACGACGGAGTGGTGCACGAGCTCCGTTTCGACGAGGGCACCACCGTGGACGTCGGCACCGCGATCATCACCGTGGACGTGGCGCCGGGCTCCGGCCCGGCCGAGCGGTCGGCACCGCCGGCGGCCACCGGGTCCGCGGTCGCGGCCGCCGAACCGGAGACCGGGGCGGAGACCGGAGTGGGGACCGGGTTGGGTACCGGGGCGGAGGAGAAGCCCGCCGGCCGCCAGCCCGTCCTGGTCGGCTACGGCGTCGCCGAGTCCTCCACCAAGCGCCGCCCGCGCAAGGGCACTGCGGCATCCGGGCAGGCCCGGTCGGCCGCGCGGACCGAGGCCGCGGCGGCCGTGCAGGCCGAGCTGAACGGCCACGGGACCGCGGCGTCCGCCGCGTCCCGCCCGCTGGCCAAGCCCCCGGTCCGCAAGCTGGCCAGGGACCTCGGGGTGGACCTCGCCACGGTCGTGCCCAGCGGCCCCGACGGGATCATCACCCGCGACGACGTCCGGGCGGCCGCGGCGCCGGCCCAGGCGCCCGCGCCCGTCGCGGCAGCCGGGCAGGGGGCGGCGCCCGAGCAGGTGGCGGCGGAGGCCGCGGCGGCGCCCTCCGGGCCGGCGGTGGCCGGTGCCCGCGAGACCCGCGTCCCGGTGAAGGGCGTCCGCAAGGCCACCGCCCAGGCGATGGTCGGCTCGGCCTTCACCGCGCCGCACGTCACCGAGTTCGTCACGGTCGACGTCACGCGCACGATGAAGCTGGTCGAGGAGCTGAAGGCCGACAAGGACATGGCCGGGCTGCGGGTGAACCCCCTGCTGCTCGTCGCCAGGGCGCTGCTGGTCGCGATCAGGCGCAACCCGGAGGTCAACGCCGCCTGGGACGAGGCCAACCAGGAGATCGTGCTCAAGCACTACGTCAACCTGGGCATCGCCGCCGCCACCCCGCGCGGTCTGATCGTGCCGAACATCAAGGACGCGCACGACAAGACCCTGCCGCAGCTCGCCGAGGCCCTCGGCGAGCTGGTGTCCACCGCCCGTGAGGGGAGGACGACCCCGGCCGCGATGCAGGGCGGCACGGTGACGATCACCAATGTGGGCGTCTTCGGGGTCGACACCGGCACGCCGATCCTCAACCCCGGCGAGTCGGCGATCCTCGCGGTCGGCGCGATCAAGCTCCAGCCGTGGGTCCACAAGGGCAAGGTCAAGCCCCGCCAGGTCACCACGCTGGCGCTCTCCTTCGACCACCGGCTGGTCGACGGGGAACTGGGCTCGAAGGTCCTGGCGGACGTCGCCGCCGTGCTGGAGCAGCCGAGGAGGCTCATCACCTGGGCCTGACGCTCCGGTTCGGCACGCAACGCCGTACGGCCGTACCACCGCACCGGCGTACCACCGTATCGCCGCACAAACACGCGGCCGGGCACGGGCGGGCGGACGGGCGGACGGGCGCGCTAGTCGGTACGAAAGAAGGTCCCGGGACGCCGCCGCGTCCCGGGACCTCCTGCGCCGATCGGTGGGTGCGCCGATCCGCGACGGGTTCGATCAGTCCCGCTGGGTGCCGGCCGGGAGCGAACGCAGCTCCATCGTGCGGGCGCTGCTGGAGGCGAAGCCGAAGTCGAGCAGCTTCGCCGCGTCCTTGAACCGGTTGTCGCCGGTGGACGAGGCCAGCACCACACCGGTGTAGGTCTTGCCGTTGCGGGTCGCGGCGAAGACGAGGCAGGGCCCCGCCGCCGTACCGGTACCGGTCTTCACGCCGATCGCGCCGCTGTAGGAGCCGAGCAGCTTGTTGGTGTTGTACCACGTGTAGGTGCGGGTGCCGCCCGTGCTCGTCGTGGCCGCGGCCTTGTAGGACGTCGGCTTGACGACCTCGCGGAAGACGGAGCTGCTCATCGCGTGCCGGGCCAGCTTCGCCAGGTCCGACGGGGTCGTGTAGTTGTTCCCGGTGCGCGAGATGCCGTCGAACGAGTCGAACTTGGTGTTGACCAGGCCCAGTTGCTTGGCCTTCGCGTTCATCTTGCCGATGAAGGAGCTGGTGCGGGCGGCGGTCGTCGTGCCCGTGCCGTACGTGTCGGCCAGGGCGTACGCGGCGTCGCAGCCGGACGGCAGCATCAGCCCGGAGAGCAACTGGCGGACAGTCAGTTTGTCGCCGGTGCGCAGGTCCGCGGTGCTGGCGCCCTCGCGGGCGACGTAGTTCCGGTACTCCGCCTTGACCGTGACCTTCTTGTTGAGGTCCACTCCCTTGATGGTGAGGACCGTTATGGCCGTCACGAGCTTGGTCGTGCTGGCCATCTGACGGCGGGTGCCGGTGGCCTTGCCGTAGACGGCCTTGCCGTCCGCCTGGTCCAGGAGGAAGCCGCCCTTGGCCGTGATGGACGGGGTCGGCGTCGCCGCTTGGGCGGGGGCGGCCAGGGGCGAGACCGTCAGCAGCACGCCACCCGCGAGAGCGACGGTGGCGGCGCGGCGCACGCCCTTGTGGCTGGTTTTCAAAGGAAACACTCCGATGGTCGCGTATGCGAGGAATGCGTGGGGCTCTCAGAGTCGATCGGGCCCTCGGGAAACAAGGATCCCGATACAAGACGCCCGAGGGGCGTGAATGGATGTACCGGTGTGGCGCGCTTCTCGGCGCACCCTCGGTGCGGGTCCGGCTCTTCCCGCCCCCATCCCGGTCCGCCTTCCGGCTCCTTCCCGGTCCGCGTCCGGCCTTTCCGGGCCGCGGTTGACCCGACCCGGTCCGGCCTGTACCGCACGACCCGGCCTGCACCGTACGACCCGACCCGGTCCGGCCTGCACCGCCTCCGGAGTCCCGGCTCAAGCCACCCCGCCACCCGGCCACCCGGCCACGCCGCCACCCGGCCACCCGGCCACGCCTCCGCGCCGTCCTGCATGCTGGACGACGCCGCCGTTGCACACCTGTTGTATCTATGCTGTGCGCATGCCCGCCGCCCCCGTGCGACAGCCCCCTGCCGCCGAACGCGTCTACGCCCATGTCAAGCAGGCCGTCCTCGACCGCCGATACGAGGGCGGCACCCTGCTCACCGAGGGCGAACTCGCCGACGCCGTAGGGGTGTCCCGCACCCCGGTCCGCGAGGCGCTCCTCAAGCTGGAGATGGAGGGACTCCTCAGGCTCTACCCGAAGAAGGGCGCGCTCGTCCTCGCCGTCTCCGCGCAGGAGATCGCGGATGTCGTCGAAACCAGGTTGCTGGTCGAGGAGTTCGCCGTCCGCCGGGCCGTCCCCGCCCCGCCCCGGCTGATCCGGCGCCTGGCGGAACTGCTCGACGAGCACAGGAAGTGTGCCGAGTCCGGCGACCTCGCCGAGGTCGCCGCCACAGACCGCCGCTTCCACGCGGAGATCGTCCGCCACGCCGGCAACGAGATCCTGTCCCGCCTCTACGACCAGCTGCGCGACCGCCAGTTGAGGATGGGGGTCGCCGTCATGCACTCCCACCCCGACCGCGTCGCCAAGAACATCGCCGAGCACGCCGAGCTGCTGGACGCCATCAGGGCCGGTGACGCCGAGCGGGCCGCGGCCTGTGTACGCCGGCACCTGGGCCGGGTCAGGGTGCTGGTCCGGGGGGAGCAGGGATGAGCCGGGACTGCGCCGCACTGCCCGGTGACCCCCCGGGTGGACGCCGGGCCGCCCTCGTCTGGGGCATCGGCGTCGCCGTCTACTTCGTCGCCGTCATCTTCCGTACCTCGCTGGGAGTCGCCGGGCTCGACGCGGCCGACCGCTTCGACGTCAACGCCTCCGCCCTCTCCGCCTTCTCCATACTCCAGCTGCTGGTCTACGCGGGCATGCAGATACCCGTCGGTCTCATGGTCGACCGGCTCGGCACCAGGAAGGTGCTGACCCTCGGCGTCGTCCTGTTCACGGCGGGGCAGCTCGCCTTCGCCTTCTCCCCCTCCTACGGGACCGCCCTCGCCGCGCGGGCGCTCCTCGGCTGCGGCGACGCGATGACCTTCATCAGCGTGCTGCGGCTCGGCTCCCGCTGGTTCCCGGCCCGCCGCGGACCGTTCGTCGCCCAGGTCGCGGCGCTGTTCGGGATGGCGGGCAACCTGGTCTCCACCCTGGTGGTCTCCCGGATGCTGGAAGGCCTCGGCTGGACCGCCACGTTCGCGGGCAGCGCCGCGGCCGGAGCGATCGTCCTCGTCCTGCTCGTCCTCTTCCTCAGGGACCATCCCGAGGGTGCGGAGCCGCCGTCCGCCGTCCGCACCGGCGCGGCCTTCGTCCGCCGGCAGCTCGCCCTCTCCTGGCGGGAGCCCGGGACCCGGCTCGGGATGTGGGTGCACTTCACCACCCAGTTCCCCGCGATGGTGTTCCTGCTGCTGTGGGGGCTTCCGTTCCTCGTCGAGGCCCAGCGGCTCTCCCGGGAGACCGCCGGCTGGCTGCTCACCCTCGTGGTCGTCTCCAACATGGTGGTGGGACTGGTCTACGGCCAGGTCATCGCCCGGCACCATGCCGCGCGGGCACCACTCGCCCTCGGCACGGCCGCGGCGACGGCGGCGGTGTGGGCGGCCACCCTCGCCCACCCGGGCGGCCGCGCTCCCCTGTGGCTGCTGATCACCCTGTGCGCGGTCCTCGGGGCGTGCGGCCCCGCCTCGATGATCGGTTTCGACTTCGCCCGGCCGGCCAACCCGCCGGAACGCCAGGGGACCGCGTCCGGCATCGTCAACATGGGCGGTTTCGTGGCCTCCATGACCACACTGCTGGCGGTGGGCGTACTGCTGGACGCGACCGGCGACGACTACGGCGTCGCGTTCTCGTCCGTCCTCGCCCTTCAGGCGCTTGGCGTGACCCAGATCCTGCGGCTGCGGGCGCGCACGGTCCGGCTGGAGCGGGAGCGGCTGGTGGCGAGCCGGGTCGAGGCGGTGCACGTCCCGGTGTGAGGCGTGCGGCCGCGGGCCCTCGGGTGTGCGGGCGTGCGGCGCCGGCCCTCGGGCGTCCGGGTGGGGACCGTCGGGCACCTCCCGGCGTCAGGCAGTCCGTGTACGCCCGGGCGCGAGGGTACGAGGGTACGAGGGCGCGGCGGCCGGGGGGCGGACCCGACGCGCCCGCGCCCGCCACGGCGCCCGCGGTGGAACCGGCCGCGGTGCCCCCGGATCCACCCGCTAGGGCGTCACCGCGAACGACTCCAGGATCGCGGCCGCGAGCCCGGCGTCCCCTTCGATCTTGATCCGGTCGGCGACGGCGGCGGGCCGGACCCGGCCGGCCGCCAGCCGCACATAGGTCTCCCAGTCCAGGGCCAGGGTCACGGCCGGGCCCAGTGAGGGCGAGCCGTCGACGGTGCCGCGTCCGTCCGCGCCGACCCGCACCGTCCGCAGGAACTCCACCGGCCCGTGCACATCGAGGACCACCGCCGTGTGGGGCGGCGCCCCGGCGCCCTTCGCGACGACCTTCGGCAGCGCCGAGATGAACTGGTCGCGGGCGACCAGCGCCCCGGGGGAGTCGAGGTTGCCGGGCGCGTTCAGCGCCACGCGCAGGTCCTGTTCGTGCACCCAGACGTCGAACGCCCGGATGCGGTAGGCCTGTTCCAGGGTCTGATGCGCACCCAGCGGGGCGCGCACCATCGTCTCCGGAGAGCGGTTCTCGTTCCGCAGCTGACGGTTCCGCCGGATGATCGTGTACTCGAACTCGGAGGTCATCTCCGGCGCCGTGTGGTGGCGGCGCACATCGACCTGCATCTCCATGTAGCGGGCGAACTCGCTTCGCACATGGTAGAGATCGCGCGGCAGGCTGTGGATGGGGCGGGGGTCGCCGAGCATCTCGCACTCCATGCCGATGATGTGCGACACGATGTCGCGAACCGACCATGCGGGGCACGGTGTCGCGCGGTTCCACTGGCCCTCCGCGAGCGGCTTCACCAGCTCGAATATGGCTTCGATGGAGTGGGTCCAGGCGTCGGCGTAGGTCTGGAGACTGGGATGGACGGTCACGGAACCCCTCGGCGGTCGTGCGCGGTCTGGGTGCGGGCGGCTGCCGGGGGTCCTGGGGGTGACCCCCGGGAGAGAACAGTACGCTGCCCTTGGGCACCCCGGCAGTGCTTTCGTGTGACGATCGTAGGCCCGTGTTGACGGCTCGAATGCCAGGACGGTGGTAGTGTGCGCGCCTCACTCATCCAGATCGCAGTAGATCGTGACGAACCGGTGGACTCCCGCCGTCGCCGCGCGGCCGCACTGGTGCGGGAGCAGCGCGGTTCCGCCCTCGTCGTCCTTCCCGAACTCTGGACCGTGGGAGCCTTCGCCTACGACTCCTTCGAGGCGGAAGCCGAGACGCTGGACGGCCCCACGCGCCGGGCCATGGCGGAGGCGGCGGCCGACGCGGGTGTCTGGCTGCACGCCGGCTCCGTCGTCGAGCGGGCCGCCGACGGCCGCCTTTTCAACACCTCGCTGGTCTTCTCCCCCGAGGGCCGCCTCGCCGGTGTCTACCGGAAGATCCACCGGTTCGGCTTCGACAAGGGCGAGGCCGTGATGATGGCCGCGGGCGAGGAACTGGTGACCGTGCGGCTGCCCGACGCCACCCTCGGTCTCGGCACCTGCTACGACCTGCGCTTCCCGGAGCTCTTCCGCGGTCTGGTCGACGCCGGCGCCGACCTCCTCGTCGTCCCCGCCGGCTGGCCGGAGCGTCGGCGTGCCCACTGGACCCTCCTGGCGCGCGCCCGGGCGGTCGAGAACCAGGCGTACGTTCTCGCCTGCAGCACCGCCGGTACCCACGCGGGCGTCGAGCAGGCGGGGCACAGCACCGTCGTCGACCCCTGGGGCGAGGTCCTTGCGGAGGCGGGCGCCGGTGAGGAGATCCTCGCGGTCGACCTCGACCCGAAGAGGCCGGCGGAGTCCCGTGAGCAGTTCCCGGCCCTCAAGGACCGCCGCCTGGGCCTGGCACCCCCGGTGGTACGGGGGAGCTGACGCCCCGGGACCGGCCCCGCCCGGCCCCGGTCGGCCGGGACCCCGCCCCGCCCGGCCGGGACCCGGCCACTCCCGCCCGCCGCGGGTCCGTGGCGGTCAGCCGTGGGTCCCGGCGGTCGTGGGTGGTCCCCGTCGGCGGTCGTGTGGTCCCCGTGTGTCCACTGCGTCCCGGGAGGAGCGGCCCCCCGCCGTGCGGTGCCGGACCGCCCGCGGTTCCCCGCTCCGCGAGTGGCACCCTTGACCGCATGAACGCCGCCGCTTCCCCCGCGCCCCGCCGCCGTGCCCGTGTCCGTGCCCCTGAGCTGATCGGCAAGGGTGGCTGGCTCAACACGGGTGGCAGGAGTCTGACGCTCGCGGACCTACGAGGTAAGTGCGTTGTCGTAGATTTCTGCACGTTCACAAACATCGCGACGGGTGAGCTGGTCCGGTGGCTGCCCCGGCGGCAGACCACGGACTTGGCCTTGCCGGGTACCGATTTCTGGCTGTTCGACAGTGCGCAGGCGCTCTTCCACCACTTCACCGGGAACGGGCAGCTCGACCAGGACGGGCGGGAGTACGCGGACGACCCCGAGCGGGTGAAGCTGTGCGCCGGCGCCTTCGAGGCAGCTTGGCAACGGGCCGTTCCACACGAGGAGTACCGACCGCGCTGAGCTGTCACCCACCATGGCCGTCTCACCCTCATCAAGCGCACAGCAGGCCCGGCAGGCTCTGGCGAATCGACTCGCTGAGCTGTGCCGGGATGCCGGCCTCACCGGACGGGACATCGCCCGTTTGTGCTCCTGGCATCCGTCCAAGTCGTCACGGATCATGAACGCCCGTACGCCTCCGTCCGCTGATGACATCCGGGCGTGGTGCCGGGCGTGTGGCTCGGAAGATCAGACGGAAGATCTGTTGGCCTCGCTGCGTACCGCCGAAGGCATGTGGGTCGGGTGGCGGCGAATGGAGCGCGCCGGGCTCAAGCAGGCCCAAGAAGCCCGTCTCCCGCTCTTCGAGCGAACCCGCCGGTTCCGCGCGTACTCCTCGTGGTTCGTTCCGGGCCTGATCCAGACCTACGGCTACACGGAAGCCGTCTTGCGCGCGGTCCAGCGCAGACGGGTCGAAGTGGACGACGTCGCCGATGCGGTCGCCGTCCGCATGGAGCGTCAGCGCGTGCTCTACAAGGGTGATCGGCGGTTCGCGTTCCTGGTTGAGGAATCGGTCTTGCGGAACGGGCTCGGAGGGGCGGAGGTACAGGAGGAACAGCTCCGCCACCTCCTCACGGTCGGCTCTTTGCCCAGTGTCAGCCTGGGCGTGGTCCCCACACGTACCGAGCGCTCGCGGATGCCGGTGGAAGGTTTCTGGATCTTCGACACCGCGCAGGTCAACGTCGAGTTGGTCTCGGGCTACCTCACGCTGACCCAGCCTGGTGAGGTTGCCGCTTACGCGGACACGTTCAGGGAACTTGCTGACATGGCGGTCTACGGAGCGAAGGCCCGAGCGCTGATCACGAGCGTCATCCAGACCCTGCGGTGATAGCCGTGCAACCTCATGCAATCTCATGGGAAGTGCGACCTCGGCGTTCCTAGCGTGGTCACCATGCGGACGACACGAGATCGGGCCGTGAAGCCGATCACCTATGCGCAGCCCCCGGTGGAGCTGCCGCTGCGAACGGATTCGGAGCCCGTACCGGCAGCCGGCTGCGGAGTCTGCGCCGCCCTGGCCGCGCAGCGCCGAGAGGCCCGCCTCGAAGGCGACGGCTCCGTGGTCAGTGACTGCAACGTGGAGCTCAGGAACCACCCGCACCCCGGGGAGTCGACGTGAGCGTGAAAGCCGTGCTGCGGTACGTGAGCTACGTCATGCGCCGCCACCCATCGGCCGAGACGACGGCAACCGCGCGGTGCCTGAACCCGGATTGCCGGTGGACCTCAGAACCGACCGGGAACGCGGACGTGTGCACCGACATGTGCATACAGCACACTGGCCGGACCGGGCATATGACCTACCTCCGAGAATTCTCGGAGGTCGCCGTGGTGGAGCGGATCCCATAGCTGCGCAGGGCAACCGCGTCGTACGGCTGTGATCCGGTGTTCATGGGCCAATGGCAAGCTTGAAACATGAACGATGCTGCCCCGGCGCCCACCCCCGCGCCCGCACCCCGCCGTGCCCGTGTCCGTGCCCCCGAGCTGATCGGCAAAGGCGGATGGATCAACACAGGCGGGAAGGACCTGAAGCTCGCCGACTTCCGAGGTCGCACATTGATCCTCGATTTTTGGACCTTCTGCTGCGTCAACTGCCTGCACGTCCTGGACGAGCTGCGCGAACTCGAGGAGAAGCACCGCGACACCACGGTGGTCGTCGGCGTCCACTCGCCGAAGTTCGTGCACGAGGCCGAGCACCGGGCCGTCGTGGACGCCGTCGAGCGGTACGGGGTGCACCACCCCGTCCTCGACGACCCCGAACTCGCGACGTGGAAGCAGTACGCGGTACGGGCCTGGCCGACGCTCGTGGTGATCGATCCCGAGGGGTATGTCGTCGCCCAGCACGCGGGCGAGGGTCATGCACACGCCATCGAGCGGCTGGTGGAGCAGCTGGAGGCCGAGCACTCGGCGAAGGGCACCCTGCGGCGCGGCGACGGCCCGTATGTCCCGCCGGAGCCGGTCGCGACGGATCTCCGCTTCCCGGGGAAGGCCCTGCGGCTGCCCTCCGGGCGCTTGCTGGTGTCCGACTCGACGCGGCACCAGCTGGTCGAGCTGGAGGCGGACGGCGAGACCGTGGTGCGGCGGATCGGCGACGGCGACTTCCGGGAGCCGCAGGGCCTCGCGCTGCTGCCGTCGGGGAAGGTGATCGTCGCCGACACGGTCAACCACGCGCTGCGGACGGTCGATCCCGCGACCGGCGCGATCGAGCGGGTCGCGGGGACGGGGCGGCAGTGGCGGCAGGGGGCGCCGACGTCGGGTCCGGCCCTCGAGACGGATCTGTCCTCGCCCTGGGACGTGGCCTGGTGGCAGGGCAGGGTGTGGATCGCGATGGCCGGGGTCCACCAGCTGTGGACGTACGACCCGGAGGCCGGCACGGTCGAGGCGGCCGCCGGCACGACCAACGAGGGACTGGTGGACGGACCGGCCTCCGAGGCGTGGTTCGCGCAGCCGTCCGGGCTGGCCGCGGCCGGGGACCGGCTGTGGATCGCCGACTCGGAGACGTCCGCGCTGCGATGGATCGACACCGGTGGCGCGGTGCACACCGCCGTCGGCACCGGCCTCTTCGACTTCGGGCACCGGGACGGCGACGCCGCACAGGCCCTGCTCCAGCACCCGCTGGGCGTCACCGCGCTGCCCGACGGCTCGGTTGCCGTGTCCGACACGTACAACCACGCGCTCCGCCGCTACGACCCGGCGACCGGCGAGGTGACGACCCTCGCCACCGATCTGCGCGAACCGTCCGGCGCGGTGCTGGACGGCGGGGAGATCGTCGTCGTGGAGTCGGCGCGGCACCGGCTGACGCGGCTGCGGCTCCCGGAGGAGGCCGTCCGGGTCGAGGGGGTGGCGCACCGTACGCAGCGTGCGGCCACCGAGGTGGCGCCGGGGACGCTGCGGCTCGACGTGGTCTTCCGGGCGCCCGAGGGGCAGAAGCTCGACAACCGCTACGGACCCTCGACCAGGCTGCTGGTGTCGTCGACCCCGCCGGAGCTGCTGGCCGGGGGCGGGGGTGCGGGCACCGACCTGTTCCGGGACCTGGAGTTGGACCCGGCGGTGGCCGAGGGCGTGCTGCACGTGTCGGCGATGGCCGCGTCCTGCGACGATCCTGCTGGGGGCACCTCCCAGTCGGAGACCGGGGGAGAGTACCCGGCGTGCCATGTGCACCAGCAGGACTGGGGCGTTCCGCTCAGGGTGACCGGTGGGGGAGCGTCCCGGCTGCCGCTGGTGCTGGCGGGCATGGACGACGCCTGACAGTGCCGGCCGGCCCGCTCGCGCCGCGCGACGGCGCCGGCGGGGCGGCGCGTCATGGCCCGGCCGGTGGCAGGCCCCTTCTGCCGGTCCGGCCGGAGGCCGCGTCAGCGCTCATGGCCGCCGTGCCGGGGCTCCTCGATCACGGTCGGGGCGACCGGGGAGACGAGTGCCCGGCGGCGGCGCGCGATGGCGGTGAAGGCGGCGACCCCGATGATGCCGACCGCCATCATGATCAGTCCGACCAGGTCGAGGTTGACGCTCTCGGACTTCCAGTCGGTCGCGAAGGTCAGAATCGCCCCCGCGCCGATCAGCAGGATGCAGCCTCCCAGGCCCATGGTCTCCGCCTCCCGTGTCGATGTGGGTCAACCGGCTACCCCGGCCCGCAACTCCCAAGCGGGAAAGCTTCCGTGGCGGTGCGCGGTCCTCGGCGGAGGGACCCCGGCCGGCTCTCGGCGGCTGCCGGCGGCTGCCGGGGCCTGCCGGCCGGCTCTCGGGAGGGCCCCTGCCACGGTCAGCCCTCGAGGAACGCGACCAGCGCGTTGGCCAGCAGGTACGGGTCGTCCGAGCCGCAGAGTTCGCGGGCGCTGTGCATCGAGAGGATCGCCACGCCGATGTCGACGGTCCGGATCCCGTGGCGGGCGGCGGTGATCGGGCCGATCGTCGTGCCGCACGGCATCGCGTTGTTGGAGACGAAGGTCTGCCACTCCACGCCCGCGCGCTCGCAGGCGGCGGCGAAGACGGCCCGGCCGCTGCCGTCCGTCGCGTACCGCTGGTTGACGTTCACCTTCAGGATGGGGCCGCGGTTGGGGCGGGGGTGGTGCGTGGGGTCGTGGCGCTCCGGGTAGTTGGGGTGCACCGCGTGGCCGGTGTCGGAGGACAGGCAGACGGTGCCGGCGAAGGCCCGGGCGCGGTCCTCGTAGGTGCCGCCACGGGCGAACACCGAGCGCTCCAGCACCGATCCGAGCAGCGGGCCGTCCGCGCCGGTGTCGGCCTGGGAGCCGTTCTCCTCGTGGTCGAACGCGGCGAGGACCGGGATGTACGGCAGGTCGTCCCGGCCCGAGACGGCGGCGAGCGCCGCCGTCCCCGCGTGCACGGAGAGCAGGTTGTCCATCCGCGGGCCGGCCACGAGTTCGCGGTTGCGGCCGAGGAACGCCGGGGCCTCCACGGCGTGGGTCATCAGGTCCCAGCCGGTGACCTCGCCGGGCGGCAGGCCGCTCTCCTCCTCCAGGAAGGAGATCAGGTCGCCTTGTCTGACGGTGCCGCCGAGGCCCCACACGGGCTGCATGTGCTTCTGCTTGTCCAGTTGCAGCCCCTTCTCGTGGATCGAGCGGTCCATGTGGATCGCGAGCTGGGGCACGCGCAGCAGCGGACGGTCGATGTTCACCAGGCGGGTGGAACCGTCCCGCAGCGTCAGCCGGCCCGCGAGGCCGAGGTCGCGGTCGAGCCAGGAGTTGAGCAGCGGTCCGCCGTAGATCTCGACGGCGATCTGGCGCCAGCCGTACGCCCCCGTGTCCGGTTCCGGCTTGACCCGGAGGTTGGGGGAGTCGGTGTGGGCGCCGACGATACGGAAGGGGGTGTGGGCCGGTGCGCCCTCCGGCACGTACCAGGCGATGACGGCGCCGCCCCGGAGCACGTACCTGCCGCCGCCGGCGCCGTCCCAGACGTCGGTCTCCTCGACCCGTCGGAACCCGGCTCCGTCCAGCCGCTCGGCGGCGCTCGCCACGGCGTGGTACGGCGTGGGGCTCGCCGCGAGGAAGGACATCATGTCCTCGGTGTGCCCGCGGTCGAAGGGGGTGGGCGACGGGGAGGCTGCACGGCTGTTCATGGTGCTCACCTTAACGAGCGTTCCTCGCACGGCCGGTCCGTACGGTGGACCGCGGCCGGGCGCTGCGGCACGGGGCCGCTCCGTGCGGTGGGCCGTGTGGTGTTCCGGTCCGTGTGGTGTTCCGGTCCGTGTGGTGTTCCGGTCCGTGCGGTGCGGTGGGCCGTGTGGTGTTCCGGTCCGTGTGGCGTTCCGGTCCGTGCGGTGCGGTGGGCCGTGTGGTGTTCCGGTCCGTGTGGCGTTCCGGTCCGTGTGGTGTTCCGGTCCGTGCGGTGGGCCGGGTGGTGCGCCGGTCCGGGTGCCGGTCCGTGCGGTGCGGCGTGCCGTGCGGTGTTCCGGTCCGTGCGGTGGGCCGGGGCGCGGCGGCGGGCCCGGTACGCGGGAAGACCCGCTCCCGGGCGGGAGCGGGTCTTCGCTTCGGTCGGCGTGAGGGCCGGACCGGGTCGATGCGGGGGCCGGGATCAGAAGGCCGCCTCGTCCAGGTCCATCAGCTCGTTGTCCACGCCCTCGGCGATCTCGCGGGCGAGCGAGACACCCGGCAGGACGTTGGCGGCGAAGAACCTCGCGGCCGCGATCTTGCCCTGGTAGAACGCCCGGTCCTTGGCGGAGGCGGTCTCCAGCTTCTCGGCGGCGACGGCCGCGCCGCGCAGCAGCAGGTAGCCGACGACCACGTCACCGGAGGCGAGCAGCAGACGGGTGGTGTTGAGGCCGACCTTGTAGATGTTCCTGACGTCCTCGCCCGTGGCGGTGAGGTCGGTGAGCATCCGGCCGACGATCGCCTCCAGGTCGACCGCGGCCTTGGAGAGTGCGTCGCGGGCGCCGGACAGCTCCTCGCCGCCGGTGCCGACCGCGAGGAACTTCTTGATCTCCTCGGCGAGCGCGTTCAGCGAGGCGCCCTGGTCGCGGACGATCTTCCGGAAGAAGTAGTCCTGGCCCTGGATCGCCGTGGTGCCCTCGTAGAGGGTGTCGATCTTGGCGTCGCGGATGTACTGCTCGATCGGGTACTCCTGCAGGTACCCGGAGCCGCCGAAGACCTGCAGCGACTGGGCGAGCTGCTCGTACGCCTTCTCGGAGCCGTAGCCCTTGACGATCGGCAGCAGCAGGTCGTTGAGGCCCTGAAGGGACTTGGCGTCCTCGCCCGCGGCCTCCTTGGACGCGATCTCGTCCTGCACCGACGCGGTGTAGAGGACGAGGGCGCGCATGCCCTCCGCGTACGCCTTCTGCGTCATGAGCGAGCGGCGCACGTCGGGGTGGTGGGTGATGGTGACCTTGGGCGCGGTCTTGTCCATGAAGTTGGCCAGGTCGGGGCCCTGGACGCGCTCCTTGGCGTACTCCAGCGCGTTGAGGTAGCCCGTGGACAGCGTGGAGATCGCCTTGGTGCCGACCATCATGCGGGCGAACTCGATGATCATGAACATCTGGCGGATGCCGTCGTGCTTGTCGCCGATCAGCCAGCCCTTGGCGGGGTGCCTGTCGCCGAAGGTCAGCTCGCAGGTGTTGGACGCCTTGAGGCCCATCTTGTGCTCGACGTTGGTGGCGTAGACGCCGTTGCGCTCGCCCAGCTCGCCGGTCTCCCAGTCGAAGTGGAACTTCGGCACGAGGAAGAGGGACAGGCCCTTGGTGCCGGGGCCGTGGCCCTCGGGGCGGGCGAGGACGTAGTGGAGGATGTTCTCCTCCATGTCGTGCTCGCCGGAGGTGATGAAGCGCTTCACGCCCTCGATGTGCCAGGAGCCGTCGTCCTGCTGGATCGCCTTCGCGCGACCGGCGCCGACGTCCGAGCCCGCGTCGGGCTCGGTGAGCACCATGGTGGAGCCCCACCGCTTCTCCACCGCGATCCGGGCGACCTGCTTCTGCGCCTCGTTGCCCTCCTCGTAGAGGATCCCGGCGAAGGCCGGGCCCGAGGAGTACATCCATATCGCGGGGTTCGAGCCGAGGAGCAGCTCGGCGTAGGACCAGACGAGGGAGCGCGGCGCGGTGGTGCCGCCGATCCCCTCGGGGAGGCCGAGGCGCCAGTACTCGGAGTCCATGAAGGTCTGGTAGCTCTTCTTGAAGCTCTCCGGCACCGGAGCGGTGTTGGTCTCCGGGTCGAAGACCGGCGGGTTGCGGTCGGCGTCGGCGAAGGACTCGGCGAGGTCGTTCTCCGCGAGGCGGGCGATCTCGTCGAGGATGCTCTTGGCGGTCTCGACGTCCATCTCCGCGAACGGACCCGTGCCGTACAGCTTGTCGCGCCCGAGGACCTCGAAGAGGTTGAACTCGATGTCGCGGAGATTCGACTTGTAGTGCCCCATGGCGACGGCTCCGTAACGGATCGGGGAGGAGGCAGGGTCCTCGTTGCAACTACCGGCAAGTAGCTACGATGATGCTACCCGTCGGTAATAAGAAGCAACCCCCCACCGGCATCTGTGACGCGACCCGCATACCGGCGGCCGAGCCGGGTCGGGCGGCTCGCACCAGACTCTCCCGCCGTCGGGGCCCAGGTCCACACCCCGGCGCAGACCGACCGCCGCCGGCTGGGCGAGGCCCCGCCCCGACTCCTCGTGGCCCCGGCCCGGCGCCCCACGGGCCCGTCCTCGCCGTCGGTGCCGGAGCGTGGTCGTCGTTCGTCGGGGCGATCGGGTCCGGGGAGCCCGCCCGCTGAGACGTGACCGGCTGCCGGGCCCGCCCCCCGGCGGAGCCTCGGTAGTCTTGCGCCCATGTACGGCTACGACCAGACCCCCGGCGGTCAGCAGCACTACGGCCCTCCGCCGCAGCAGCCGATGTCGGGCGCGGGCATGCCCGGGGCGGGGATGCCCGGAGCCGGGATGCCCGGAGCGGGGATGTCCGGTGCGGGGATGCCCGGAGCGGGCTACGGAGAGCAGCCGCTGTACCCCGAGCCGTCACCCCCCTCGCTCGCCGACGCGGTGCGGGCCTTCACCACGGGGTCGCTGTCCGCGGAGGACTTCCAGCAGATCTTCGCGACGTCGAAGGTGTACTGCCCGCGCGGTGACAACCCGGGCTTCCTGGCCCTGCACAACACGCAGCAGCCGGTGATCCCGATGTTCAGCTCGCTCAAGGAACTGCGCCGCTACGCGGGCAAGGAGTCCAAGTACTTCGTGATCACGGGTGCCGAGGTGATCGACCTGCTGCCCACCGGGTACGGCTTCGTCCTCGACATGGAGGGCGAGCACCGGATGGTCTTCGACGCGAAGGCCGTGGAGCAGATGGTCGACTTCGCGATGCGGCGCATGTACGGCTGACCGGTCCGGACCGTACGCCTCCTTGTCTCCGGTTGCCCCCGCTGCCGGCGTTTCCGCTGCTCTCTCCGCTCTCTCGGGTGTCTCTGCTCTCTGGCTGTCTCACGTTTCTTGCGTTTCTTGCGTTTCTCGCGGTTCTTACGTCTCTCTGGTCTTCCCACGCGGCGACCGGCCCGCACCCCTCGGTGCCCGCCGGTCGTTTTCCGTGCGGGGTGCGGGGTGCGGGGTGCGGGGTGCGGGGTGCGGGGTGCGGGGTGCGGTGGCGCCCGCGTCCCGGTGGGGGGGCGTGCGACCACCCCCGCCGCGGCCGCCGGTCCGGCGACCGCGGCGGGGTGGGAATGCGGTCGGCGGGATCGGCGTTGTGGGTGGCGAGAAGTTCGAGATTCAACTAACTTGGACGTACGAGGAGGCCTCCATGCCCGCAGTGACCGTCCAGAACCCGCTGACCCTGCCGCGCGTGACCGCGGCCGGTGACGCCGTGCAGCGTCCCGTACTCGCCGTGACCACGGCGCCCCAGGGGTACGAGGGGGAGGGCTTCCCGGTGCGCCGCGCGTTCGCCGGGATCAACCACACCCACCTCGACCCGTTCGTCATGATGGACCAGATGGGCGAGGTGGAGTACCAGCCCGGGGAGCCGAAGGGCACCCCCTGGCACCCGCACCGCGGCTTCGAGACCGTCACCTACCTGATCGACGGGACCTTCGTCCACCAGGACAGCAACGGCGGCGGCGGGACCATCCGCAACGGCGACACCCAGTGGATGACGGCGGGCTCCGGGCTGCTCCACATCGAGGCCCCGCCGGAGGAACTCGTCGTGAGCGGCGGTCTCTTCCACGGGCTGCAGCTCTGGGTGAACCTGCCGGCGGCGAACAAGATGATGGACCCGCGCTACCAGGACATCCGCGGCGGCCAGGTCCGGTTGCTCACCTCCCCCGACGGCGGCGCCCTGCTCCGGGTGATCGCCGGAGAACTCGAGGGTCACCGGGGACCCGGCATCACCCACACCCCGATCACGATGGTCCACGCGACCCTGCGGCCGGGCGCGCGGATCACCCTGCCGTGGCGCGAGGACTTCAACGGCCTCGCGTACGTCCTCGCCGGACGCGGTGCGGTCGGCGCCGAGCGGCGGCCCGTGCACACGGGGCAGACGGCCGTGTTCGGCGAGGGCGGTGCGCTGACCGTGCGGGCCGACGACACCCAGGACGCCGTCGGCACCGGTGACCTGGAGATCGTGCTGCTCGGCGGACGGCCCATCCGGGAGCCGATGGCGCACTACGGGCCGTTCGTCATGAACACCCGAGAGGAACTCAAGCAGGCGTTCGAGGACTTCCAGAAGGGCCGCCTCGGTACGGTCCCGGCCGCCCACGGGATGTGAGCCCCCGGCCCGGGCGCGCCCGCCCGGGCGCTCGGGCCGGGCGACGCCGCCCACCCCGGGGCCCGTCGGCCCGTCCCGCCCGCGGCTTCCCCGGCGGCCCGCCACCCGTCCGGCCCCGGCGGACGGGACGGGCCGCGCCGGGCGTGGTCGGCTGGAACCGTGCCGCCGCCGCAGACCCTTCTCCCCCGGCCCGTGCAGCGCCTCGCCGCCTGGTGCGCCGTCGCGCTGCTCGTCGCGGGGGTCGGCGCCGTCGGCGTGTGGCTGATCACCGAGTTCAAGACCGCCGTCACCCCCCTGCTGCTCGCGCTGCTGGGTACCGCGCTGCTCGGTCCGCTGCACCGGCGCCTGATCAGGATGAAGGTGCAGCGCTCGCTCGCCGCGGGGATCACCTGTGCGGCGGTCGTGGCGGTCGTCGGCGGGGCGCTGTACATCGTGGTCAACGCGCTGATCGAGTCCGGGGACCAGATCATCGCCTCCCTCAAGCGGGCCGCGGCCGACCTGGCCAGGCACTTCGGAGCCGCCGGCACCTCGCTCGACGACCTGGCCACCAACTCCAGGGAACTGCTGAGCAGGTTCGGCGGGACCGCCGCGTCCGAGGTGATCTCCGGCATCAGCGTCGTGGGCGAGATGATCGCCATCGCCGTCCTGGCCCTGCTGCTGAGCTTCTTCTTCCTCCGCGACTCCGACCGCGCGGTCTCCACCCTGCGCTCCCTCGTCCCGCAGTCCACCGGGGACATGGCGGAGGCGATGGGGCGGCGGGCGTTCGAGGCGGTCGAGGGCTTCATGCGCGGCACCACGTTCATCGCCCTCATCGACGCCGTCTGCATCACCGTCGGCCTGCTGGTGCTGCGCGTGCCCGGGGCGGTCGGGCTGGGCGCGCTCGTCTTCGTCTTCGCGTACATCCCCTATCTGGGGGCGTTCATCTCCGGCTCGATGGCGGTGCTCGTCGCGCTCGCCGACCGGGGCTTCGTCATCGCGCTCTGGGCGCTCGGCGTCGTCCTCGCCGTGCAGGCCCTGGAGGGGCATGTGCTCCAGCCGGTGATCCAGAGCCGCACCGTCCAGATGCATCCGGCGGTCGTGATGCTGGCGATCACCGCGGGTGCGGGCATCGCCGGGATCCTCGGGATGCTGCTGGCCGTGCCGCTCACGGCCGCCGCGTTCGGCATCATCGGGGAACTGCGCAGCCGCTACGGGGCGGTCGGCGATCCCACGCAGGGACCCGGTGGCACCGGCTCCGGCGGGCCGTCCCCCGACCCCGGCTCGTAGAGCTCGAACCAGACCGACTTGCCCTCGCCCCGCGGGTCCACGCCCCAGACGTCGGCGAGCAGCTCCATCAGCAGCAGTCCCCGACCGGACGACGCCAGCTCGCCGGGCCGCCGCTGGTGCGGCAGCTCGTCGCTGGTGTCCGAGACCTCCACCCGCAGCCGCCTGCGCCCGGACCTCCCGGTCGCCTCCGCCACCAGCAGAGCGTCACCGTCGGTGTGCACCAGCACATTGGTGACCATCTCCGAGACCATCAGCACCGCTGAGTCGACCTGCTCCTCGTCGGCCCAGTCGTACAGCAGGTCGCGCATCTGCCGCCGCGCCGTCGAGATCCGCTCCGGCTCGGCCTGGCGGACGGTGAGCACCGTGCGGCGCGGGGCCCGGCGGGCGGGCCGGCCGTGCCGGGACAGCAGCACGACCGCGATGTCGTCCTCGCGCCGGTCCGAGAGCGGGCCGGTGGTGTGGTGGGAGGCCGGTCCGTGCACGGCCTGCACCAGCGCGTCCGCGAGCTTCTCCAGCGAACCCGCCTCGTCCCGGTGCTCCTCCAGCACGGCCCGGATCCGTTCCCACCCGCTGTCCAGGTCGTGGCCGCCGGTCTCCAGCAGTCCGTCCGTGCAGATCATGATGGTCTCGCCCGGCTCCAGCACGATCTGCGTCGTGGGGTAGTCGGAGTCCGGGTCGATCCCCAGCGGCAGACCGCCTGCGGTGGGTCGCAGGATCACCGTGCCGTCGGCCAGCCGGATCGCCGGATCGGGGTGCCCCGCCCGGGCGACCTCGATGGCGCCGGTCGCCGGGTCGCACTCCAGATAGAGGCAGGTCGCGAAGCGCGGGGCGCTGTGGCCGCCCACGGGGTCGCCGTCGTCGTACGCCTCGCTCTCGGTGTAGTCGTGCAGCCCCGCCAGGAAGCGGGAGGCCCGGGCCAGCACCGCGTCGGGACGGTGGCCCTCGGTGGCGTAGGCGCGCAGGGCGGTCCGCAACTGCCCCATCAGCCCGGCCGCCCGTACGTCATGGCCCTGGACGTCTCCGATGACCAGCGCGATCCTCCCGCCGCCCGGCTCTGCGGCGGGGGAGGCGCCGGGCAGCGGGATCAGGTCGTACCAGTCGCCGCCGACCTGGAGGCCGCCGCCGGTCGGAACGTACCGGGCCGCGACCGACATGCCCGGGATGCCCGGCCCCAGGGACGGCATCATCGAGCGCTGGAGCCCCCGCGACAGCTCCCGCTCGCTCTCGGCGACCCCGGCGCGGGTCAGCGCCTGCGCCAGCATCCGGGCCACGGTGGCGAGAACGGAGCGCTCGTCGGGCGTGAAGGCGACGGGATGGCTGAACGCGGCCATCCAGGTGCCCATCGTCCGGCCCGAGACGATCAGCGGCAGAAAGGCCCACGACTGTCTGCCGTAGCCCTCGATCAGCGGCCACATGGCGGGGTACCGGCGCCGGTACTCCAGCGGCGTCGGCACGTAGAGGGCCCGCCCCGTCCGGATGACCTCGGACACCGGGTACTCGGTCTCGATCGGCAGGTCCGCGAGGGGGCCCGCCACATGCTCGTCGTAGCCGTGGTAACCGACCACCGTGAGCCGGTCCGCCTCCACGCCGAAGACGGCCAGACCGTCGGGGGAGAAGCCCGGCATCGACAGCGAGGCCGCGACCCGCAGCACCTCGGCGGTGGACCGGGCCTCGGCCAGCGCCCGGCCCGCGTCCAGCAGGAACGCCTCGCGGGAGCGCCGCCAGTCGCCGATGACCGGGGTGTGGGCACTCGTGCCCGGCTGCGGCTCCGGGACCTCCTGGACGGTGCCGAACAGGCGGTAGCCGTCGCCCTCGGCCTCCGGCTTGGAGCGGCTGCGGATGGTGCGCAGCACCCGTCCCTCCGCGTCGACCACCCGCACCCGGGACTCGGCCAGCGTCCCCTCTGCCACGGCGAGCCCGATGGTGCCGCTGACCTCGTTCCAGTCGACGGGGTGCAGAAGGGAGCGCACGGCCGAGGCGGTGTATCCGCCGGCCCCGCCGGACAGCCCCAGCAGGCGGGCGGCCTCCGCGTCGAGGATCACGGTCCCGGACGCGTTGTCCCAGCGCCAAATGCCGGTCGCCGTCGCAGCCAGGACGTCCTCGGTGCGCATTGTCCCACTGTATTCGGGTTGCTCCGGTGCACACCCGCTGGGCCGGGCACCACTGGACGGGGGGCGGACAGGGAGCGGACAGGGAGCGGACGGGGACGGCGGGGGGATGGACAGGGGAGGGACAGGGAGCGGACGGGGACGGCGGGGGGATGGCGGGGGGATGGACAGGGGCCGGACGGGGGCGGACAGTGGACGGCCGGTGCCCGGCCGGGGCCGGCGGTGCCGGTACCGCCCGTGCCTGCGGTGTCGGCCAGGGGACGGCCAGAGGGCGGCCAGGGGACGGCCGGTGCCCGCGGTACCGGTGCAGGGCCGGTGCAGGGCCGGTGCCCGCGGCGCCCCTCCGCGGGCAGTCCCCGCGCCGCGCGGTACCGCGCGGTAGATCCGGACGGGCGGCCGTGGGCCGGGCGGTAACCTGGGTTGGTCCGCCCACACCCCCCATCGCGAAGACTGGATGAACGATGCACCGGTACAGGTCCCACACCTGCGGCGAGCTCCGCGCCTCTGACGTCGGCACCGACGTCCGGCTGAGCGGCTGGCTGCACAATCGCCGAGACCTGGGCGGCATCCTCTTCATCGACCTCCGCGACCACTACGGTCTGGTCCAGCTCGTCGCCCGCCCCGGCACCCCGGCCAACGAGGCACTGAGCCACCTCACCAAGGAGTCCGTCGTCCGCGTGGACGGCAAGGTCTCCGCCCGCGGCGCGGACAACGTCAACCCGGACCTGCCGACCGGTGAGATCGAGATCGAGGTCACCGGCGTCGAGGTGCTCGGCTCCTCGGCCCAGCCGCCCTTCACGATCAACACGGACGACGGGGTCAACGAGGAGCGGCGACTGGAGTACCGCTTCCTCGACCTGCGCCGCGAGCGCATGCACCGCAACATCATGCTGCGCACCGCCGTGATCGCCGCCATCCGGCAGAAGATGACCGCGCTCGGCTTCAACGAGATGGCCACCCCCATCCTCACCGCGGCCTCCCCCGAGGGGGCCCGCGACTTCCTGGTGCCGTCCCGGCTGAACCCCGGCAAGTTCTACGCGCTGCCGCAGGCCCCGCAGCAGTTCAAGCAGCTGCTGATGATCGCGGGCTTCGACCGCTACTTCCAGATCGCGCCCTGCTTCCGCGACGAGGACGCCCGGGCCGACCGCTCGCCCGGCGAGTTCTACCAGCTCGACGTCGAGATGAGCTTCGTCGAGCAGGAGGACGTCTTCCGGCCGGTCGAGAGGCTGATGACCGAGCTGTTCGAGGAGTTCGGCGGCGGCCGCCACGTCACCTCGCCGTTCCCGCGGATCCCGTTCCGCGAGGCGATGCTGAAGTACGGCTCCGACAAGCCCGACCTGCGGGCGCGGCTGGAGCTCGTCGACATCACCGACGTCTTCGAGGGCTCGGAGTTCAAGGCGTTCGCGGGCAGGCACGTCCGGGCCCTGCCGGTGCCGGCCGTCCAGGACCAGCCGCGGAGGTTCTTCGACCAGCTCGGCGAGTACGCGGTGGAGCAGGGCGCCAAGGGCCTGGCCTGGGTGCGCGTCGGCGACGACGGAGCGCTGTCCGGCCCGATCGCCAAGTTCCTCACGGGGGAGAACGTCGAGGCCCTCACCGAGCGCCTGGGCCTCAAGCCCGGTCACGCGGTGTTCTTCGGCGCCGGTGAGTTCGACGAGGTGTCCAAGATCATGGGTGCGGTGCGGGTCGAGGCAGCCCGCCGCTCCGGTCACTTCGAGGAGGACGTCTTCCGGTTCTGCTGGATCGTCGACTTCCCGATGTACGAGAAGGACCCCGAGACCGGGCGGATCGACTTCTCGCACAACCCCTTCTCCATGCCGCAGGGCGGTCTGGAGGCCCTGGGCACCCAGGACCCGCTGGACGTCCTCGGCTGGCAGTACGACATCGTCTGCAACGGTGTCGAGCTGTCCTCCGGCGCCATCCGGAACCACCGGCCCGACATCATGTTCAAGGCCTTCGAGATCGCGGGTTACGACCGCGAGACCGTCGAGCGGGAGTTCTCCGGCATGCTCCGCGCCTTCCAGTACGGTGCCCCGCCGCACGGCGGCATCGCACCCGGCGTCGACCGCATCGTGATGCTGCTGGCCGACGAGCCGAACATCCGCGAGACGATCGCGTTCCCGCTCAACCAGAACGCGCAGGACCTGCTGATGGGCGCCCCGGCGGAGGTCGAGGAGGCCCGGCTGAAGGAGCTGCACATCGGCCTCTACCAGGGGCCGGCGAAGCCGACGCCCTACAAGCCCACCAAGTAGGGCCGAACCCGCCGAGCCGGGCTGTCCGACAGCGGTCCGCGACGCGATGAGCCCGGAAGGGCCCGGAACCAACCTGATCCTGGCGATCCCGGCCGGTTCCGGGCCCTTCCGCGTTGTTTTCGTGCTCCTTCCGAGTCGTTCACGGCGCCGAGCCGGCGACCGGCGACACCGCGGCGGGAAGGCACGGGGGGAGCCGTCGACGGCCCGCCGTGACCCGGCCGGGCCCGTGCGCGCCGCCGCGGCCGCCCGGACCGCATGTGCCGTGTGGACCCGCCGGGACCGTCCGGCCGCCCGCACCGCACGAGGATCACGAGAGGACATCGCGGAGTGCTCAGCACCGTACTGACCAGAGCAGCGCTGCCCCTGCTGGCCGCCGGACTGCTGCTCGGGGGCTGCGCGAAGCCCTCGGCGCCGTCCCCGGCCGCCGGCCCCGTTCCCCCCGCGCCGGACGCCGCGGCGCCGCACGCCGGCCCGCCCGCCGGTTCGAACGCGGTGCCGCACGGCGGCCCGCCCGCGGCGGACCGGGCGAATCCAGCCGGGCTGCCCGGTCTCGGGCCCCGAACGGGTGAACTCGTCCCCGCCGGCACCGGCCAGGCCCTCCTGGTGAGGGGGAGGTCCGCCGACTCCAGCGAGTCCACGGCGACGCTCTACGAGCGCGACGCGGAGCAGCGCTGGAGGGCCGTCGCCGGGCCGTGGCCGGCACACAACGCCCTCAAGGGCTGGACCGACGAGCACTGGGCCGGGGACCACCGCACGCCGATCGGCGTCTTCGGTCTCACCGACGCGGGCGGCCGGTTGCCCGATCCGGGCACCAGACTGCCGTACCACCAGTCCGAGGAGTTCGTGGCCGTCGGCACCGGCTTCCGGGGCGAGAGCCTGCGGGGATCCTTCGACCACGTGGTGGCGATCAACTACAACAGGGAGTCGGGACTGACCCCGCTCGACGAGCGGCGGCCCATGGGCTGGGACCGGGGCGGCGGTGTCTGGATCCACGTCGACCATGACGGCCCCACCCAGGGGTGCGTCTCGCTCGGACTGGACCGGATGGCGGAGCTGCTGCGCAGACTGGATCCGGGCAAGCGGCCGGTGGTGGTGATGGGGGACGGCGAATCGCTGGCACGCTGACCGCCGCGGGGTCGCGGGGTCGCGGGGTCGCGGGGTCGCGGGGTCGCGGGGTCGCGGGGTCGTGAGGCCGTGAGGCCGTGACACGGGGTGGGGGTCGGACCGGACGGCCGGAGGCTCTGCGGTGCGACCGCGGGGCGCCCGGGACAGCACCCGGGCCAGCACCCGGGGCATGCAGAGCATGCGGTCTGTGGAGACGCGGGACACGCGGACATGCGTACGCGACTACTTGAGTACGCAGGTATGTGCGTATGTGCCGAGGGGCCCGGGGGTGCCGTGACCTGTCCGCTGCTTCGACAGCAGGCCGACGACGCGCCCGGACCCGCACCGCGCTCCGCCGTTCGGCGGTCCGACGCGCGGCGGAGAGCGGTGCGGGGGGACGGACCGAGCGGACCGAACGCTTCAGACGGGGTGTGCGGGCGGAACGGACCAGACGGGCTGTGCGGACCGAATGGACCAGACGGGCTGTGCGGGCGGAATGCTCAGCCCTTGCCGGGCTCCTCAAGGCGCGGGAAGAGCACGGCGCCCTTCGTCACCGTCGAGCCGGCCGGCAGCGCCCCCCATTCCGCCGCGTCCTGGACCCGCTGGTCCGCCAGGGCGCCGAGCGACGCCTCGGCGCCCAGGGAGTCCCACAGCTTCCGCGAGGTTTCCGGCATGACCGGGTTCAACAGCACGGCGACGGCCCTCAGCGACTCCGCGGCCGTGTACAGGATGGTCGCGAGACGGGCCCGGCCCCCCTCGGCTTCCGCCGGGTCGGCGGCCTGGTCGAACGCGGTCCTGGCGACCTTCCACGGCTCCTGCTCCGTGATGTAGCCGTTGACCTGCTTCACGAAGTCGAAGACCGCCAGGATCCCGCCCTGGAAGTCCAGTTCCTCCCCGATCCTGCGGTCCGCCTCGGCCACGGCCTTCGCCAGGCCGTCCCGGACCGCCTTCTCGGCCTCGCCGTTCGCGCCGGCCTCCGGCAGCGACCCGCCGAAGTACTTGCCCACCATCGCGGCGACCCGGGACGCCAGGTTGCCGTAGTCGTTGGCGAGTTCGCTGGTGTAGCGGGCGGAGAAGTCCTCCCACGAGAAGGAGCCGTCCTGGCCGAAAGCGATCGCGCGCAGGAAGTACCAGCGGTACGCGTCCACGCCGAAGTGCGAGGTGAGGTCCTGCGGCTTGATGCCGGTCAGGTTCGACTTCGACATCTTCTCGCCGCCGACCATCAGCCAGCCGTTGGCCGCGATCCTGCCGGGCACCGGGAGCCCCTGGGCCATCAGCATCGCGGGCCAGATGATCGCGTGGAAGCGGAGGATGTCCTTGCCGACGAGGTGGACGTCCGCGGGGAACGTGTCCTCGAACTTCGCCGGGTTCTCGTTGTAGCCGACCGCCGTCGCGTAGTTCAGCAGGGCGTCGACCCACACGTAGATGACGTGCTTCTCGTCCCACGGGATCGGGATGCCCCAGTCGAACGTCGACCGGGAGATCGACAGGTCCTGAAGACCCTGCTTCACGAAGTTCACGACCTCGTTGCGGGCGGACTCGGGCTGGATGAAGCCGGGGTTGGCCGCGTAGAACTCCAGCAGCTTCGGGCCGTACTCGCTGAGCTTGAAGAAGTAGTTCTCCTCCTTGAGGATCTCCACCGGCTTCTTGTGCACGGGGCACAGCTTCTCTCCGGCGTACGCCCCCTCGCCGTCCAGCAGCTCGCCGGGGAGCTTGTACTCCTCGCAGCCCACGCAGTACGGGCCCTCGTACCCGCCCTTGTAGATCTCGCCCTTGTCGAAGAGGTCCTGTACGAACTCCTGGACCCGGTCGGTGTGCCGGCGCTCGGTCGTGCGGATGAAGTCGTCGTTCGCGATCTCCAGATGCTCCCAGAGAGGCTTCCACGCCTCCTCCACGAGCTTGTCGCACCACTCCTGCGGGCTGACGCCGTTCGCCTCCGCGGTGCGCATGATCTTCTGACCGTGCTCGTCCGTGCCGGTGAGGTACCACACCTTCTCGCCGCGCTGGCGGTGCCAGCGGGTGAGCACGTCGCCTGCGACGGTCGTGTAGGCGTGGCCCAGGTGAGGAGCGTCGTTGACGTAGTAGATGGGGGTCGAGACGTAGTACGCCTTCGCCCCGTGCTTCTCGGATCCAGTGGCCGCCATGGTCGAAATCCTAACGGCCGCGTGAAGATCGACTCACCCGTGTAAGCCGCGCACACGGTGCCGGACCGCCGGCCGGGTCATCCCCTGCCCGAAGCCCTTCAGCCGCCGCCCGCCGGCCGCGAGCCGCCACAGCCAGCCTCGCGGCCTCCGGCCCACGGCCTCCGGTCGCCGGCCCGCGGTCGCCGTCGGGTCGCGGCGATCTTCGTCCCCGGCCGGTGCGGCGCTCTCGGCGCACCGGCCGGGGACGCCGTCCTCAGCCCCCGCGGCGGTCCAGCCACTTCGGGAAGGCGCCCAGCAGCCCCTCGTAGAGCTCCTCGTCGGTGAGCTCGCGGGGATCCGGGCCGGCGTGGAAGAACGCGGCGTTCTCCACGGAGGCGTCGGCGTCGAGCTTCCGCAGGAAGTCGAAGCCCTTGGCCTCGTGCTCACCGAAGGCCACGAACTGCCAGAAGAACGGCTTGTCGGCCACGTCCGCCAGCGCCTGCCTGGCCGGCTGCTTGGCGTCGGGCGGGCCGTCGGTCTGGAAGACGACGAGGGCGGGGCCGTCGGCGCCCGACTTCTCGTGGTGGGCGACGACCTCCTCTACGGCCCGGTGGTAGCTGGTCCGCCCCATGCGCCCGAGACCCGCGTGGAGTTCGTCGACGCGGCCCTCGTGCTCGGCGAGTGTCAGCTCGCCGCTGCCGTCGATGTCCGTCGAGAAGAACACGACATGCACGGACGCGTCCTCGTCGAGGTGCGCCGCGAGCGCCAGGGTCTGCTCGCCGAGCTGCTGTGCGCTGCCGTCCTTGTAATAGGGCCGCATCGACCCGGACCGGTCCAGCACGAGATACACCTTCGCCCGAGCCCCGGCGGCTCCCGCGGTGCTCAGCGCCGTGCCGGCCGCCTGATACGCGCCGACGAGCGCCGCCGCCCGCGCCTTGACATGAGCCAGGGGGAGGGCGGACTCGCCGCCGGTGTCGGTGGCGTGGGAGGCGATCGGCTCGGTGGCGGGCTGGGGCTCGGCGGCCGGGGTGTCGGTCTCGGAGGTGGCGGAGTCCGTGGCGGGCGAAGGAGCCGGCTGGGTGGGCGGCGGTCCGTCGACGGCCTCGGGCGCGGTGCCGTCCGGAGCAGCGGCGGCGGGCTTGGTGGCCTCGGCGGGCTTGGTGGGCTCGGTGGTGGTGGCCTCGGTGGGCTCGGGCGCCATGGGAGCGGGGCCAGCCGTTGCGCTGGTGTCCGCCTCGGCGGTGGTCTGCGCGGTCGGCTCGGGCTGCGCCGGGCCGCTCCCGGTGCGCGCGTCGGCGGCTGGAACCGCGTCGGCGGGGGGCGCCTGGGCGGGGACGCTCCCGGTCGCTTCCGGCTCCGCCGCTCTCGTTTTCTCGGTAGCGGTAGCGGTAGCGGTAGCGGTAGCGGTAGCGGTGCGGGTGTCGGTGTGTGTGTCCGGGGCCGACGTGGTGTCCGCCTCGGCGGTCGCCTCCGTCGCCCGTGTCGCCTCCGTCCCGGCTCCTGCGGCGTCGGCCTCTACCGCGTCCGGGTGCTCGTCGGCGGTGGAGGCCCCGTCGGCCGCTTCCGGCCGGGCGGGCTTCGTGTCCTCGGCATCGCCTGAAACGGCTGAACCGCCCGAAGCTGCTGAACCGGCCGGGGCGGTCTCGGACGTGGCGCCGGCCGCGGGTTGGGTGGCGGGCTCGGCGGCGGGTTGGGTGGCGGGCTCGGTCTCCGTGCCGGCCGTGGGCGCTTCGGCCGCGGCCGCCGTCGCCTCGGCGTCCGGAGCGCCGGTCTCGGCCGTCTCGGTGACCGAGGACGCACCCTCCTGAGAGGGCTTCTCGTCCCCGGCGACACCCGCCTCCACGGCCTGGGGGGCATCCGTGGTCGCCGCCCTGGCGCCCGCCTCCGTCGCCTCCGCGGTGTCTGCCGCCTTCGTGTCCGGGGCCTTGGCGTCCGGGGCCTTCGCGGTGTCCGTGCCCGCAGCCTTGCCGTTCGTCGCCTCCGCGGCCTCCGTCGCCTCCGCGGTGTCTGCCGCCTTCGTCGCCTCCGCGGCCTCGGCGGTGTCCGCGTTCGCCGCCTTCCCGTCAGCCGCGTCAGCCCCGTCAGCCGGGCCAGTCGCGTCCGGCCTGGACGGTGTCCGGGCCGGCGGGATCGTCGGGCGGGTGCCCGGGGGAGCGTCGAACGCCGCCGCCACCAGATCCGCCGCGCGGTCCTGCGGGGTGGGGGCCTCGGCCTGGGGCGGGACGGAGGCGGGGGCGGTAGGGGTCGTCGTGGAGGCCGGTGAGGACGACTCCATGCGCTCGCGTCCAAACACCTTTCGCAGCAAGCTCCGAATGCCCATGTGCGAGGCCTTTCGCGTGAATTGGGTGCGATCAATATCCGCATTTTCCGGCAATACCCGGTCTGACTGTGGCAACGCCGCAGTTCCGGCCACCGCGGAAACGTAAGGTTAGCGGCCGCTCTGCCCTACAGCAGCAAGCCCCTCCCGCGTCAAGAGCGCCCCGGTCCCTCCCGATTCATCCCGCGTTCACCTCTCGTCCGCCGCCCTGCACACATGTACCCCTACCGTCACGGCCGGAGACATTCCGACACGATGTCGGCGCAGAGTGCGCCGAGGGGACAGGGAGAAGACGTGCGCAGAATCCTGCCGCTTCTGAGCTCGAACCACGCCGGCGGTCGTTCCGCTCTGACCTGCCGGTACCGCTGCGGTGACGCCTGCTTCCACGAGGTGCCGAACACCAGCGGCAACGAGTACGCCGGTGACATCATCGCCGGGACGCTGTCGCGGCGTTCGATGATGCGGACCGCCGCCGTCGTGACCGTTGCCTCCGCCGCTGGCGGTGCCGCGCTCACGCAGCACGCGCCCTCCGCGCAGGCCGCCGCGGTGCCCGCCGCCGGTGACGCCCGCCATGGCGGGCACGGGGGCGGCAAGGGTGCCCGCGGCCTGCGCTTCACCCCGGTCGCGCCCAACACGGCCGACGCGGTGACCGTCCCCGAGGGCTACACCCGGAACGTGGTGATCCGCTGGGGCGAACCGATCCTGCGCGGCGCGCCCGCCTTCGACGCCGACCGGCAGTCGGCCGAGGCGCAGGCCGGGCAGTTCGGCTACAACAACGACTTCCTCAGCCTGCTGCCGCTGCGCGAGCACGGCCGTCAGGTGCTCGTGGCCAACCACGAGTACACCGACGAGCAGCTGATGTTCAAGGGCTACGACGCCGCCGACCCGACCCGCGAGCAGGTCGAGATCGGCTGGGCCGCGCACGGCCTCTCCGTGGTCGTCGTCCAGGAGGAGCGCAGGAGCGGCAAGCTCACCCCGGTCGGCCGCCACTGGCTCAACCGTCGTCTGACGGCCACGAGCGAGTTCCGCCTCACGGGCCCCGCCGCCGGGAGCGACCTGCTGAAGACGTCCGCCGACCCGTCCGGCACCAAGGTCCTCGGCACCCTCAACAACTGCGCCGGAGGCACGACCCCGTGGGGCACCACGCTCCACGGCGAGGAGAACTTCAACCAGTACTTCGCCAACGGCTCCAGTGCCACGGACAAGCGCTACGGCCTGAGCGCCGGTGCCACCGAGCGCAAGTGGGAGCGTTTCGACAGGCGCTTCGACGCCGCCCTGGAGCCCAACGAGTCGCACCGCTTCGGCTGGGTCGTCGAGCTCGACCCGTACGACCCGGACTCGACGCCCCGCAAGCGCACGGCGCTCGGCCGCTTCAAGCACGAGGCCGCGCAGCCCCGGCTGACCCGCGACGGCCGCCCGGTGGTGTACATGGGCGACGACGAGCGCTTCGACTACTTCTACAAGTTCGTCTCGTCGAGGCGGATGAAGAAGGGCGACGGCCGTGCCGCCCGCGAGCACAACCTGACGCTGCTGGACGAGGGCACGCTGTACGTCGCCAAGCTCACCGGCGACTCACCCCAGGACATCGACGGCAGCGGCAGGCTCCCGAACGACGGAGAGTTCGACGGCAGCGGCGTGTGGATCCCGCTGGCCACCGGCGACGTCTCACACGTCCCGGGCATGACCGCCGAGGAGGTGTACGTCTTCACCCGCCTCGCCGGCGACAGGGTCGGCGCGACGAAGATGGACCGTCCCGAGGACGTCGAGCCGAGCCCGCGCACGGGCCGGGTGTACGTCGCGCTGACGAACAACACCGACCGCGGCAAGGCCGGCAAGCCCGGCGCGGACGAGGCCAACCCGCGCAACCTCAACAAGCACGGCCAGATCCTGGAACTCGCCGAGCACTGGGACGACCCGTCCTCCGACGGCTTCGCCTGGCGGCTGTTCCTGGTCGCGGGCGACCCGGAGGACCCGGCCACGTACTTCGCCGGCTACCCGAAGGACGGGGTCAGCCCGATCTCCTGCCCGGACAATGTGGCCTTCGACCCGTACGGCAACCTGTGGATCTCCACCGACGGCTCCCAGCTCGGCTCGCACGACGGTCTGTTCGGCGTCGCGACGGCCGGTGAGCGCCGGGGCGAGCTGAAGCAGTTCCTCACGGTCCCGAAGGGCGCCGAGACCTGCGGCCCGATCATCCAGGACCGGCGGGTGGTCGTCGCGGTCCAGCATCCGGGCGAGGTCGACGGGGCGACCGTCGAGAAGCCGGCCTCGGCGTGGCCGGACGGACCGGGTCGGCTGGTCCGCCCGTCGGTCGTCGCCGTCTACCGCAAGGACGGCCGCGACATCGGCGTCTGACCCCGGTGAGCCCCGCGGGCACGGCCGCTCCCGCCGGGCCCGCGGGGGAGGCCGGGCCCGGCCGCGGCGGCGCCGAAGCAGGCCGTCAGCGCCACGTCGATCCGGTCCCGCTCCCGCTTCCGGTCCCGCTTCCGGTCCCGCTCCTGCTCCCGCTTCCGGTCCCGCTCCTGCTCCCGCTTCCGGTCCCGGTCCCGCTTCCGGTCCCGCTCCTGCTCCCGCTTCCGGTCCCGGTCCCGCTTCCGGTCCCGCTTCCGGTCCCGGTCCCGGTTCCGCTCCCGCTCGCGGTTCCGCTCTCGCTCTCGCTCCCGGTTCCGGTCCACGGTCCCGGTTCCGCTCCCGCTCCCGCTCCCGGTCCCGGTCCCGGTCCACGGTCGTGCCCCGGCCCGGCGCGCCTGGCGTCCTCGAAGCCCCCGACCGGGCCGAGCGCGGTCGCGGCGAAGGGCATCACCACCGCCGCGGTGCCCTCCGCGGTGCCCCCGTGGTGCCCGCCGAGATGCCCGCCGAGATGCCCGCCGAGGTGATCCCCACTCAGGGGGGTGTTCCAGCGCCGGCCGGTGCTGCCGCTCATCGGATGTCCCCGGGTGCCGGGGCATACGGCGATGGATCGGGGAGGGCGGCCTCGCTGGAGGGGAGGTGCCGCGACGGGGGACGGAGCGCATCGAAGTCGCTCCCCCGTACCCTCGGTGGTATGGCGGATGGCACGGGGGCCCCTGGGGCCGCTGAAGGGACGGCGCGGGTCGACGTCTGGATCTGGTCGGTGCGGCTGACCAAGACCCGTTCACAGGCGGCGGCGGCCTGCCGTGGAGGTCATGTTCGGGTCAATGACGAGCGGGTGAAGCCCGCGCACGCGCTCAAGGCCGGGGACGAGGTGCGGCTCTTCCATGCGGGCCGGGAGCGGATCGTGGTGGTCTCCCGCGTCATCCGCAAGCGCGTCGGCGCGCCCGCGGCCGTGCAGTGCTATGTGGACAACAGTCCGCCGCCCCCGCCGCGTGAACTCACCGCACCGACGGGGCTACGGGACCGGGGCGCGGGCCGGCCGACGAAGCGCGACCGCAGGGAGATGGAGCGCCTGCACGGCCGTACGCCCTCCCGCTGACGGGGGACGGCGCCGGCGGGGGTGCGGCGTCGGCGACCTGCCTGTGGTGCCGACGGCCCGGCCGGGCTCAACGACTCCGTTCGGTGCGTCAGTTCGGTGCGTCAGTTCGGCGACTCGGTTCGGCGACTCGGTTCGGTTACCCGCTGGGTGACCCCCGTCGGTGGGCCCGCCGGCTGACCCCGTTCGGTGACCCCGCCGGGTGATGGGGATGCGGAGCCGTCCGCCGTCCGGGGTTTCCGGGCGGGGTGTGGTGCCGTCCCCCGCCCGGGGCCCGTCCGTGGCGTCCGGGCGGGTCGTACCCGTACGTGCGGTCATGACCCGGGCGGTCACGGCCTGTGCGGTCACGGCCTGTGCGGTCACGACCCGGGCGGTCACGACCCGGGCGGCGTGCCGGACGCGGCGGACGGGGAAGCGATCATTCGGGCGGCCGCCACCTCCTGGCGGACCGGTTCGAGGACGCTCCGCTCGTCGCCCCCCGGTTCCGCCCGCAACCCGGCGGGTTCCTCCCGGGAGCGGATGTCCCCGGCGAGTTCGCGCAGATGCCGTACGACCTCGTCGACTTCGCCCCGCGCGGGCGGGGCGGCACCGTGGTCGACGCGGACCCCGGCCGCGGTCGTGGCGTCCGCGATGCGCTCGACGGCGACGACGAGCGGCCACCATGCGGCCGCGCGCGTGCCGGCGGGCGGCGGCTCGGTGAGCGCCCGCTGGAACTCCGAGCGCACGGCCGAGAGATCCCGGTAGAGCCGGCGCCTGGACCGTGCTCTCTCCGCGTGGTCGGCTTCGGTGCTGAAGGCCAGTGCCACATGGCGCGCGGCATGGTCGACGGAGTCCGCGAGCCGGTCCCCGATGCGGCTGTGCCAGCTCTCCGGCCAGAGCAGGTATCCGGCGACGAGCACGATCGCGCAGCCGATCAGGCTGTCGACCAGGCGTGCTCCGACCAGCCCGATCCCCTCACGGCTGAGCAGGTCGGACAGCAGCAGGATCACCGGGGTGATCGCCGCGGTCTGGAAGGCGTACCCCTTCGCGGAGAACGCGGGGATGAGTCCGCCGAGGACGAACATGACGGGCACGTCCCACCAGCCGCGCGGCACCTCGGCGAGTACGGCCGCCGCGACCACCAGACCCGCCACCGTGCCCAGTCCGCGTCCCACCGCGCGGGAGAAGACCGAGCCGAAGTCCGGCTTCAGGACGAAGGTGACGGTGAGGGGGACCCAGTAGGACCGGTCCAGCTCCACGACCGAGACCAGCGTCTGGGCAAGGCCGACGCACAGGGCCAGGCGCAGTCCGTAGCGCCAGGACGCCTCGGAGAACAGCACCTCGCGTGCGGTGCCGCGCACCCGGACGCCCAGCGCGGCGGGCCGGCCGAGGCGGTCGTCCACGTTGTGGGGGTCGGGGTCCTTCCCGAGGACGACGCCGGCCGCGTGCCGCAGGGCGTGGTCGACCGCGCGTTCGGTGGGTGTGGCGGGCGGTGCCAGAGCCGGCCGGTACCGGCCCGGGGGGCCGTGCTCGACCGCGTCGGCGAGCATCCGGACCTGGGTGACGACGTCCGGGGGGAGCGGACGGCCGCGCTGGTCGGCGGCGAGCGCGGCCTCGACGACCGGGATCAGGGCGTTGAGCTGGGCCAGCAGTCTGACCAGCGAGGGGTTGCGGACGTGGTCGGTGGCGCGGCGGGCGAGGATCAGGTCGTAGGAGTCGTTGAGCGACTGGGTGACGGCCCGGCGGCGCTCTCCGAACCCGCCGCAGCCGGCCGCGTCCAGCAGGTCGGCGACCGCCCGGTAGGCGCGGGCCACCGCCGACCGCTCGGGCGCGCCGCCACGCAGCGGCCAGCCCAGAAGCGCGAGGGCGAGGACGAAAAGGCCGCCGAGACCGAGCAGCAGTGGGGGCGCCCACCAGGGCCGGGGCAGCGGCAGCCCCGACCCGATGACCGCGTTGAGCAGCAGCAGCAGTCCCGAGGCCGAGGCCACGGCGCCGATCGAGGAGATCATTCCGGATACCAGGGCCACCAGTGTGAGGACGGCGACGGTGAGCCATCCCCGGCCGTACGCGACCGTGCCGAGTGTGACGCCGACGGCTCCGAAGACCTGGGGGACGGCGATGTTGAGAAGCCGCATCCGGTAGGCGTCGGCGGTGTCGCCGATGACTCCGGAGAGGGCACCGATCGACACCAGCGCCCCGAACACCGGACGGTCCAGCGCGAAGCCCACGGCGAGCGGTGCCGACAGCGCCACGGACGCACGGGCGACCGCCGCCCGGTTCACCGGCGTGCGCTGCGGGCGCAGTCCGGAGACCAGCCATGCCGGCGGGGCCAGCCGTACTCGCTCCTTCAATGTCACCCCTGGTGCGGTCCGGTCCGGTCCGGTCCGGTCCGGTCCGGGCCGGGCCGGCGATCAGCGGGCGCGGCCCGTCCGCCGGAGGCCGGGGGAACGGGGCACCGCCTGGGCCGCCATCATGGCTCACCGGCACATGGCGGACCGACGCCGGTCCCGCACACGGTCGCCGGCGGGACCGTGTGCGGGACCGGCGGCGACCGAGCCGCCGTGACGGGCGCTCAGTGCCGGATCGCCTGCCCGATCTCGGCCGGCGGCGTGCCGGAGAGGTCCCGGTGGGTCTGCGCCTTCGCGGACTTCGTACCGCCGGGGGGCACCGCGTCGATCGACACGACCGTGGCGTCCAGCAGATTGCCGCTGCTGTCCTTCCAGTTGACCAGGACCGTGTAGTCGGCGGTCTGGTCCGTGGGGTTCGTCGCGGTGATCTCGTTGGAGAGGCGGTTGTTCTCGGCCTCCGTCGGGCCGGCCTTCACATCGGACTTGGCGTTCAGACCGCCCTTGATCTTCGCCAACTCGGAGGCCGCCGCCGCGGTGGCCGACTGGACGGCCTCACCCGCCTCGGAGGCCACCGATCTCGGGGTCTCGCCACTGTCGTTCGTACAGCCGGTCATCCCGGCCGCGAGCGCGGCGGCGGTCGCGGCGGCCATGACGGCGTTCCGTATCCCATGGCTCGAACTCATACGCACCAGGGTGCGCCCCCGGGGCGGGTTCGGCCACTCGGCCCGGCGGCGCACCGGCGGGGCCGCGTCAGTCCGGTGCCACCGGAGCCAGGTCGCGCAGTGCCGAGATGAGCAGCTCGACTCCGAAGGCGAACTCGGCCTCGTGGTCGTTCACGGCCAGGATCGGTGCGACCTTGGCGACGGCGGGGAAGCCGGAGCCGGCGAAGTACGCGGCGCGTGCCGCCAGTCTCTCCTCCGGAGCCCGGGTCTCGCGGCCGGATCCGGGTCCGCTGCGGACCTCCTGCAGGAGGGTGCCGACCTGGAAGGAGACGAACAGGCGCAGCACGCGCACCGCGATCTCCTCGTCGAAGCCGTGGTCGAGCATCATCGCGATCATCGTGTCCACCGGTGCGAGGGCGGTGCGGGTCGACAACTGCCTCATCAACACCATCTCGCAGGCCCGCGGGTGGCGCAGGGACGCTCTGCGAAAGCCGTAGGAGAGGTCGCGGATGCCCTCCTCCCAGCCGCCCGCCATCCGGCGCGGCATCCGCATGTCGCCGGTGATGAACTCGGTCACCCCGTCAAGGATGTCGTCCTTGCCCCGCACGTGGTTGTAGAGCGACATGGCCTGGACACCGAGGCGGGCCGCGATGCGGCGCATCGACAGCGCCTCCACGCCCTCCTCGTCGATGATCAGCAGTGCCGCCCGGATGATCCGGTCCCGGCTCAGGGGCCGGCGAGGGCCGGGTACGCCAGGTCGTGCTCCTCGGGCCATGAGCGACGGCTCCTCTTTCGGGTGGCGATATGCGTTAGCGCTTGACGGCTTACAGCGTAAGTGCTTCCCTCCTTCTCGTACTTACGGTGTAAGTGGCGCAACTGCTGTGGAGGCAGGGCGAGATGAAGCACGGATCGACCGCCCACGACGCGGCCGCCCGTGCGAGCGCCTTCCAGGACCGAGCCACGAGCGGACGGTCCGCCGAGCACAACAGCACGGCCACCATCCTCTCCCAGCCCGGCCGCCCCGCGCCGGGTGTCCCCCTGTGAGCAGGAGGCACAGATGCCTGTGCGTACGCCCCCGACCCGTCAGCGGCGCTCGGCGGCCACCATCCACCACCTCGACTGCGCACCGCTGCGCCCCGTGGGCGGTACGCCGCTCGTGGCGCACTGCCTGCTCATCGCGACCGGGAGCGGGCTCGTGCTCGTCGACACCGGTCTGGGCGCCGCCGAAGTCTCCGACCCGCGGCGGCTCGGCACCCTCTTCCGCCGCACCATGCGGCCGGAACTGGACCTGTCGCGTACGGCCGTCCACCAGGTACGGGCACTGGGCTACGACCCCTACGACGTCCGGGACATCGTTATCACCCATCTCGACCAGGACCGGGCCGGAGGCCTCGCGGACTTCCCCCGCGCCCGCGTCCACGTGATGGCCGACGAGTACCGCGCGGCGATGCGGCGCGACACCCGCCTCGAGGGCAACCGCTACCGGCCCGCCCAGTGGGCGCACGGCGTCGACTGGGTCGTCCACGACCACGCGGACTCGGACTGGATGGGCTTCCCCGCATCCCGGGTGCTGCGCGCCCCCGACATCCTGCTGGTGCCGCTGCCCGGACACACCCGCGGACACAGCGCGGTCGCCGTCCAGGAGCCGGACCGCTGGCTGCTCCACGCGGGCGACGCCTACTTCTTCCACGGCGAGATCGATCTGCGCCGCCCTCGCTGCCCCCGGCCGCTCGCACTCCACCAGCGGCTCGTCGCCGACGACCACGACATGAGACTGGGTCAGCTGGAGCGGCTGAGGAGCCTGCGCCGGGCCCACCCCCGGCTTGTGCGGATCTTCTCCTCGCACGACCCGGTCGAGTTCGAGCTGATGGCGAACGGCGGCTGAGGGACGGCCCCCGGGACCCTTCCGCGACGCGGCGGCCCGGTTCTGCCACCGGTGGTGCGGTGGGGCACCCTGCCGCACCACCGTCGGCAGAACCGGCAGAACCGGCAGAACCGGCAGAACCGGCAGAACCGGCAGAACCGGCAGAACCGGCAGAACCGGGCTGAGGCAGGCCGAGGCAGGGCCGTGGCGGGACCAGACCGAGGCGGAACCGGGCGTGGCGGGACCAGACGGGACCCCCCGCCGGAACCGGGCCGGGCCAGATGGGATCGGACGGGACCGGACGGGACCGGGCCGGGGCAGTGGGACAGCGCCGAATCGGGCCCGATCAGGCTGAATCAGGCCCGATCAGGCGATTCGGCGCGATTCCGTGGACACCAGCGCCCAGATGACGAACACCGAGACGGCCATCGAGAAGAGCGTCCAGATCGGCTGGTAGGGCAGGAACAGGAACTGGACGATGATGTTCAGCGACGCCAGGGCGACACCCAGATAGCGCGACCATTCCATGCCCCGGAGGATTCCCAAACCGGTGACCGCCACCAGGATCCCGAGGACCAGATGGACCCAGCCCCAGGCCGTGAGGTTCCAGGAGAAGACATAGCCGCCGACCCGGAGGTAGACCTCGTCCTCGACGATGCCGGCGATCCCCTCCAGGATGCTGATGACACCGATGACCAGCATCAGGACGCCGGCGAAGAGGGTGCCCCCCGCCGCCCATCCGTTGTCCGGACCGGCCCCCGACGCGCTCCGTGCAGTGTGTTGGCTCATGGCGCAATCCTGGGGCGATGGGCCCGCCCCGGCATTTCAGCGGATCCGTTCGGGTGACGGCCCGCCAGGCGGTCGCGGTCGACCCCGGGGGCGACCGCCCCGCCCGGTGGTCGAGGGCCGGGCCGGCCGCCCGGGGCGGAGCACGGCTCCCCGTCCTGATCCACTTGCCGCACCGGCTGCCCGGGTGTCCGCTGGGGGGAGGGAAGCCGGGGGACGGAGCGGAAGGAGTTCTGCCATGGCCCACACGGCGGTGCCCCAGCGGCGCCAGGGCAGCACCCTGGGCATTGCGCTGCCGGCCGTGCTCGGTGTGATCTACGGCCTCTACACGTCCTTCCTCGCCCGGATGTCCGGTGAGTCCGGGGCCGTCCAGTTCGCGAT
This sequence comes from Streptomyces spongiicola, assembly GCF_003122365.1. Lineage (NCBI taxonomy): Bacteria > Bacillati > Actinomycetota > Actinomycetes > Kitasatosporales > Streptomycetaceae > Streptomyces > Streptomyces spongiicola. Next base: position 3,785,038 of record NZ_CP029254.1, read on the forward strand.
CGGGCTCGTCTCCTGCGTGGTGCTCGCCGGGCTCTGCTACGCCCTGGGCCGCTACCAGCACAGCCTTCCGCGGGAACTGCGTGCCGTGGCCTACGCGGTGCTGGTCGGCAGCTCGTTCGGCTATCTGCACAGCCTGTCCGGCGACAGCATCCTCATGTCGGTCGTGCTGTCCGTGATCATCGCGGCGGCGACGTTCTGCGTGATGTTCTACACCTTCTACGTCCACGAGGAGTGACGTCTCCGCCCACGAGGCACCCCGTGAGGCGCGGCCGCCGGATCCGATCCGGCGGCCGCGCCTCGCGTTCCCGCGCCTGTGGTGTCGGACCGGGGAGGGAGCGGAGGGCGCCGGTCTCCCGGGAAGGACGGGAGGAGGTGCCTCGTGTACGGCCGGCATCGGTGCATCGGTGCATCGGTGCAGCGGTGCATCGGTGCAGCGAGCAGCGGCCGGGTCGGTGCCCCGCAGCGGGAAGCCCGGGAGACCGGGGTCCGGGAGGTCCCAGCGGTCCGGGAGGGCATGTCGTCCCAGAGCCCCCAGACCCCCAGAGCCCCGGGAGAAGCCAGCCCCCCAGAGCCCCGGGAGGAGCCGGAGCCCCGGGAGGACCGGGGCGCTGTTGACCTTCCCGGCGGGGGAAGCCCCACCATCGGCCGTGCCGGGCACGGTGCCCGGCACGAGGAGGAAGCGGGTGAGCGGACATGGCGCTGCTGACCATAGGTGCGTTCGCGCGGGCCGCGCGGCTCTCGGCCAAGACGCTGCGGCGATACGACGAGCAGGGCCTGCTGTGCCCGGTCCAGGTCGATCCGTTCACCGGCTACCGCTACTACGACCCCCGACAGTTGGAGCATGCCCGGCTGGTGGCCTGGCTGCGCCGCATCGGTATGCCGCTCGTCCGTATCCGTTCCGTCTGCGGGCTCTTCGCGACGGACCCGGACGCGGCGGCCCGGGACATCCGTGACTTCTGGGCGCGGGTGGAGGCCGAGACGGCTGCGCGGCGCGATCTCGCGGACTTCCTCGTCGACCGGCTGTCCGACACGGCAGCGGGAAGGGACCGTCCGATGCGACGACTCGGCGCACCTCTGGGACTGCGTTACGCCGCCCTCACGGATCGCGGCCTCGTCCGCGACACCAACCAGGACTCCGTTTACGCGGGTCCGCGACTGCTCGCCGTCGCCGACGGTTACGGCGGTGGAGGGGCGCGGGCGGGCGGAGCCGCGATCGACGCACTGCGTCCGCTGGAGAGCGCGACCGCCGAATCCGGTGAACTGCTCAACCTGCTGGCCGACGCCGTGCGACGCGCCCACCATGCGGTCCGCGACCTCCCGGAATCCGGCACCACTCTCACGGCACTGCTGTGGACCGGCTCCCGGCTCGGTCTGGTCCACATCGGCGACACCCGCGCCTATCTGCTGCGCGGTGGCAGGATCTTCCGCATCACCCATGACCACACGGTTGTCCAGGCGATGATCGACGACGGCGCCCTCACCGAGGACGAGGCCCGCTCCCACCCCCGGCGGGCCATGCTGCTCAGGGCCCTCGACGGAGCGGACGCACCCGCGGAACCCGATCTGCGCCTCCACGACCCCGAGGGCGGTGACCGCTATCTGCTGTGCTCCGACGGGTTGTTCACCGTGGTCCCGGAGGCGGAACTGCATCGGGTGGCGGCCACTGTCGCCGATCCGGAGGACGCGGCTGGGGAGTTGATCGCCCTCGCCCAGGAGGCGGGCGGGCCGGACAACGTGGCGTGCGTGGTAGCCGACATGCTGGAGCTGTGAGCTGCTGTGAGCTGCTGTGAGCTGCTGTGAGCTGCTGTGAGCTGCTGTGAGCTGCTGTGAGTTGTGAGCTGAGGCCGCACCTCTGAGCGACCCGTCAGGCCCTGCCCGGCCCCCGCGCCCAAGAGGCCGGGCCGGGCCTGGTGAGGCCGGGAAGGGTTTGACGGGGCCGGGCCCGTGCGTTCGGAGTTCGGACACACGGCACCACCCGTGTGTTTGCGCGCGGGCGGAGTCACCCACCGACCGGTCTCGCCCGCGGCGAGGACGGGCTGCCGACGCTCAGCGCCGGTGAGGGCTTCGTCGTCGCCGGCGCAGGTATCGGGGTGATCAGATCTCGTACGGCCCACCCGTCGCCGGCCCTGGCCGACACCCCCGCGACCAGGCGTTCCACCGCTCGTCAGTAGAGTCCGGTCCGTGAATTCCGACCCACGTCCCGCCGTCTCCGTCATCGGGATCGGCGCCGACGGCTGGGACGGACTGCCCGAGACCTCACGTGCCGCGCTGCGCACCGCCGAGGTGCTCGTCGGCGGCCCGCGCCAGCTCGCGCTGCTGCCCGCCGGCGTATGCGCGGGTGAGCGCGTGCCGTGGCCGTCGCCGCTGCGTCCCGCCGTGCCTGTGCTGCTCGCCCGGCACGCCGGCCGGCGTCTGGTCGTCCTCGCGAGCGGTGATCCGATGTTCTACGGCATCGGCCGCACCCTCACCGAGATCGCCGGTTCCGGGGCGGTGCGTGTGCTGCCGCACCCGTCGTCCGTCTCGTACGCCTGTGCGCGCCTCGGCTGGCCGGTCGAGGAGACCGAGGTCGTGACGCTGGTCGGCAGGCCGGCCGCCGGGCTCCGCGCGGCGCTCCACCACGGGCGCCGGCTGCTGGTGCTCAGCGCGGGCGCGGCGACCCCTGCGGAGGTGGCGGAGCTGCTGACCGCCAGGGGCTTCGGCCCCAGCCGGATGCGGGTGCTGGAGCAGCTCGGCTCCGGACGGGAGCGGCAGGTCTCCGGTACCGCGGAGAGCTGGAGCCATCCGCCGGGCGATCCGCTCAACATCGTCGCCGTCACCTGCGCACGCGCTCCGGGGGCGCTGCGGCTCGGCGCCGGCCCGGGGCTCCCCGACGAGGCGTACGAGAACGACGGTCAGCTGACCAAGCGCCATGTGCGTGCCGCGACGCTCGCCGCGCTCGCGCCGGCCCCCGGTGAACTGCTGTGGGACGTCGGTTCCGGCTCCGGTTCCATCGCGATCGAGTGGATGCGTACGCACCGGTCGTGCCGGGCGGTCGCGGTCGAGCGGGACGCGGAGCGGGCCCGGCGCATCGAGCGCAACGCGGAGTCGCTCGGCGTGCCCGGGCTGCGGGTGGTCACCGCCGCGGCGCCGGACGGGCTGGCCGGGGTGGCCGGGGTGGCCGGACTGGAGGCGCCGGACGCGGTGTTCATCGGCGGCGGGCTCACCGCGCCGGGGCTGCTCGACGTCTGCTGGGACGCGCTGCCGGAGGGCGGTCGGCTCGTCGCCAACACGGTGACGCTGGAGTCGGAGGCGCTGCTCGCCGAGCGCTACCGGCGGCACGGCGGGGAGCTGGTGCGGCTCGCGGTGGCGCACGCGGTGCCGGTGGGCGGGTTCACCGGCTGGCGGCAGGCGATGCCCGTCACTCAGTGGTCCGTCACCAAACCACGCGCAGGAGGATCCTCATGACCGTCTACTTCGTCGGTGCGGGCCCCGGTGCCGCCGATCTGATCACCCTGCGGGGCGCGCGGACGCTCGCCTCGTGCCGGGTGTGCCTCTACGCGGGCTCACTCGTCCCCGCCGACCTTCTCGCCGAGTGCCCGCCGGGCGCGCGGCTGGTGGACACCGCGGAACTCGATCTGGACGCGATCACCGCGGAGTTCGTCCGCGCCCACGAGGAGGGCCACGACGTCGCCCGGCTGCACTCGGGCGATCCGTCGGTCTTCAGCGCGGTGGCGGAGCAGATGCGGCGGCTGGACGCGGCGGGGATCGCCTACGAGGTCGTCCCGGGCGTTCCGGCGTTCGCCGCCGCAGCGGCGGCGCTGAAGCGGGAACTGACCGTGCCGACGGTCGGTCAGACCGTCATCCTGACCCGAGTCGCCCAGCAGGCCACTCCCATGCCCGAGGGCGAGGACCTGGCCACCCTCGGTCGCAGCGGGGCACTGCTCGTCCTGCACCTCGCCGCCCGCCATGTCGACCGCGTGGTCGCGGAACTCCTGCCGCACTACGGCCCCGACTGCCCCGCCGCGGTGGTGGCCATGGCCAGCCGCCCGGACGAGCTGGTCCTCCGGGGCACACTCGACGAGATCGCCGGGCTGACGAAGGAGGCGGGTGTCGTCAGGACGGCGGTCATCCTGGTGGGCCGCACCCTGGGGGCCTCGCAGTTCCGCGACAGCCACCTGTACGACCCGGCGCGGGACCGGCACGTCTGCTGACGGCGGGGCGTGCGCGGGCAGCTGCCGGGCGGTCGGTTCCGACCCGGCTGTCCGGCTGTCCGTACGGGCCCGGCTGTCGGTACGGGTCGGCTGTCCGTACGGGTCCGGCTGCCGGGCCGCACGGTCCGCCGGGTGTCCGGTTTCAGTCGTCCGGTGTCGGTCGTCCGGTGCCGAGTGTCTGTCGAGTGTCCGGTTACGGGACGCGGATCCGTCAACGGCCATCCGCCGAGCGGCCCGCGGAGCGTCAAGCCGCTCGTCCCCCGGCCCCGTCCCCCCGGCCCCGGCCCCGTCCCCCCGTCCCCGTCCCCGGCACCCAGAGTCCCCGCCCCGTGGGCACCGGTCCCGCCTACCGGCCGGACGCCTGCCCCGTCAACCAGTCGAGTGCCTCCCGGGCCGTCGACGCCGTCGGGACGCCCTCGGGCACGGGCGGGCGGCGGACCACGACGACCGGAAGGCCCGCCTCGCGGGCCGCGGTGAGCTTGGGGGAGGTCGCGGCGCCGCCGCTGTCCTTGGTCACCAGGACGTCGACGGCGTGGCCGGCGAGGAGGGCTCGTTCGCCGTCGAGGGTGAAGGGGCCGCGGTCCAGCAGCACCCTCATGCGCGGGGGGTACGGCGGCTGCGGCGGGTCGACGGAACGGACCAGGAACCAGAGCCGGTCGAGGTGCGCGAAGGACGACAGGCCCATGCGGCCCGTCGTCAGGAAGACCCGGCGGCCCAGTGAGGGCAGTACCCCGGCCGCCTGCGCCAGGGAGCCCACCGGGTGCCAGTCGTCGCCCGCCACCGGTGCCCAGCCCGGCCGGCGCAGCGCGAGCAGGGGGACGCCCGCCAGGTCCGCGGCGCGCGCCGCGTTGAAACTGATCGTCCCGGCGAACGGATGGGTGGCGTCGACCAGCGCATCCACCCGGTGCTCGGACAGCCAGGCCGCGAGGCCCTCGGGCCCGCCGAAGCCGCCGATCCGTACTTCGCCCCCCGGGAGTCTCGGTGCCGCGACGCGTCCGGCGAGCGAGGTGGTCACCCGCTTCCCGCTCCCGTGCAGTGACTCGGCGAGGGTGCGGGCCTCCGTCGTACCGCCGAGAACGAGGACGTGCACGGGACCTCCACGAGTGAACCGGCGCCGGTGGGAGGGCGCGGCGACCCACTCAAGCACATCGGCCGCCGCACTCTGCAGTACGGGCGGACCGGGCAGTACGGGCGGCAGTACGGTCGGGCCGGCGGGACACCCGGGACCCCTGGGCGGGGCGGACCGGGCCGGACTCCCAGGTCCACCTGGCCCTGCTGTAACGCCAGGCTGTACCGCCGGGCTGTACCGCCGGGATCGCCGGGATCGCCGGGATCGCCGAGGCCGGAGGGGCCGGAGGGGGCGGCTGGACCGCCACGACCGGTTGACCTGGCTGGACCGGAGAGGGCGGCCGGATCGGTGGGACGCCCGACGCCCGGGACGCCCGACGCCCAGGACAGGACGGCCCAGTACGCCCAGTACGCCCAGGAGCGGACGGCCCGGTTGGGTGCGTAGCCGAGGGCCCGGCTCACCCGTACCCGCCCCCGGGTCCGCCAGGACCGCCATGGCGGGTGGATCCGCCCCGACCCCCGCCCCCCGACCCCCGGGCCGTGTGCGGCACGACGCCCCCGCCCCCCGACCCCCGGGCCGTGTGCGGCGCGACGCCCCGCCCCCGGCCGCGCGCAGCGCGATCGCGCCGGGTCCCGCGGACCGGGCACCCCCGCCGGGAGACGAGGGCTCACTCCGGGGCCGGATCCCCCGCCGGATAGCTGCGGGGCGTCCAGACGACCTCCTCGCCCGTGCCGCGGCGTACCGTCCGGGTCTGCGACGAGCCGACCAGCAGCAGCGTCCTCATGTCCACCTCCGCCGGGTCGAGTTCGCCCAGGCGCACGATCCGCACGCTCTCCTCCGGGCCGCCCACGTCCCGCGCGACGACGACCGGGGTGTCCGGGGCGCGATGGCCGAGGAGCAGCTCGCGGGCCTTGGCGACCTGCCAGGTGCGACTGCGCGAACCGGGGTTGTAGAGGGCCAGGACGAGGTCGGCGCCGGCCGCCGCCGTCAGCCGCTCCTCGATGACCTCCCACGGCTTCAGCCGGTCGGAGAGGGAGATGGCGGCGTAGTCGTGCCCCAGCGGCGCACCCGCGCGGGCCGCGGCGGCGTTCGCGGCGGTGAGGCCCGGCAGTACGCGTACGGGCACGTCCGTGTACGGTTCCCGAGCCGCGACCTCCAGTACGGCCGTGGCCATGGCGAAGACCCCCGGATCGCCGCCCGACACCACGGCCACCCGGCGGCCGCGCCGGGCGAGGTCGAGGGCGAACTCCGCCCGTTCGGACTCCACCTTGTTGTCCGAGCCGTGGCGGCGCTGTCCGGCCCGCTCGGGCACCCGGTCCAGATAGGTCGTGTAGCCGACCAGGTCGTCGGCGGCGGCGAGGGCGCCCCGGGTCTCGGGCGTCAGCCACAGCGGCCCGGCAGGCCCGGTGCCCACGACGACGACCTCGCCGCGGGGGCGCGCGTCGGGCCGTACCTCGTCGATCCGGCTCGGCAGCACCGCCATCGAGAAGTACGGCACGGACTCCGGGTCGACGTCCGCGAACCGCCCCGTGCGCTCCCCGGCCATCGTGGCCCGCTCCACGTAGCGGGCGTCCTCCAGCCGGCCCGCCCGCTCCAGCGCCCGCCGCACGTCGGGGAAGGTCCGGCCGAGCTTCATCACCACCGCCGAGTCGGCGGCGGCGAGGCGGGCGGCCAGTTCCTCCTCGGGCAGCGTGCCGGGGACGATGGTCAGCACCTCCTCCGCCTCGCAGAGCGGCTCCCCGAGTCGCGCGGCAGCGGCGCTCACCGAGGTCACGCCGGGGATCACCTCGGTGTGGTAGCGGTGCGCGAGCCGCTTGTGCATGTGCTGGTAGGAGCCGTAGAAGAGCGGGTCGCCCTCGGCGAGCACGGCCACCGTCCGCCCGGCGTCGAGATGCGCGGCGAGCCGGGCCGCGGCCTCCTCGTAGAAGTCGTCGAGCGCACCCCGATAGCCGCCCGGATGGTCGGTGGTCTCCACCGTGACCGGGTACATCAGGCGCTCCTCGATGTGGTCGGGGCGCAGCTGCGCCGCCACGATGGAGCGGGCGATGGAACGGCCGTGCCGGGCGCAGTGGTACGCCACGACGTCCGCCTCCGCGACGACCCGGGCCGCCCGGAGCGTCATCAGCGAGGGGTCCCCCGGGCCGAGTCCGACGCCGTACAACCTGCCTGCCTGCCGTGTGCTCACTCCGCCTCACTCGCCATCGCGTTGATCGCGGCCGCGGCCATCGCGCTGCCGCCGCGCCGGCCGCGCACCACCAGGTACTCCAGGCCGCCGCCGTGCGCGGCGAGGGCGTCCTTGGACTCGGCCGCGCCGATGAAGCCCACCGGTACGCCGATCACGGCGGCGGGGTGGGGCGCGCCCTCGTCGATCATCTCCAGCAGTCTGAAGAGCGCCGTGGGGGCGTTGCCGACGGCGACCACCGCACCGTCGAGGCGGTCCCGCCACAGTTCGAGCGCGGCGGCGCTGCGCGTGGTGCCGAGTTCCGCGGCCAGCTCCGGCACGGACGGCTCGGACAGCGTGCACAGCACCTCGTTGCCGGCGGGCAGCCGCTTGCGGGTGACGCCGCTGGCGACCATCTGGGCGTCGCACAGGATCGGCGCCCCGGCGCGCAGCGCCTCCCGGGCGCGGGCCGCGACGCCGGGCGAGTACGCCAGGTCGCCGGCGAGGTCGACCATGCCGCAGGCGTGGATCATCCGCACCGCGACCCGGCCGATGTCGGCGGGCAGCGCGTCGAGCCGGGCCTCGGCGCGGATCGTGGCAAAGGACCGGCGGTAGATCTCCGCTCCGTCCTTCTCGTAGTCGAACACGGTCTGGTCGCTCATTTCGTCGCACTGGTCCGGGCTGTGGCGATGGTGTCGCCGAGTTCTGCGCGGGACGGTACGGGCACGGCCGTGCCCCGCGCGGTCACGCGGTATGCGCCGTCCCCGGTGGCCACGACGTCCACGTGGTCATGCTGCGGGCGGCCGCAGCGCCGCTCGCAGCCGGACCAGTACACGGGCAGCCCGCCCGGGCCGGGCGCGGTGCCGGCCCGGGCACCGGCCCGCAGGTATTCCCCTATGTCGGCCCGTACGTCGGCCCTGACGTCGGCGAGCGAGCGGGCGCATCCGGGCCGGCCGGTACACGCGCCGACCCCGTACCAGGGCGAGCCGGTGCCGGTGACGAACCCCGCCCGCCGCAGTGCGTCGAGCCGCGCCCGGGCCGCTCCGCGGTCGGCGAAGCCGGGCACGACGGCCCCGCGCCACGGGGTCAGCCGCACCTCGTCCGCCGGGGCCGGAAGCAGCTCCCGCGACTGTGCGACGGTGAGCCTTCCCAGGGGGGCGAGTACGGACACGGCCCAGCCGTCCGGTCCCTCGACGATCCCGGGAAGCGGTCCGGCGCCCGGCCCCGCGGGGCCGGGCGGTGCCGGTCCTGATCCCGGCTCTGGGGCGGAAGGATCTGTGCCGGGGGTGGAAGGGCCTGTGCCGGGGGCGGGAGCATCTGCGCAGGGGGCGGGGTGACGCGGCGTGGCCGCCACCCCCGCGCGTTCCAGCTCCGCGCCCACGGCGATGTCCTGTCCCTCCGGAAGCTCCCGCACACGCCACGCGCCGGTGCCCGCCTCGTCGGCCGCGGCGAGGAACGCCTCGGCGGCGGCCAGTGCCGCCCGTGCGGCGTCGGCGGCACGCACGCGGAAGGCATGGCGGCCGATGCGCAGCTCCACCCGCTCGTCCCCCCGTCCGTGGCCCGGCTCGTCCCCCCGTTCGTCTCCCGGTCCGTGGCCCGGCTCGTCCCCCCGTTCGTCTCCCGGTCCGTGGCCCGGCTCGTCCCCCGGTCCGTCGCCCGACCGGCCGCGGGCGGCGAGTAGCGTCACATCCGCGCCGAGTCCGGCGACGTCGCACCGCCCGTCGTCCAGGGCGAACAGGAACCGTCCCGAGAGCCCCGCGGCCCGCTCGCTTCCGCACAGCAGCGCGTCCAGCTCCCGTGCCCAGGACCGGACGTCCGCGCCGCCCTGCCCGCCGTACCCGTCCCGTTCGCCGTACCCGCCCTGCCCGCCCCGTCCGCCGCCTTCGCGACGTCCGTCCCGTCCGTCGTACCCGTCCCGTCCGTCGTACCCGTCCCGCCCGCCGTACCCGTCGGGCCCGCCGTACCCGTCGAGCCCGGCCAGTGGCGAGGCCACGATGTTGCGCACCCGCTCATGGGTGTCGGAGGGCAGCAGTCCGGCCTCGCGGAGCAGTTCCGCCAGCGCCGGCCCGCAGCCGTCCGCCAGGCCGCGCAGCTCCACGTTCCCCCGGGAGGTGATGCTCAGCGAACCGTCGCCCAGCCGTTCCGCGGCGACGGACAGCGCCCGTAGTTGACGTCCCGTCAGCAAGCCGGCGGGAAGCCGGAGCCGGGCCAGCCCGCCGTCGGCCGCCGGGTGCAGCCGCAGTGCACCGGGGCAGGCGTCACCCCGGGCCCGTATACGGCTTTCGCCCTGGTCCGGGGGTGTTGTCGGTGGGGGCGGCATGGCGGCGAGCATACCCAGGGCCGTCCCGGTGGCCCCCCGCCGGGGCGGCGGCCTCTACTATGCGAGACGGCACAGGGTCCCAGGGCCCGAGGGAGGAAGCCCGGTGAGAATCCGGCGCGGTCCCGCCACTGTGAGCCGGATCCCCGACGGGGCCCGGTGAGTCAGGAACTCCCGCCGACCACGACCACCCGGGGCGCGGAAACCCCGAGGAAGGCCTGCGCGCGCGATGACGTACGCGACGATCCTCCTGCTGTCGACCTCCGACACAGACCTGCTCAGCGCCCGTGCCGCCGAAGGGCCGGTGCGGTACCGCTTCGCGAACCCCTCCCGTCTGCCGCTGGACCGGCTGCCCGGCCTGCTCGACGGCACCGACCTGGTCGTCGTGCGCCTGCTCGGCGGCCTCCGCGCCTGGCAGGAGGGCCTCGACGCGCTGCTCGCACAGGGCCGCCCGGTGGTCGTCCTGACCGGCGAACAGGCCCCGGACGCCCAGCTGATGGAGGCGTCCACCGTCCCCGTCGGCATCGCTGCCGAGGCCCACGCCTATCTCGCCCACGGCGGCCCGGACAACCTGGAGCAGCTCGCCCGGTTCCTGTCCGACACCGTCCTGCTCACCGGCCACGGCTTCGCGCCGCCCGCGCCCGCCCCCACCTGGGGGGAACTGGAGCGCACCGCGCGGGACGGCACCGGCCCCCTGGTCGCCGTGCTCTACTACCGCGCGCACCACATGAGCGGCAACACCGCCTTCGTCGGCGCCCTGTGCGACGCCGTCGAGGAGGCCGGCGGCCGGGCGCTGCCGCTGTACGTCGCCTCGCTGCGCACCCCCGAACCCGAGCTGCTGGAACGGCTCCGCGGCGCCGACGCCGTCGTCACCACCGTCCTCGCCGCGGGCGGCACCGCCCCGGCCGGCGCCCAGGCGGGCGGCGACGACGAGGCATGGGACGCGGGCGCCCTCGCCTCGCTCGACGTCCCCGTCCTGCAGGCGCTGTGCCTGACCGGCTCGCGCAGCGCCTGGGAGGACAACGACGAGGGCCTGTCCCCGCTGGACGCCGCCAGCCAGGTCGCGGTACCCGAGTTCGACGGCCGCCTCATCACGGTCCCCTTCTCGTTCAAGGAGATCGACGAGGACGGCCTCCCCGCGTACGTCGCCGACCCCGAGCGGGCCGCCCGCGTCGCCGGAATCGCCGTGCGCCACGCCCGGCTGCGCCACATCCCCAACGCCCGGAAGCGGCTCGCCCTGGTGCTGTCCGCGTACCCGACGAAGCACTCCCGCATCGGCAACGCCGTCGGCCTCGACACCCCCGCCTCCGCCGTCGCCCTGCTGCGCCGGCTCCGGGCGGAGGGCTACGACTTCGGCACCGAGGAGATCCCCGGCCTGGCGTCCGGCGACGGCGACGAACTGATCCGCGCCCTCATCGAGGCCGGCGGACACGACCAGGACTGGCTCACCGAGGAGCAGCTCGCCCGCAACCCGGTCCGCATCCCGGCCGCCGACTACGAGCGCTGGTACGCGACCCTGCCGCGGGAACTGCGCGAGCACGTCGAGGAGCACTGGGGCCCGGCGCCCGGCGAGATGTTCCTGGACCGCTCCCGCAACCCGGAGGGCGACATCGTCCTCGCCGCCCTGCGCCGCGGCAACCTGCTGATCGTCATCCAGCCGCCGCGCGGCTTCGGCGAGAACCCGATCGCCGTCTACCACGACCCCGACCTGCCGCCCTCGCACCACTACCTCGCCGCCTACCGCTGGATCGCCGCCCGCCAGGACGACGCCGGCTTCGGCGCCGACGCCATGATCCACCTCGGCAAGCACGGCAACCTGGAATGGCTGCCCGGCAAGAACGCGGGGCTTTCCGCGGCCTGCGCGCCCGACGCCGCGCTCGGCGACCTGCCGCTCGTCTACCCCTTCCTGGTCAACGACCCCGGCGAGGGCACCCAGGCCAAGCGCCGGGTGCACGCCACCCTCGTCGACCACCTGGTGCCGCCGATGGCGCGCGCCGACTCCTACGGCGACATCGCCCGCCTGGAGCAGCTCCTCGACGAGTACGCGCAGATCTCCGCCATGGACCCGGCGAAGCTGCCGGCGATCCGCGCCCAGATCTGGACCCTGATCCAGGCGGCGAAGCTCGACCACGACCTCGGCATGGCGGAACGCCCCGCCGACGACGGCTTCGACGACTTCCTGCTGCACGTCGACGGCTGGCTCTGCGAGGTCAAGGACGCCCAGATCCGCGACGGGCTGCACGTCCTCGGCGGCGCGCCCACCGGCCCGGAGCGGGTCAACCTCGTCCTGTCGATCCTGCGCGCCCGGCAGATCTGGGGAGGCACCACCGCCCTGCCCGGACTGCGCGAGGCGCTCGGCCTCGACGAGTCCGCCGCGACCCGCACCGGCGCCGACGAGGCCGAGGCCCGCGCCCGCGCCCTGGTCGAGGCGATGGAGGAGGCGGGCTGGGACCCGGCCGCCGTCGCCCGGGCGGCCGAGGGCCACGGGCAGGCCGTCGCGGACATCCTGGACTTCGCCGCCCGGGAGGTCGTGCCGCGCCTCGCCGCCACCACCGACGAACTCGACCACGCCGTCCACGCGCTGAACGGCGGCTTCGTCCCGGCCGGACCGTCCGGCTCACCGCTGCGCGGCCTGGTCAACGTGCTCCCGACGGGCCGCAACTTCTACTCGGTCGACCCCAAGGCCGTGCCCTCCCGCCTCGCCTGGGAGACCGGGCAGGCGCTCGCCGACTCCCTCCTGGAGCGCTACCGCGAGGACAACGGCCGCTGGCCGACGTCCGTCGGGCTGTCCCTCTGGGGCACCAGCGCGATGCGCACCGCGGGGGACGACGTCGCCGAGGCCCTGGCGCTGCTCGGCGTCCGCCCCGTCTGGGACGAGGCGTCCCGCCGCGTCAACGGCCTCGAACCGATCCCGCCCGCCGAACTCGGCCGCCCCCGCGTCGACGTCACCCTGCGCATCTCCGGCTTCTTCCGCGACGCGTTCCCGCACGTCATCGGCCTCCTCGACGACGCGGTCCGGCTGGCCGCCGCGCTCGACGAGCCCGCCGAAGCCAACTACGTACGGGCCCACGCCCAGGCCGACCTCGCCGAGCACGGCGACGAACGGCGGGCCACCACCCGGATCTTCGGCTCCCGCCCGGGCACGTACGGCGCCGGGCTGCTCCAGCTCATCGACTCCCGGGACTGGCGCACCGACGCCGACCTCGCCGAGGTCTACACGGTGTGGGGCGGTTACGCGTACGGCCGGGGCCTGGAGGGACGCGCGGCGCGGGAGGAGATGGAGACGGCGTACCGGCGGATCGCGGTCGCGGCGAAGAACACCGACACCCGCGAGCACGACATCGCCGACTCCGACGACTACTTCCAGTACCACGGCGGCATGGTCGCCACCGTGCGCGCGCTGCGCGGCAGCGCGCCCGAGGCGTACATCGGCGACTCCACCCGCCCGGAGACGGTCCGCACCCGCACCCTGGTCGAGGAGACCTCCCGCGTCTTCCGCGCGCGCGTCGTCAACCCCCGGTGGATTGAGGCGATGCGCCGCCACGGCTACAAGGGGGCCTTCGAACTCGCCGCCACCGTCGACTACCTGTTCGGCTACGACGCGACGACCGGTGTGGTCGCCGACTGGATGTACGACAAGCTCGCCGAGGCGTACGTCCTGGACCCCGAGAACCGCGCGTTCCTCCAGCAGGCCAACCCCTGGGCCCTCCACGGCATCGCCGAAAGGCTGCTGGAGGCGGAGTCCCGGGGCATGTGGGAGAAGCCCGACCCGGCGGTCGTCGACGCCCTGCGCCAGGTCTTCCTCGAGACGGAGGGCGACCTGGAGGGCGACGGCTGACGCCCGGCCCCGGCGGGCGGCCCGCGTCACCGCGCCGCCCGCGCCCGCGCTGGTGCTGGTGCTGGTGCTGGTGCTGGTGCTGGTGCCGGTGCCGGTGCCGGTGCCGGTGCCGGTGTCGGTGTCGGGGCCGGGCTGTTGTCCGGAGCGCCGGGGTGTGCGCGGTCCGGTCCGGCGTGGCGCGGGCCTTGGCGGTCGTCGGGCCGGGGTCGTCAGGCCCCCGGCAGCGGCCGAGCGGTGCCCCGAGCCCCGGTGGCGACACCCGTGCGGCCGCGGCCGCCGTGGTCGTGGTCGTGGAGGACTCCAGCGGTGTCGCACCGGTGTCCCGGCGGCGGCGGGACGCGGGGACCGGACCGGGAGCCCGCAGCGCCTGCCCCGGGACCGGGACCGGGACCGGGAAGGGAAGGGGCCCGCGAAGGGAAAGGGAAGCGCACGGCGTACGGGCACGGCGTACGGCGTACGGGCACGGCGTACGGCGTACGGCGGACGTAAGACTTCCGTCACCACCGGAACGATCACAATGCCGCCCCACGCGACTTAAATGGAGCCATGAGGACATCGCTCGTACGCAGACCCGTGGTGATCGTCGGTCTGGCGGTGGTCGCGATCGTGGCGGCCGCCGGGCTGTACTGGTTCCAGCCCTGGAAGCTCTGGGTGGACGAGACCGTGCGCGAGGAGCTGCCCGCGGCCTCGCCGGCCGCACCGGCTTCCCCGGCCGCACCGGACGGATCGCCGGCCCCGGCCGACACGGCCGCGCCGGCCGCGCCGGAGGTGCTGGCCACGGGAACCTTCATCAGCCATGAGCACGCCACGACCGGCAGCGTGAAGATCCTCCGGCTCGAGGACGGCTCCCGCACCCTCCGGATCGAGAACCTGGACACCAGCAGCGGCCCCGACCTGCGCGTCTGGCTCACCGACGCGCCGGTGAAGGAGGGCCGGGACGGCTGGCACGTCTTCGACGACGGGGAGTACGTCAGCCTCGGCAAGCTCAAGGGCAACAAGGGCGACCAGAACTACGCGCTGCCCGCCGACGCCGATCTGAACCGCCTGACCAGTGTCAGCATCTGGTGCGACCGGTTCGACGTCTCCTTCGGCGCCGCCGAGCTCGAGAAGGCGGCCGCGTAGCCTGAGAGCACGATGAACATCTTCACCACGTCATGGGGCGACCTCGGGCTCACCCGCTTCCCCGAGGACCCCCGTGAGCGGCTCCGTGCCTGGGACGCCTCGGACGAGTACCTGCTGCGCCATCTGGAGGGCGAGACGCTCACCGGCACGGTGGCCGTCGTGGGGGACCGCTGGGGAGCACTCGCCACCGCGCTCGCGGCGCACCGGCCCGTGCAGATCAGCGACTCCTATCTGACCCAGCGGGCGACCCGCGCCAACCTCGACCGCAACCGCACCGCCGCCGAGGCCGAGGGCGTACGGCTGCTGTCGACCCGGGACACCCCGCCGGACCGGATCGACGTCCTGCTGGTCCGCGTCCCCAAGAGCCTCGCCCTGCTGGAGGACCAGCTCCAGCGGCTCGCCCCCCGGCTGACCCGCGACACACTCGTCGTCGGCACCGGCATGGTGACGGAGATCCACACCTCCACGCTGCGGCTCTTCGAACGGATCGTCGGCCCCACCCGCACCTCGCCGGCGGTGAAGAAGGCCCGGCTCATCCACTGCACCCCCGATCCCGACCGCACCGGACCGGCGGCCGCCGGTGAGGGCTCCTGGCCGCGCACCTACGCGCTGCCGGACGGCATCGGCGTGATGTCGGGGCGCCCGGTGACCAACCACGCGGGCGTCTTCTGCGCCGACCGCCTGGACATCGGCACCCGCTTCCTCCTCCAGCACCTCCCCGACCGCCGGGGCCCCCTCCGCGTCGTGGACCTGGGCTGCGGAAACGGGGTGGTGGGTACGGCGATGGCGGTCGCCGAGCCGGCGGCCGAGGTGGTGTTCACGGACGAGTCGTACCAGGCCGTCGCCTCCGCCGAGGCCACCTTCCGGGCCAACACCGGCCCGTCGGCCGAGGCCGCGTTCGTGGTCGGCGACGCACTGTCCGGTACCGAGCGCGAGTCCGTCGACCTCGTACTGAACAACCCGCCCTTCCACACCCACCGCGCGCTGACCGACGGCGCCGCGTGGCGCATGTTCACCGGCGCCCGCAGCGCCCTGCGCCCCGGCGGCGAGCTGTGGGTGGTCGGCAACCGGCATCTCGGCTACCACGTCAAGCTGCGCCGGATCTTCGGCGGCTGCGAGACCGTCGCGGGCAGTCCGAAGTTCGTGGTGCTGCGCGCCGTCAAGCGCGGCTGACGAACGGGCGCAGCGGGCCGGGAGCACGCGGCGGGCCCACACGCCGGGGCCCGGCCGGGCGGTCCGCGCGAAGCGGCCGGCCGGGCCGGGCCCCGGACCCCGAGCCGTGCTGTGGACGGGGCGGTGGCGCTGATCAGAGCCGTGGATCAGAGCCGTGGATCAGCGGCGTGGATCAGAGCCGTGGATCAGTGGTTGTTGACGCCGTTGCCCGAGAGCACCGGGATGTCGTCGAGGATGTGCGACAGCGGCTCGTCGCCCTTGGCCTGGGTCGAGTTCTCGGCGCACTGCTGGTTCTGCGGGTTCGACAGGACGTTGACGTCCTGCACGGCGACCGGCACGAGACCGACGAGCGACCCGGCGTTGGCCTTGGCGGGCAGACCGATGCACAGCTTGTTCAGCGAGCCCTGGACTGCGCTGAGCTGCGGGCTCATGTCGCCGTAGGTGGCCGAGTTGCCGAAGGCCTGCACGGCGTCGTTGCCGCTCAGCGACGTGGTGCCGCTGTCGTCGCCGATCGCCAGAGCCTGCGGGGCGGCGGTCAGTGAGACTCCGGCCACGGACGCGGTCACGGCCGCAGCTGCCCACAGCTTCTTCATGGTGGTTCCCTTCGGGGAGGTTCGCGATGTACAGGGCGTCGGTATGCGCACTCCACCGGTGAGTGACGCAGTGACCAACCCCGGCCCCCGTGCCCCGGTTGCGGTCTGTAGCCCGATCAGCCGAGCGCAGAGGGCGCTGTTCGGGACGTTCGGTTCTTTCGCCCCGATCAGCACGGGTGGTACGGGATATTGGGGGCATGGTGGAGCACAAGGGTCGTTGGGAACGGCAGGGGCTGATTCCGGCGAGCCGTAGGGAATCGGATGGCCCGGGGGAGCCGGCGGACCGGTCGGGGCCGGCCGCCAGACAGGTCGCGGACCGTTCGGCGGAGCCCATCTACGCTTCTCTCACGGCCAGTTGGTATGCCCAGGGGAGAACCGTCCCCGGCATCCCGGACCGTGAGTGGTCGGACCTCGTCGCCTGGTCCTGGCCGCGCTGGTGAGCCCGTCCCGGGGCCCCGCCGGGTCCGCGGGCGGCCCGCACGGGGGTGTGCGGGCGCCGCGGCCGGACCGGCCCCGGCGGCGCCCAGGAGAACGGGTCGGGCCGCCGCGGCGTCCGCGGCGGCCCGACCCGGCCGGGTGGCGTGGCAGGGTCAGCCGTTGCCCTGACCGTTGCCCGAGAGCACCGGGATGTCGCTGAGGATGTGCGACAGCGGCTCGTCGCCCTTGGCCTGGGTCGAGTTCTCGACACACTGCTGGTTCTGCGGGTTGGACAGCACGTTGACGTCCTGCACGGCCACCGGCACGAGGCCGACGAGCGACCCCGCGTTCAGCTTGGCGGGCAGACCGATGCAGGGCTTGTTCAGCGAGCCCTGGACGAGCGCCATCTGCGGGCTCATGTTGCCGTAGGTGGCCGAGTTGCCGAAGACCTGGGAGGCACCGACACCACTGGCGGACGTGGTGCCCGTGTCGTTGCCGATGGCCAGGGCCTGCGGCGCCGCCGCGGCGGAGACGCCGACGACGGACGCGGTGACGGCGGCGGCCGCCATAGCCTTCTTGAACACGAGAGTCCCTTTCCTGGGTACGTGGTTCTGGGGTTCTGGGGCCCCGGGGTCCGGGGTCTATGAGCGGGGACCGAAGTGCCCGTTCCCCGGAGCCTCCTGACCAACTCGGAGCAGCGGAGTTGGTTCTTCCGCTTCACTCCAAAGTGGGGTGCGGGCGGCGTATCGCGTATCGCATCCGGCCGGGCTCCTCCGCCCCTGCCCACGGCCCTCCGGGGCGGGTCGCCGCGGCCTCGGGCGTGAGGGCCGTTCGGGTGACCTGCCGCAACCAAACGCCCGCCGGCCAGTTTGAGTCGGTGCGCAGACGAGCTGGAGTGTTCCTGCAGAAAGGCAGGCAAGTGATGATCAAGAAGGTTATGGCTGCGGCTGCGGTCACGGCCTCCGTAATCGGTGCCTCGGCCGCCGCCGCCCCCCAGGCCCTGGCCATCGGCGACGACACCGGTACGACGTCCGCCAGTGGTGTCGGTGCCTCCCAGGTCTTCGGCAACTCGGCCACCTACGGCAACCAGAGCCCGCAGCTCGCCCTGGTCCAGGGCTCGCTGAACAAGCCCTGTATCGGTCTGCCCGCCAAGGCCAACGCGGGGTCGCTCGTCGGTCTCGTGCCGGTGGCCGTGCAGGACGTCAACGTGCTGTCGAACCCGCAGAACCAGCAGTGTGTCGAGAACTCGACCCAGGCCAAGGGCGACGAGCCGCTGTCGCACATCCTCGACGACATCCCGGTGCTCTCGGGCAACGGCGAGGGCAACGGCTGACGCCCACTCCGGCCCGGTTCTCGGGGCCGGCGTGCATCCGAGTGAACTGCCCGGACTCCCGGGCGGCACAGGGGTTTCCTCGGTCGGTGCGGCTCGTTGGCAGGGCGCCGGGGTACTGCCGGGACTTCCCGTGGATTTCCACGGAATTCCGCGGAGTTCCACGGCACTCCTCGGGCCGCCGATCGGTAGGGGAATCCGATATGAAGTCCAGAAAGACCACGATGGTGCTGGCGGGACTGGTGATGGCCATGGGGATTGCCTCGCCGGTGTTCGCGGACTCCGGCGCGACCGGTGTCGCGTCCGGCTCGCCGGGAGTGTTCTCCGGGAACGTCGTCCGGATTCCCGTGCATGTTCCGGTGAATGCCTGAGGCAACTCCGTCAATCTCATCGCCGTGCTGAACCCTGCGTTCGGCAACCTCTGTGTGAACGACTGAAACCCAGTCCTCGCATACAGTCCTGAAGGGTCGTTCTCCGTCGGTCCGGGGCGTGTCCTGCGGCACCGCTCCGGGATCGGCTCGCGAAGCGAAAGCGGGAAGAACAACAACATGCGACAGGTCATCAGCAAGGGAATCCTGACGGCCGCTGCGGCCACCGGAATTCTGTCCTTGACCAGTGTGTACGCCAGCGCCGACTCCCAGGCCGACGCCGAGGCCGCGAACTCGCCCGGCGTGCTGTCCGGGAACAACGTCCAGGCGCCCGTGCACGTGCCGGTCAACGTCTGCGGCAACTCGCTGAACGTCGTCGGGGTGCTCAACCCTGCGTTCGGCAACGCCTGCGCCAACACCTCCGACGGGGGCGCGGCGGGATCCGGTGGCGCGTCGGCGGACGGTTCCGCGGTCGGCTCCCCGGGCGTCGCCTCCGGCAACAACGTCCAGGTTCCGGCGGACATCCCGGTCAACGCCTGCGGGAACACCATCGACGTCATCGCCGCCCTGAACCCGGCCGGCGGCAACGCCTGCGCCAACGGCCCGGGCCGGACGCCGCTGACGCCGGAGGTTCCCGAGACCCCGGTCATCCCCGAGAACCCGGAGACGCCGGAGATCCCCGAGGTTCCCGAGACCCCGGAGGTCCCCGAGACGGAGGTTCCCCAGACCCCGGTCATCCCCGAGAACCCGGAGACGCCGGAGATCCCCGAGGTTCCCGAGACCCCGGAGGTCCCCGAGACGGAGATTCCCCAGACCCCGGTCACCCCCGAGGTTCCCGAGGCCCCGGAGGTCCTGGTCCCGGGCGTGGACACCCCGGTCGGCGACTCCTCGACCACGGACCAGCTGGCCCAGACCGGCGGCAACGCCGGCACCCTGGCGGCCGGTGCCGCCGCGGTCGGACTGCTGGCCGGCGGCGCTCTGCTGTACCGCCGCGGGACGGCTGCCGCGCGTCGCTGAGTGACCGCGCCGCCCGTGTGAACCCCGGCCGGGGGAGTTCTCTCATCGGACTCTCCCGGCCGGGGGCGTTTTCCGTCCGGTCCGGGTCCGGGTCCGGGGCCGGGACCGGACGCCGGGGCCCCGGTGCTTCCGGGGCCGTGGTGCGTCCAGGGCCCGGCCGGCGGATCCGTGAGCTGCGGTGCGGATCCGTGAGCTGCGGTGACGGCCGGTGCGCCTTCGGGGACGCGGAGCGCGCCGTGCCGGGTCCGGGAGGGCGCGCCGCGGAGGAGGGGTCCTGCACCCGTTCGCCGGTCCCGCCCGGGCAGCCCTCGCGCGGGCGGGTGGTCGTCAGCGTGCCGCCGGGCCGCCGACTGCGGCCCGGGTGGCCGGCAGCTCGCGGTAGACGTCCGCGATCGCGGACGCGCTGTGGCGTACGTCGTGGGCGGCGAGGACGTGCTGCCGGCCCTGGCGGCCGAGCGTCCCGCGCAGCGGGCCGTTGAGCAGCAGGTCTCCCACGGCAGTGGCCAGGGCGTGCGGATCCTGCACCGGCGTGGTGCAGAACAGCGCGTGTCCCGGGGGCAGGCTCTCCCGCGTCCCGGCGACATCCGTGACCACGACCGGCCGGCCGCAGGCCATCGCCTCCAGCGGAGTCAGTGCCATGCTCTCCCGGCGGGACGGGACGACGACCAGGTCGGCGGCCCGGTACCAGGGTGCGGCGTCCGCCTGGTCGCCCGCGAACCGGACGGACACCGGAGCGGCCGCCCGTAGCGCGTCGGCGCCCGGTCCGTCGCCGACCAGGACCAGGCGGGCGTTCGGCACCCTGCGCAGGACCTGCTCCCACGACGCGAGCAGCACGTCCTGACCCTTCCGGTGGCACAGCCGCCCCACGCACACCACCAGCGGCGCGGACCCGGGCAGATCTGCCACCAGCGGGGGGAGGTCCGGTCGGACGTCCTCGGCCGGCGGCCGGAACCGTTCCGTGTCCACGCCGTTCGGGACGACGGCCCACAGCGCCTCGACGCCGGCCGCCACACCCTTGAGCCGCTCCGTCTCGCTGACGCAGACGATCCGGGCCGCCCAGCGGGCTCCGTACCGCTCCCAGCGGCGGGCCGGGCCGGCCAGGAAACCGCCGGCCACCTCGAAGGACCAGACGTGCGGCTGGAAGACGGTGGGGAGCCGGCCGCGCACGGCGAGCCGGGCGGCCAGCCCGGCCCTGGGACCGTGAGCGTGCACCAGAAGCGGGCTCGACGCCGCCACGATCCTGGCGAGCCGGCCCACCTCCCAGGCCAGCAGCGGGCCGACCCTCTTCCCCGCCCGCCACCGGTGGACTCCGCCGCCGAGCCCCCGGACGGCCTCCGCGAGCATGCCGCCGCCCGGGCACGCCACCGCCACCGGGACACCGCCGCGGATCTGATGGGCCACCAGGTCCAGGACGACCCGGGCCATTCCGCCGTCGGTCTGCTGGACGACATGGAGCACGGCAGGCCGGCCCGGCCCGGACGGTGGGCGCGCGGAGGGACCGCCGCCCCGGTCGGCGGTCCCTCCGGCCGTAAGACGGGGTGGGAATTCCGGTGCACGGGGCGTCGGAAAGTGATCCGGCTGCTGCCGGAACTCAGCACGCCGCACGGATCGTCGATTCCGGTTCATATCCAAGGCTATTCACATGAGCGGTCCGGTGGGGGGCAGCTTCGTGCGCTCTCTGCGGAGCCGGCGCGAGAGGTGACTCTAGCCCCATTCCGGTGCCGGACCGGTCCTTCCGCGTCCGGGCACTTGGCCAGGGCGCGGATTAGCCCTTTTGGCATCCCGGCGTGTCCGGACTCCGGGTTCCCTCGTTGATGGTTACGCCGCATCGGTAACCCCCCGGAAGGAAATCAATGATGAAGCGAATCGCGAAGTCGGTGGCGTTTGCGGGCACGGGCGTCGCCCTGGTCATGGGCGGTGCGGGCGCGGCCGTCGCGGACAGCGGCGCTACGGGTGCCGCCGTTGGCTCGCCCGGTGTCGCCTCCGGCAATGTGGTCCAGGTGCCGGTCCACGTTCCGGTGAACGTCTGCGGCAACACCGTCAACGTCGTCGGTCTGCTGAACCCGGCCTTCGGCAACACCTGCGCCAACCTCTGACACACCGGGGCGTCCGGCGGCACACGCCGCCGGACGCCCGCACCCCCGCGGGCCGAGCGGTTGTTCACTCCTTCGGCCGCACAACCCGGCAGACCTCGCTGCCGTTGAACCATCGGACCGGGCAGTAACGCACGGCCACTGAAACACCTTGACCAAGGAGTGCTTCTCCATGTCGCGTACCGCGAAGGCTTTCGTCCTGTCCACCCTCGCCGCCGCCGCTGTTGCGGGTTCCACCGGCATCGCCGCCGCCGACAGCGGTGCGGAGGCCGCAGCGGCGAACTCGCCGGGAGTGCTCTCCGGCAACGTGGCCCAGGTCCCGGTTCACGTCCCGGTGAACGTCTGCGGCAACACCGTCAACGTCGTCGCCCTGCTGAACCCGACCTTCGGCAACGCCTGCGTCAACGACTGACCGCCCGTACAGGCGTCTCGGGCCGTCCTTCCCGCCGCGGCAGGGAGGGGCGGCCCTCTTGCGTGGCCATCCGCGCCGCCCCTCCGCGGTGCGCCCCCGGCCGGTTCCGGGACCGGGCCGACCGCACGGTGACCGCACGGTGACCGCAGGACCGGGAGCGATCCGGAAGCGGAATCCGAACGGGGGCTTCATTCGGGTGGGGCCGGAGGAATCCCCGGCCTTCGGAGTTTCCGGCCGGATGACGGGTCGTTACAGAACACGTAGCAGCACAGAACAGCAGGGCGGGGCAGGGCATGCCGGACGGTACGAGAGGGCACACCGGGCATCCGCAATGCCTCTGAACAATTCCGTCACTTGTGTACGCGATACGCGTCGCCGAAGGAGAGATTCACTGATGAAGCCCATGAAGGTCGCCGCCGTCGTCGCCGGCTCGCTGGTCGCCGCGGGCGCCTCGGCCCCGGCTTTCGCCGCTTCCGAGCTCGCTCCGACCAGCCTGAACGGCGCGCTGGGCATCGTGGCGAGCGAGACCACGGGCGCCGTGGAGCCCCTCGCGAACAGGACGCTGGACACGGAGCAGGACGGCTCGCTGCTGCACACGGTCCAGCGCACCACCGACGAACTGAACAAGAACAAGGCGGGTGCCCCCCAGCAGCTCCTCGGCGGCCTCCCGCTGGGTTCCTGACCGCGTACCCGCACGACCCCGCAGGCCCGGTGGTGGATCCGCCGGGCCTGCGGACCGTCCGGCCCCGTTCCGGCTGCCCCGGCACTTGAGGCCGTCCCGCCTGCCCGGCCTGCCCGGCCTGCCCTGGCAGTCTCAGCGGTCCCAGTGGTCCCAATGGTCCCAGTGGGCTCAGCAGGCCCGGCGGTCCACCGGGGTGCGGCGGGCCTGCGCACGGATGAGCGAGTGCGACCCCTTCGGGCTAATCGGGCGCCGGGCTCCCCCGCGCGTGTGACAAGGGCGCCCGAATGGTTCCGCCGAGTCGCTATGGTCCCGGATGTGACCTCCACCCCCAGCGCGCTACGCGCCATCAGCCCGGCCCGACTGGGCACCCTCGTCGTCATCGCCTGGAGCGGTGAGCACCCCGACGACGAGCGCGACATGCCCTTCCTGCTGGCCTATTCGCTCGGGGACGGCGCCGGCGGACCGGAGGGGACCGGGACCGCCGCCCGGGAGCTGCTGGACGCCGTGGGTCTGCCGGTCGGGGGGGAATACGTGGATGCCGCCGATTCCACCGGACTTCCCGTCACACTGCTGGTGGAGGCGGGCCAGGCCGTGCTGACGATGCCTCATCTGACCGCGCAGTGCGCGGTGCCGCCGGAGTGGCTGGCCGCGGTCGGGGATCGGGGCCATGTGTACTTCATCTTCGCCACGCGGCCATGGCCGGACGCCGCGCCCGGGGTCCCGGTCACGGAGGACCGGCTGCGGGAGTTCGTCGGGGACGAGGCGGTGCTGTCGTCGTCGGCGCACTGCCTGCTGCCGGTCCGTCAGCTCCGGGGCTGAGCGCCCGTCGGGCGGCAAGAGGCCCGGCTGACGGCGGTACGACCGCCGGCCGGGCCCGGTTCACGCCTTGCTGGTCAGAGCTGCCGGAAAGCGCTCGCCGGGCGGGAGGGCGCGTGGTGCGCGTCCCCCCGGGCAGTCCCGGCGAGCCTGCGTCGTATTCCGGCACCCACGGCGTCGGCCGCCGCCGGGTGAGGAAGCGTCAGCTTCACGGTGGCCTCCTTTGCAGGGGGTTGAGGACACCGGTGACGTTAGTCCGGATCTGACGATCCGTCGTGCCGAGCGGGGTCGCGGTTACTGCGTGTGCGCATCGGCCCAGGTGGCGGCGGGCAGGCGAATCGGCCGGACGGAACGCGGCCGGACGGAACCCCGTCGGACGGAACCCCGACGGACGGAAGCCGGGCGCACTGCACCGGGCGCACTGCAAGGGCGGAGTCCGACGAGACCGGATCGATCCGATCCGGCCGGGCGGAATCCGGTGGGAGCCGACCGGGACCACCGGAGAGGAAGTCAGGAGAGACATGGGAACCCGAGCCAGGACGCGCGCCCCGCGCTCCGTGACGGCGTCGCACGCCGCTCCCGCGGCCGAGGTGGGCGCGAGCCGCGGCTTCGCCCTGATGCTCGTGCTCACGGGTGCGGCCGGACTGCTCGCCTCCTGGGCCATCACGCTCGACAAGTTCCGGCTGCTGGAGGATCCGGGCTTCACCCCCGGGTGCAGCCTCAATCCCGTGGTGTCGTGCGGGAGCATCATGGAGAGCGAACAGGCGGCCGTCTTCGGCTTCCCGAACCCGATGCTCGGGCTCGTCTCGTACGCCGTGGTGACCGCGGTCGGCGCCGGGCTGCTGGCGGGTGCCCGGTACCGGCGCTGGTTCTGGCTCGCGCTCAACGGGGGTGCCCTCCTCGGCGCCGTCTTCTGCACCTGGCTGCAGTTCCAGTCGCTCTACCGGATCGGTGCCCTCTGCCTGTGGTGCTGCCTCGCCTGGGTCGCCACGATCGTCCTGTTCTGCCGGGTGACCGGGCACACCGTCGGGCACCGGATGCTGCCGGCCCCGGCCCGTCTGCGGGCCGGCCTGCGGGAGTTCGGCTGGCTGCCGCCGATCGCGTGGACCGGGGCCGTCGGCATGCTGGTGCTCACCCGCTGGTGGGACTTCTGGACCAGCTGAGTTCCCGAGGTGCCGGTCCCGCGACCGTCAGGGCAGGCCGGGGAACGGGAGCGGGAGCGGCCGTTCGGCCGGGGGTGCCGGCTCTCCCGGTCCGGCCGGGCCGCTCCTCGGGCTGCTCGTCGGGCTACGGCACGGCGGGCCGGGACGGCGGGCCGGACCGCTGAACCCCCGCCGCCGGGACGCTCCCGGGCGCCACGCGGTCCCTACCCCTTCCGCGGCGCCAGGTGCACCGTGAACCAGTCGCGGGCCAGGGCCGAGACCTCTTCGAGGGCTCCCGGCTCCTCGAAGAGATGTGTCGCCCCCGGGACCACGGCCAGTCGGCACTCGCAGCGCAACGCGGACTCCGCCTGGCGGTTGAGGTCGAGAACGGTCGTGTCACGACCTCCGACTATCAGCAGCGTCGGGGCGTGCACGCCGGGCAGCCGGGAGCCTGCCAGGTCGGGTCGGCCTCCCCGCGAGACGACGGCGGCGACCTCCGGACCGGCGCTCGACGCCGCCCAGAGCGCCGCGGCGGCGCCGGTGGACGCCCCGAAGTAGCCGATGGGCCAGGGGGTGCGGGTCCGCAGCCAGCGGGTGGCCCCCGAGAGCCGGTCGGCCAGCACCGCGATGTCGAACACGTTCCGGCGGTCGGCGGCCTCCGGCTCGGTGAGCAGATCGAACAGCAGGGTGCCGAGACCGGCCGCGTTGAGGGCCTTCGCCACCGCCCGGTTCCGCGGGCTGTGCCGGCTGCTCCCGGAACCGTGGGCGAACATCACCACCGGGGCGGTGTCCTGCGGCAGGGCCAGCTCCCCTGAGAGCCGCACCCGGCCCGCCTCCGCCTCGACGTCCACGGACCTGACGGCTTCCGGGGGGTCGGCGGCCGACCGGGCCAGCAGCGCGACGACCTCCTCGTCCGGGGTCTGCGAGAAGTCCCGGTACCACTCCCCGACCGCCGAGAACGACCGCGGTGTCGACAGGCACACCACCTCGTCCGCCCGGGTACGCAGCCAGGACACCGCGTCCGGCGGTGCGACGGGCACGGCGAGCACCACCCTGGCCGCCCCCTGCGCACGGACGACCTCGCAGGCCGCCGCGGCCGTGGCCCCGGTGGCGATCCCGTCGTCCACGACGATCGCGGTCCGGCCCTCGATGCCGACGCGCGGCCGGTCCGCCCGGAACCGCCTCGCCTGCCTGCTGAGTTCGGCGGCCTCCGCGCGCTCCACGGAGGCGACGTCCTTCTCGGAGACTCGGCCCCGGTGGACGATGTCGTCGCTGATGATCCGTACGCCGCCCTCGCCGATGGCTCCGAACCCCAGCTCCCGGTGGTACGGCACGCCCAGCTTGCGCACGACGATCACGTCCAGCGGCGCGCCCAGGGCCCGCGCCACCTGGAAGGCCACCGGAACCCCGCCTCTGGGCAGCCCCAGCACCACGGGACGGGCCTCCCGCAGATGCCCGAGGGCCCCGGCGAGGCGCTGCCCCGCGTCGACGCGATCGGTGAACAGCACTGGCTCACCCCCAACAGGGGTTCTCCTTCGAACCAACCCCATGGCGGCCCCCTCCGCAAGTCGGGGCCCGGGCGGGCGTCATCCGCCCCCGGGCAGGCACTCGACCGGGATCCGCTGCACCAGGTTGTTCCCGAATCCGCCCCGGTTCCACGGCTGGTCGAGGGGCTGGGTGCGGCCGTCGCCGTCGGTGGCCCGGACGGCGAGGACATGGCTGCCGGGGGTGGCCGTCCACGCCGTGTGCCAGTGGCGCCAGGCCCAGACGCCGCCCTCCGCCGCGTCGAGCGCCGCGTCGTGCCAGGTGCGTCCGTCGTCGGTGCTGACCTCCACCCGTGTGACGGGGGCGCGGCCGGACCAGGCGCGGCCCTCCAGCCCGGTCCGGCCCGGGCGCAGCACCCGGGTGCGGGACATGAAGTCGGGGAAGCCCGGCGGGATCATCAGGGCGCGGGGCGCGATGCGGGTGACCGGCTCGCCGGGGTCGTCCGCCGCGTTCCGGTAGCGGTATGCGACCGCCTGCTGGAACCCGGTGAAGGGTGTGCCGGTCAGGCTGATGTCGCACAGCCACTTCACCTGGGCCATGCCGTACCAGCCCGGTACGACCAGCCGCACGGGATGTCCGTGCTGGGGCGGCAGCGGCTCCCCGTTCATCGCGTAGGCGACCAGCACCTCCGGGTCGCCGCCCAGGGCCACGCCCAGCGGCAGGCTGCGGCGGTAGTCCTGCTCGACGCCGCGCTCGACCCCGTGGTCGGCGCCGGTGAACACCGCCTCGACGGCGCCCGGCTCCACTCCCGCCTCCCGCAGCAGCACCCTGAGCGGGACGCCGGTCCACTCCGCGGTGCCCACCGCCTCCACCAGCCACGGCTGGCTCACCGGCCGGGGAGTGAGCCGGGCCCGCCCGTTCCCGGCGCACTCCATCGTGACGCGGAGCGTGACGGGCGGGAACGCCCTGAGGTCCGCCGGGTCCAGCCGCAGTGCCGTCCGCACCAGTCCGCCCACGGTGATCCGCCAGTCGGCGGCCACGGCTGCGGGGATGTCGTAGTGGACGAGGACGTAGTGCAGCCCGGGGGGCGTCAGCGGGTACCGGAGTGCCTCCAGCGGCATTCCGTGGTTGCGGGCGGCGAGGGCCAGCTCCTCGAGGCTGATCCCCTCGCCCGGTCCGGCGAGGCGCCCGGGAAGGCTGACGGCCGTGAGGTCCCGGTCCATGCCTCCATCCTGCGCCGAGCGCCGGCCGGCGGCAGCATCTGCGAGGGGCCCCCGCGGGCAGGCGGCGCCGTCCCGGGACGGCTGCCTCCGCCGGGCCGCGGCACCCGCGGGCGGCGGTAGGCGCTCAGGACCAGGAAGCGCTGGAGAACAGTCCGCCCAGACCGAACGATCCGGTGTCGGAGAACTCCATCGGTTCCCGGTGCCTGCGATGCCGGCCCGAATACTCCCTCGAACCGGTCGAGTAGTCCCGCGATCCGGTCGAGTAGTCCCTCGAAGGCGCCGAATGGTCCCGTGAGCCGTTCATGTAGTCCCGCGGCACGACCTGGTCGGCTTTTACGAGCTGGCCCTCCGCGGCGAGGGTCTGTACGCGCTGGAGAACCGTGCGCAGTTCCAGACCCAGTTCGTTCGCGACGACCTGGAGATCCAGCCCCGAGTGCCAGCTCCACACCAGAACGGAATCCATCGAAGGGGACCAGACGGGACCCGCCGGCTGGGCGGGCGGAACGGGCTGGACCGGTTCGGCCCAGGTCTGCTCCTCGGCCGCCGGAATCGAATAGCCGCCGGTCTGCTGGAGCGGTTGGGCGGTGGTGCAGGGGGACGCGGGCGGAGCCGGGGCCGGTGCCGCGGCCGACTCCGCCCGGGGAAAAGACGCCGGGGTCTCCGAGGTCGCCTGCGCGGGTTCCCCGCCCGTATCGGAGGACTGATCCGACATTCGTGTCAGCAGATTTGCCGCGACGGTGCGAGCGCCCTCCCGGCCGACTGTCCTGCGGGCAACCCTGACCTCGCGTTCCGGCAGGCCCATCATGCCGGCGACGGTCCCGTCGTCGCCGACGACCACCGCGAATGCGGCCAGCATCCTCGTACGATCGGCCTGGGCCTCGTCGAGTGCGCTCTGTGCGAGCCGCACCCGGTCGTCACTGGTGCAGAAGGCATTCGCAAGGACTGTGTTTCTTTCCCACAACTCACGCGGTTCCACATACGCACAAACGCTTGGCCCGGGTCCGGGACTCGCGGTTGACGAAGAATTCACACGATGAGCTCCAATGGCTCAAGTTTTCACGATTCACGGTCGTAGCCGCGAGGACGGGGATTCCCGGGCGTGTCCCGGCGCGGCCCCGGCAGGTGCGCGGCGGCGCCGTACACGGCCGGGTGGTGCCCGGTGTTGCCGGTGTTCCCGGCGGGCACCCGGGCTCCGGCCTCGGGCGGTGCCGGCAGGGGGTCGCGCTCGAGCCGGAGCATGCGGAGCGTCCGCCGGGTGTCCTCCTCGAACGCGTGGAGCGAGGTGAGCCGGTCCCACTGCGGATCGCGGGCGCCCGGCAGCATCGCGCCGCGCGCCCGCCACTCGGACACCAGTTGCCCGTACAGCGGTGTCGGGGAGGACCCGCCCGGAGCGTGACGGCGCGGCAGGGACCGCTCGGGGCCGGGACGGCGCGCCCACGCCAGGACCCCGGCGTGGGGGACCGGGGCGGCTGCCGGACCCGGGGGCCGGGGCCGGGGTGCCGGTGCGGCATCGGAAGAATTCATCGACGGCAAAACGACGTTCCGCGCCGATGGACACGTCTCCCGGCGGCGACCGCGCCGGCGGCGGTGACGGTAAATACGGAAAGCAGATCTCCGCCGCAGCCGAACGGGGCCGGTCGCAGTCACCTGTAGGGATCGTAGCCCGGGTGTATTTCCCGCTACTTTTGCGGTAGTTGTAGAGCGGCATTCGGGCGGCACACCGCGAAGGGGTACAGAGGCATGGGCGTCGCAGAGTCGGTCGCGGTGCATTCGGACAGCCGCGACCACGGCCCGTGCGGCGGTCCCGGGCGGTGGAACGACCCGCCGGCCATCTCGTACTGCCGGACCATCGACCGCACCCTGGTCATCGCGCTCAGAGGAGCGGTCGACCGGGAGAACCTCTATCCCCTGCGGTTGATGCTGACCGTCGCCGTGAAGTCGGGATACTCGCGACTCGTGGTCGACTGCGACGAAATCACCGAATGCGACCACGAGTTGCTCGAACTCTTCCTCTCCTGGAAACGCCATGACCGGAACATCGTTCTCGTCCATCCCTCCGGTGCGGTGCGCGATCTGATCGCCGCCGAGATCTCCCGGCGGCTCTTCCTCTGCGCCCTGTCGGTCCGGCACGCACTGGATCTGATGGGGAATTGACGGTGCCCGAACCGGTCTCCGTGTGGCAGGCGCGGGTGCGGCTACCGATTCGCCCTATGGTGAGGTCATGCGTGGGATTCTCCTGGCCGGCGGCACCGGCTCGCGGCTCTGGCCGCTGACCCTTTCGGTTTCCAAGCAGCTCCTGCCGGTGTTCGACAAGCCGATGATCTACTATCCGCTTTCCACTCTGGTCATGGCCGGGGTCAGCGAGATCCTCGTCATCACGGCCCCCGGGGATCGGGAGCAGTTCCGCCGGCTGCTCGGCGACGGGAGCCCACTGGGCCTCCGGATCGACTACGCCACCCAGGACGCGCCGGAAGGCATCGCCCAGGCCTTCCTGCTGGGCGCCGAATTCATCGAGGGCGAACCGGTGGCCCTGATCCTGGGCGACAACATCTTCCACGGCAGTGGTCTCGGCACCCGGCTCGCGCACGGCGGGGCGCCGAGGGGCGGCCGGGTGTTCGCCTACCAGGTCGCCAACCCCTCGGCCTACGGCGTGGTGGAGTTCGACGAACACGGCCGGGCGCTGTCGATCGAGGAGAAGCCGGCCAGGCCCAGGTCGCGGTACGCCGTGCCCGGCCTGTACTTCTACGACAACCGGGTCGTCGACATCGCGCGCGGTCTGCGCCCCAGCTCCCGTGGCGAGCTGGAGATCACCGACGTCAACCGGGAGTACCTCGAAGCCGGTGAACTGCGCGTCACCGAACTCGACCGGGGCACGGCATGGCTGGACACCGGCACCTTCGCCTCCATGGTCCAGGCATCCGAGTTCGTACGGGTGATCGAGGAGCGCCAGGGTCTCAAGGTCGGCTGCGTCGAGGAGGCGGTCTGGCGGGCCGGCCTGATCGACGACGACCAGCTCCGCGCCCTGGCGCGGCCACTGCTCAGGAGTGGCTACGGCCGGTATCTGCTGGAACTGCTCGACGGCACCCGGTGCTCCGTCGTCAACCAGCCCGGCGGCGGGCCGCGCGGGCGGGAGCCGCTGCTGCCGGAGCCCGCCGCCGTGTGACCGCGCACGGGGAGCCGTCCCCTGCGCGCCGTGTCCGAAAGGAAGGCAGGACATGAGACCGCTGGGCATCGAAGGGGCCTGGGTGGACACCCCCCGGGTGTTCGAGGACCGTAGGGGCCGCTTCCACGAGTGGTTCAGGGAGGACCGGTTCCGTGCGGTGACCGGCCACACGATGCCGCTCGGACAGGCGAACTGCTCCCGCTCGGTGCGCGGCACCCTCCGGGGCGTCCACTACGCGGCGGTCCCGCCGGGGCAGGCGAAGTACGTCACCTGTGTCAGCGGCGCCGTGCTCGACGTGGTGGTCGACCTCCGCACCGGTTCGCCGACGTTCGGCACCTGGGAAGCCGTTCGGCTCGATGACCGCGAGCACCGTGCCGTCTACCTCTCGGAGGGGCTGGGCCACGCGTTCATGGCGCTGGACGAGGACTCCACCGTGGTTTACCTCTGTTCCGAACCGTACGCGCCGGAGCGGGAGTTCGGGATCCATCCACTCGACCCCGAGCTGGCCGTCGACTGGCCCCGGGGCCTCACCCCGCGACTGTCGGACAAGGACGCGGCCGCTCCCACGCTGGCGGAGGCCGAACGGCTGGGGCTGCTGCCCTGCCACGGGGCGTGCGCCGAGTACCGCCGGCGCCTGCGGGAGGCGGAGCCCGGCAGCCGCGGGGCGGCGCCCGCGGGCGCGCCGGCCCGCTGAGTCCTTCGCCGGAGAACTGTGTGCGCGGACCCGCGGACCCGTGGACCCGCGGCCTGGCGGATCCGGCTTCGCCGCTGCTCGGGTGATCTTCGGGAGCGTCGCGAACTGCTTCGTGATCATAGGATCCCGGCGTGTGAAGGATGGTCCGTGGCGACGGGCGAAGTGACTCGTACGCGAATCGACCCGCCCCTCGAGTCCGTGCGCTTGCCGTTCGTTCACTCCCAACACTCCGTGAGGAAGGTTCTCTGGTGAGCCGTAAAACCATCCGAAGCTCCCGCATGAAGACCGTCACGATGGTCTCCGCGGGCACCCTGGCCGTGGTGCTCAACTTCGTCCCCAGCACCGCGGCCGTGGCCGACGCGATCGAGCGGTCGGGTACCGAGCACAGCCTGGGCCTGCCGGGGCCGAACGGTACCGTCACGGCCGAGGCCGACCGTGACCGGGGTCCGAGGGGCAAGCAGGGCAAGCGCGGTCCGCAGGGTCCCCAGGGCCCGCAGGGTGAGCAGGGGGACACGGGCCCGCAGGGTCCCCAGGGTGAGCAGGGCGAGCAGGGGGACACGGGCCCGCAGGGTCCCCAGGGCGAGCAGGGCGACCAGGGGGACACGGGCCCGCAGGGTCCCCAGGGCGAGCAGGGCGACCAGGGCGAGACCGGCCCGCAGGGTCCCCAGGGCGACCAGGGCGACCAGGGCGAGACCGGCCCGCAGGGCCCCCAGGGCGATTCCGGGATCTTCGGAGCCTACGTCAGGGTCGGCGAGCCGGCCCCGATCTCGGTGGTGGAGTGCGACCCCGGGGACATCGCCACGGGAGGCGGTTTCGAGGTTCCCGAGGGAGTGCCCGACGTCGTGGACGCGCAGTCGAGCGTTCCGATCGGCGACCCGCCCTTCGGCTGGCAGGTAGTGGCACAGGACCCCGTGGGGGGCAACGTCATCACCGCCTACGTGGTGTGCGCCGACACCACGCCGTGAGGGATCCGCAAAGTCCGGTCGGGCGGTGCCCCGGAGCCTCGGCTCCGGGGCACCGCCCCGCCGATCCCGCACACCGTCCCTAGGAAGCGTCTTCCAGCCAGGCCGGGAGCCCCGGCCGCGGAGAGCGGCGGAGAACCATGCGCACCCTCGTCACCGGCGGCGCCGGCTTCATCGGTTCGGAGTACGTCCGGCGGCTGCTGGACGCCGACCCGACGGCGCGCATCACGGTCCTCGACAGCCTCGCGTACTCCGGAGTCGAGGCGAACCTGGCACAGGTGGCCCGGCACCCCGGGTACCGGTTCGTCCGCGGCGACATCTGCGACCCCGACACCGTCGACCAGGTGACGGCGGGCCATGACGCCGTCGTGCACTTCGCGGCCGAGTCGCACGTGGACCGGTCGATCGAGGGGGCGGGCCCGTTCGTCCGCACCAACGTCGTCGGTACCCAGGTCCTGCTGGACGCGGCGCTCCGCCACCGCGTGGGACGGTTCCTGCACGTGTCGACGGACGAGGTGTACGGCTCCATCAGCGAGGGCTCGTGGACGGAGACGTCCCCGCTGGCGCCCAACTCGCCGTACTCCGCCTCCAAGAGCGCCGCCGACCTGCTCGTGCTCGCCTACCACCGCACGCACGGCCTGGACGCGGTCGTCACCCGGTGCACCAACAACTACGGGCCCCACCAGTTCCCCGAGAAGGTCGTCCCGCTCTTCATCACCCGCCTGATCGAGGGGCGTTCGATCCCCCTCTACGGGGACGGCCGCAACATCCGGGACTGGCTGCACGTCTCCGACCACTGCCGGGGCATCGAACTCGCCCTGCGCGGGGGGAAGGCCGGAGAGGTCTACCACATCGGCGGCGGGACCGAGGTCAGCAACCACAAGCTCACCGGACTACTGCTGGACGCCGTCGGCGCGGACTGGGACCGCGTCGAGTACGTGGCCGACCGCAAGGGCCACGACCTGCGCTACTCGCTCGACGACTCCAAGATCCGGGAGCAGCTCGGCTACGCGCCGCTGGTCCCCTTCGCCGAAGGGCTGGCCGCCACCGTCGCCTGGTACCGCGGCAACCGGTCCTGGTGGGAGCCGCTCAGGGCCCGGGCGGAGCTGCGGTGACCACCCGCTGGCTGGTCACCGGGGCGGGCGGGATGCTCGGCCGGGACATGCTGGCCGAACTCGCCGCCGACCCCGAAGCGAAGGCGACCGGGCTGACCCGAGGCGAGCTGGACATCGCCGACCGGGTGGCCGTGCACGCGGCCGCCGCCGGCCACCATGTGGTCGTCAACTGCGCCGCGTGGACGGACGTCGACGCGGCCGAGCACGCCGAGGAGGCCGCGACCGCGGTCAACGGCACCGGCGTGCGCCATCTGGCACGCGCCTGCGCGGGCAGCGGCTCCGTCCTGCTGCACGTCTCCACCGACTACGTCTTCTCCGGCGACGCCGGGCACCCGTACCCCGAGGGCGCGCCGACCGCCCCGGTCAACGCCTACGGCCGGAGCAAGCTGGCCGGGGAGCGCGCGGTGGCCGAGCTTCTGCCCGGTACCGGCTACACCGTGCGCACGGCCTGGCTGTACGGCGCCCACGGGCGCAACTTCGTCCGGACGATGCTCGAACTCGCCTGCCGGCGCCAGACGCTGGACGTGGTCGCGGACCAGCACGGCCAGCCGACATGGTCCCGCGCGCTCGCGCGGCAGCTGGCGGCGCTGGGCCGTGCCGCCCTCACCGGCCGGGCCCCGGCGGGCGTCTACCACGGCACGGCGGCCGGCCGAACCACCTGGTACGGGCTGGCCCACGAGACCTTCCGGCTGAGCGGTCTCGACCCGGAGCGGATCCGCCCGGTGGGTGCGGCGGCCTTCCCCCGGCCCGCGCCGCGGCCGGCGTTCGGGGTGCTGGGGCACGACGGCTGGTCCCGTGCCGGTGTCCCGTCCCAGCTGCGGTGGGACGACCAGCTGTCCACGGCACTGGGAACACCCGGGTTCGCGGAGCTGGCCGCGGCGGCCCGGGCGGTCGGCTGACCGCCGCGGTCCGGCGGCGTCGAGGGCACGGGACGCCCCGCCCCGCCTGGGCGGCGCCGCCGGGCGGGCACGGCGAGGGCTCCCGGCCTGAACCGCCGGGAGCCCCGGGAGCCCCGGGCGCTCCGCGCGTTCTCTGGTGGCCGGCCGCCACCGGTGGCCGGCCGTCGCCGCACCCCGCGCCCGGTCGGGGCGCGGGGAACGCCGTCCTCGGGCCGGGCGCTCAGACCTTCAGCGGCCCGCCGCAGCGGGCCGCGCCGTCCTTCATGGCGATGAGGTTGGCCACGACGTAGGAGATGCGGTTCTTGGAGTGCCAGTCGGTCGGGAAGTACGTGACCAGGCGGGAGTTCTGGAACCGTGCCTCGATCTCGGGGACGAAGGCGCGGTACTGGTTGTCGGTGTAGTACCAGAACGAGTTCTCGTTGTAGAACGCGACGTGGGTCGGGTCCTGGTAGGCGCCGCGGCCGTCGGAGCTGGGCGTCATGGTCAGGAGCATGCCGCCCGGCGCGAGCAGCCGGTACAGCTCGTTGATCAGCGGAACCTTGGCGGGCACGTGCTCCAGGAAGTCGACGGCGCGCATCAGGCCGACGGAGTCGTCCGGCAGGTCCAGCCGATCGGGCAGGGTCGCGACGATGTCCACGGCCTCCCCCGGGTACTGGTCCACGCCCAGGTAGCCGGGCGGCTTGCGGTGGGCGGCGCCGAGGTCCAGGGCGAGCAGTCCGCGGCGCTGCGTCCAGGCGAGGGCGTTGGCCTCGATGTACTTGTCGTACAGCGCCACCGTCTCGCGCTGGATGCGTGCGTTGATCTCGGGGTCGCGCTGGGTGTTCGTGGAGTGGATGCGCTGGAGGTACAGGCAGCGGTCGATGTGGTGGAAGTCCCCGGCCTGGAACAGACGGCACATCAGATCCTGGTCGTCCAGGACCGTGCGGGTGGCGTCGTATCCGCCGGCCTTGTCGTAGGCGTCCCTGCGGAAGGCGCGCACGTGGTTGGGCGCGTACCAGATGTAGGAGACGTTGTGCGGCGTCGGCGCCATCGACGTGGCGGCCAGCAGCCGGCGGCCGTCCACGTCCACGTCCTGGTACTGCCAGCCGTAGACCTCGTTGAACCGGGAGTCGTCGCGTCCGCCGTCCTCGGTGATCTGGGCCGTGTTGCTGTAGGCCAGCACGGCCTCGGGGTGCTCGTCGAACGCCTTCCCCAGCTCCGCCAGGCAGTCCCGCGCCAGGAGGTCGTCGTGGTCGAGTTCCACGAGGATCTCGCCGCGGGCGAGTTCGCACGCCCTGCGCTTGGCCGCGCCCACCCCCCTGACCTCGTCCGCGATCTCCACCCGCACTCGGTCGTCCGGTCGCTCCGGCCGCCACCGGGCGCCGTTGTTGAGCAGGACGATCCACTCCCAGTCGGAGCTGGACTGCCCTTGCAGGGTCGCCAGGCACTCGTCCAGGAAGCGGGGCCGGTGGCTGGGGGTGAAGACGGAGAACCTCGGTGTCGTGTTCGGCTTCATCTGGGGGCTACCTGCCTGGGCTCGTGGTGGGTGAGGGGCTCGGCCTCGCGGCGTCCCTGAACTTCGCGGGTACCTTGGCGTGCAGCGAGGCGTCGGCGGCGACGGCACGGCGGTAGGCTTCCTGCGCCTCGCCGTCCCGGCCCTTCCCCGCCAGCGCCTCGCCGAGCTGGAAATGGGCCGTGGAGGCTTGCGGATCGACGCTGACGGTCCGTTCCAGCAGCGTGATGGCCCGGTCGGGGTCGCTCGCCTTGACCAGCACGGCCTGGTTGAACAGGGCCGAGGTGAAGGAGGGGTCGGCCTTCAGCGCGGCGTCGTAGGCCCTGAGCGCCTCGGCGGGCCTGCCGCTCTGATGTGCGACGACGCCCACGTTGTACCAGGCGAGCTTGTTGTCCGGGTCCATCTCCAGGACCCGGCGGAAGGTGGCTTCGGCCCCGCCGAGGTCCTGGTGCCGCGCCTGCAGCAGGCCGGCCTGGAGCAGCGCTTCGGCGGTGAGTGCCGTGCGGGCGGCCGTCTCGGACGTGCCGTCCGCGGCGGTGGTTTCCGACGGGGTCATGACGGCCCACGTGGCCGTTCCGGCGGCGGCCACGGCCGCCGCGCCGACCCCCGTCCACAGTCGCCTACGTTTCACTTGGTCACATCTCATGGAGTCGGGGTGGTGATCCGGCGGGACATGCCGCTGAACCATTGCGATCGCCGCCAAAGTTACGAGGCAACCGGTATGTCGTCATTCGTGGTGGTGGCCCGGTCCGGGCACATCACCCGAACGGCACGCATCGTGCGCCGGACGGGCCGCGTCCGGGACCGAATTCCGTTGTATGAGCTGGTTATCCGGATCCGTGCTCGGTAACT
The DNA here is from genome assembly GCF_003122365.1 of Streptomyces spongiicola. Taxonomy (NCBI): domain Bacteria; kingdom Bacillati; phylum Actinomycetota; class Actinomycetes; order Kitasatosporales; family Streptomycetaceae; genus Streptomyces; species Streptomyces spongiicola. Next base: position 3,821,663 of record NZ_CP029254.1, read on the forward strand.
CTCCCCGCCGGCCGGCCCGCTTTCGCCGCGTACGGCGACCGGGCCGGCGCTACAGCCAGTCCCGGCGTTTGAAGGCCAGGTACAGGCCGATGCACACCAGCGCCATCAGGGCGAGGGCGAAGGGGTAGCCGAAACGCCAGTCGAGTTCGGCCATGTGGTCGAAGTTCATGCCGTAGACGGTGCCGATGAGGGTGGGCGCGAAGAGGATGGCGGCCCAGCTGGAGATCTTCTTGATCTCGTTGTTCTGGGCGTGGCCGGCTTCGGCGAGCATCTTCATCTCCTCGTTCTGCGCCTGCGAGACGAGCGTCGCGTTGACGGTGAGGATGTCGCCGAGCGCCTGGCGGAAACCGTTGACCCGCTCGGCCACGGTGGTGGCGTGGTCCGCGACGTCCCGCAGGTAGCGCTGGAGCTCCTCGTCCGTGCCGTACTTCTGGAAGCCCGCCTGAAGCCCGTTCATGATCGTCAGCAGCGGCCGGGTGGCCCGCTGGAAGTCGACGACCTCGCGGGACAGCTCGTAGATCCGCCGGGAGACCCTGGGGTCGCCGCGGAAGACCTCGGTCTCGATCTCGTCGATGTCGTGCAGCAGGCCCGCGATCACCGGGGCGTAGCCGTCGACGACCGCGTCCAGGATGGCGTACAGCACCGCCTCGGGGCCGAGGGCCAGCAGCTCCGGGTCCGCCTCCAGCCGGCTGCGGACGACCGCCAGGTCCGGGGCCTGGCTGTGCCGCACGGTGAGGACGAACTCCGGGCCGACGAACACATGGATCTCGCCGAAGTCCACCTCCTCGACGTCGTCCAGGTAGCGGGCCGGGCGCAGTACGACGAACAGCGTCTTCCCGTACCGCTCCAGCTTGGGGCGCTGGTGGGCGACGATGGCGTCCTCGACGGCCAGTTCGTGCAGCCCGAACTGCCCGGCAGCCTCCCAGAGCTGGGCCGGGGAGGGCCGGAACAGCCCGATCCAGGCCATCGTGCCCGGTTCTCCGGGGAGCCTCTGGTAGATCTCCGCCAGCGACGCGGGCGTCTCCACCCGGCGCCCGTCGCGGTACAGCGCGGCGTCCACGAGGCTGCGTTCCAGCGGGGCCGGCTCCGGCGACTCGTGCTCCGCACGCGGATCCATCGACTGCTCGGGAGCGGGGTCGGCCGGCCGGGCGGGCCCGGCCCGTAGCGGCCATTTGCCCGCCCGCGCCGCGCGCGGACGCCTGTCGGACATCGCCTGCACCTCGTCTGGCGGAATTCGTTCGCTCGCCGCATATCCGGGTGATACGGCACCAACACCCTATTTCGCAGCCGCCGCGACCGCGATCACTGCCGTCCGGCCGGAGGCCGCCGTGATCCCGGTCCGGGCCGGGTCCCGTGTGATCGGTCCGGTCCGGGCCGGGGCCCGTGTGATCCCGGGCCGGTCCGGGCCGCCGACGCGGCCGCCACCGGCTACTTCAGCGCCAGGACGACGAACGCCCCCGCGAGCCCCAGGACCAGGGCGACCCCCGCCGGGGCCCAGCCGCCGTCCCGCCACGGGAAACGCGCGTCGAGCGAGAGCCGCAGCGGTCCCACGGCGGCGACGGTGAGCGCGCCGACGGCCAGGACCATCGGATAGACGAAGGCGGTGCCGGCGGCCGACCACAGGCCGATCACCGGGGCGATCGCCATGGCGCCGACCATGACCCCGACGCAGGCCGCCGCCGAGAGCGGAGTCAGCAGCCCGGCGGCAAGGCCCAGCCCGCCCAGCAACTCGGCGACCCCCGCCAGGCCCGCGTAGAAGACGCCGGGGTCCCAGCCGAGCTGGGAGAAGCCCCGGCCCGCCCCGTCCAGGCCGGGGCCGTCGAACCAGCCGAACAGCTTCTGCGCCCCGTGCCCTGCCAGGACCAGGCCGACGGCCAGCCGCAGCAGCAGCACGCCGGCGTCGGCCGCGCCCACCGCGAAGGACGACGTGGCCCCGTCGGGGCCCCCGGAATGCCGGACACGCCCGGTCGGGAGTTTCATGGTGGTGTCACCTCCTGCGCCGATGCCGCAGATCCCGGGGCCGCCGAGACGGTTCTCCGGGGCGGGCCGTCGGCACGGTCGGGCGGAAAGCGGTCGTGGGGCACACACCGGTGGATTTCGCGCCTCACCATCGATACTGCCCTTCCCCGCGAAGGTCGGCCATGTGCACGGACGTGCGCCCGGGACCGTGCGTCCGGGACCGTGCGCCGGACATGTTCGCGGCGTGCTCACCCGAGGGCCGTGCGCCGGACGCCGGGCCGTCACCGGCCGCCTCCACCCTCAACGAGAAGTCGTCATGTCCCCGACATGAAGGAGGGCGTGGTGAGCAGACATCCTCCCCGCCGGCCGGCCGCCGCCGTCCTGGGCGTGGTCCTCGTGGCCGCCGCCGCCCTCCCGGCCGCCGCGCACACCTCCGCAGCACCCGCCGAACCCACCGCCTCCACCCTGCCGGCCGTCACCCCCACCGCCGAGACGCCCACGCTCTACGACGACGAGGCGGGCGGCAACGCCGACGCCGACGACCCGGCGATCTGGCGCAACCCCACCGACCCCGCCCGCAGCCTGGTGATCGCGACGGCCAAGCAGGGCGGACTTCGGGTGTACGACCTCGACGCGCGGCCGGTGCAGTCGATCGCGGCGCCCGCGCCCGCCGGCCCGGGCGACGCACCCGGCCGGTTCAACAACGTGGACCTCGTGCACGGACTGCGCCTGCCGTCCGGCCGCGCCGACCTCGCGGTCACCAGCGACCGCGGGCACGACCGCCTGCGCATCCACCGCATCGACCCCGAACGCCACGGCGGCCCCCTCACCGACATCACCGACCACGCCGCGCCGCCGGTCTTCTCCCGCGACCAGGACGAGATCAACGAGCAGCGGACCGCCTACGGCCTCGCCACCTGGACCGACCGGGGCAGCGGCCGCTCCTACGCCCTGGTGAGCCGGCGGGCGAGCACCGAGGTCGCGCTACTGGAACTGCGGCCGACGGCCGCGGGCACCGTCACCTACCGCACGGTCCGCACCCTCGCGCTGCCCTCCTCCTTCCGCCTGCCCGACGGCACCGCCTGGACGCCCTGCGGTGAGCCCGGCGACGCCCCCCAGGTCGAGGGCATGGCCGTCGACCCTGCCGACGGAACGCTCTACGCAGGCCAGGAGGACGTCGGGATCTGGCGGGTGCGGGCCGATCTCACCGGCACGCCCCGGCTCGTCGACAAGGTCCGGGAGTACGGCGTCCCCGCCGCCTACGACGAGAGGACCGGGGAGTGCGTCGCGGGGGCCGACCCCGGTTTCGGCGGCACACACCTCTCCGCCGACGTCGAGGGGCTGACCCTGCTCACCGGGCCCGGTGGCGACGGCTACCTCCTGGCGTCGAGTCAGGGTGACGACGGCTTCGCCCTCTACGACCGCGGGGCGGACGAGCGCAACGCGTACGAGGGCGGCTTCCGCGTCACCGCCGCCTCGCCCGCCCTCGACGGCGCCGAGGAGAGCGACGGCGCGGCGGCGCTCGACGCACCGCTCGGCGCGAGGTACCCGAACGGCCTGCTCGTCGTGCAGGACGGGCACGACACACCGGGGGACGGCGACCGCGGGGCCACCGGCTTCACGTTCGTGGACCTCGGCGCCGTCAAGAAGCGCGCCGGCCTCTGACACGGCAGCGGCCGTACGCCCGGCGGGGACCGCCCCGGCGGGCACCCCACCCGGGTTGCCCGCCGACCCCCGCAACGGCACACCAGGCCGTGGATCGCGCGGGGCCCGGTCCCCGCAGCGGTGCCGCGCTACGGGACGGAGCCGCAGCCGTACGCAGCCGTACGCACCCGGCTGCCTCTGTCTGCGCCCGGCTGCTCGTGTCCCTCGTCTGCCTGTGTCTGCCTGCGTCGGTCTGTGCCCGTGTGCTTGTGTCCGGGTGTGTTCGAGTCTGTATGCGTCTGTATGCGTCTGTATGCGTCCGTGCGCGGGCGTACTCGGATCCGGTGGCCCGTCAGCCGAAGCGGCCGGAGATGTAGTCCTCCGTGCGCTGGTCGGACGGGTTGCTGAAGAGCATGCCCGTCTCGTCGAACTCGATCAGCCGGCCGTGGCGCACCCCGTCCCGGTCGACCTCCGAGCCGAAGAACGCGGTCCGCTCCGAGACCCGGGCGGCCTGCTGCATGTTGTGGGTGACGACGACGATGGTGAACTGCCGGGCCAGGCGCTCCATGAGGTCCTCGATCTTCGCCGTGGCGATCGGGTCCAGGGAGGAGCACGGCTCGTCCATCAGGATCACCTCCGGCTCGACGGCGATGGTCCGGGCGATGCACAGCCGCTGCTGCTGCCCGCCCGACAGGGCCAGCGCCGGGGTCCTGAGCTTGTCCTTGACCTCGTCCCACAGTGCCGCGTGGGTCAGGGTCTCCTCGACGAGGTCGTCCAGGTCTCCCCTGAAGCCGCCGATCCGGGGGCCGTAGGCGATGTTGTCGTAGACGGACTTGGGGAACGGGTTCGGTTTCTGGAAGACCATGCCGATGCGGCGGCGTACTTCGATGGGGTCGACCTCCCGGCCGTAGAGGTCCTCGTTGTGGTAGCGGACCTTGCCGACCACGCGGGCGTCCGGCAGCAGGTCGTTCATCCGGTTGAAGCAGCGCAGCACGGTGGACTTGCCGCAGCCCGAGGGGCCGATCATCGCCGTGATCTGGCGGGCCCCGATGTTCATGTTGACGTCGCGCACGGCCTCGTGGTCGCCGTAGAACACGGACAGGCCGCCGACCTCGAAGACCGTCTCGGACGGCGGTGGGGCGGCGAGGTGGACCGGCCGCGGCGGAGGGGTGCCGCCGGGTCCGTGACCGGGAGGGGGGTTCATGGGGCTTCCTCGTACGGGGAGTTCGGTGGCACGGCGGTCACCAGCGGTGGGTGAAGTGGTTGCGCAGCCAGATCGCCAGCGAGTTCATCACCAGCAGGATCACCAGCAGGACGACGATGGCGGCGGAGGCGAGCGCGGTGAACTCGGCGCGGGACTGGCTGATCCAGTTGAAGATCTGGATCGGCAGTACCGTGAACTGGCTCTGCACACCGGTCGGGTTGAAGGTGATGAAGGTCAGCCCGCCGAGCAGCAGCAGCGGCGCGGCCTCCCCGATGGCGCGGGACAGGGCGAGGATGGAGCCGGTCGCCATGCCGGGCACGGCGGCGGGCAGCACCTGGCGCCGGACGGTCTGCCACTGGGTGGCGCCCAGCGAGAGCGAGGCCTGGCGGACGGACTGGGGGACCGCCCGGATCGCCTCCCTGGAGGAGATGATCACGATGGGCAGTACCAGCAGGGACAGCGTGAGCGAGGCGGTGAGCACGGTCTGGCCGAAGCCCAGTCCGCGGGAGATCACGCCGAGGCCGAGGATGCCGTAGACGATGGAGGGGACGGCCGCCAGGTTCTGGATGTTGATCTCGATCGCCCGGTTCCACCACCGGTCGCGGTCGGCGTACTCCTCCAGGTAGATCGCGGTGAGCACACCGGTCGGCAGGCAGTACAGGGCGGTGCAGGAGACGACCCAGACCGTGCCCGTGATCGCCGACTGGGCGCCGGCGTTCGACGGGTCGATGACGTCCGGGAAGTTGGTCCACAACTTCGAGTTCAGCCGGGGCCAGCCCTCGACCACCACATAGGTGAGCAGGCCCACCAGGAAGAGCACTCCGACGGCCAGCGAGGCCCGCAGGCCGAGCCGGAAGAACCGCTCGCGCAGCGGTGTGCCCCGCCCCCTGAGGCGGGTGACCTCCGGCGGGTCGGAGGTGGCCGCGGTGGGGATCACTCGTACACCTCCCGGTAGCGGCGCACCAGGCGGATGCTGATCAGGTTCATCACCAGGGTGATGGCGAAGAGCAGCAGGCCGACGGCGAAGATCGTCTGGTAGCCCGTGGAGCCGGTGGGCAGGTCGCCGATACCGGCGGCGGCGATGAACGCGGTCATCGTCTGCATGCCCTCGAGCGGGTTGAAGGTGAGGTTGGGGCGGCCGCCTGCCGCGATGGCCACGATCATCGTCTCCCCGATCGCTCGGGAGACGCCGAGGACGACGGCGGCGACGATGCCGGAGAGGGCCGCCGGGAACACGACCCTGGTGGAGACCTGCATGCGTGAGGAGCCCAGCGCGCAGGCTCCGTCGCGCAGCGAGCGGGGCACGGCGGCCATGGCGTCCTCGGCGAGCGAGGCGATGGTCGGAATGATCATGATGCCCATGACGAAGCCTGCCGAGAGGGCGTTGAACACCTCCGGCGGATCGCCGCCCGGCCAGTTCCGCTGGAGGAACGGGGTGATGGCCCTCAGCGCGAAGAAGCCGTAGACCACGGTCGGGATGCCGGCGAGGACCTCCAGCACGGGCTTGAGGCTGCCGCGGACCCGGTGACCGGCGTACTCGCTGAGGTACACGGCCGCGCCGAGGCCGAGCGGGACGGCCACGAACAGGGCGATGACCGTGACCACCAGCGTGGCCGTCACCAGCGGCAGGACGCCGAACCGCGGGGGTTCGAAAAGCGGGGACCAGTCGGTCCCGGTGATGAACCTCCCGAAGCCCACCTTGCCGAAGAACTCCACGACCGGCGGGATCAGAGCGACGACGATACCGATCGTGGTCAGTACCGAGACGAGTGCGGCCGCCACGAGCAGGACCCCGACCGCCCGCTCGGCCCAGCGCGACTGCGAGCGCTTCAGGAAGCCGGGGCTGCCGGGAGCGGCCCGGCGGCGCCGTGCCCGAGCCGTCATGGTGTGTGCTCCTCGCGCAGTCTCGTCAGATCCCGCCGCAGCTCCGCCTCCTGGCCCGGGCTGAGCGGGACGAACTGGGCGGCCCTGGCGATGTCCGCGCTGTTGTCGACGTAGGCCTCGACGAACGCCTCGACCTCCCTGCGGTCGAGGGCGGCGGCGCTGGGATAGATGAGGAGGGGGCGCGACAGGGGTTGGTAGGTGCCGTTCTGGACGGTGGTCCGGGTGGGCTCGACGCAGCCGTTCCCGCCGTCGATCTTCAGGACCTTCAGCTTGTCCTTGTTCTCCTCGTAGTACGACAGGCCGAAATAGCCCATGCCACCCTTGGAGCCGGAGACGCCCTGCACGGTGACGTTGTCGTCCTCGCTCGGGGAGTAGTCGGTCCGGGAGCGGCCTTCCCCGCCGTTGACGGCGTGGGTGAAGTAGTCGAAGGTGCCGGAGTCGGTGCCGGGGCCGAACAGCTCCAGTTCGACGTCGGGGAAGGCCGCGTCGACCTGGTTCCAGTTGCCGATCCGGGAGCCGGGCTCCCAGATCCGGTGCAACTGCCCGACGGTGAGGCAGTCGGCGAAGTCGTTCTCCCCGCTCACCACGACGGACAGTCCGTCATTGGCGATCCGCAGCTCCTCGTATGCCACGCCCTTCTCCGCGCAGTGGGCCCGTTCCTCGGCGGTGATCCTCCGCGAGGCGTCGGCGATGTCGGTCTCGCCGTTGCAGAACTTCTCGAAGCCGCCTCCGGTGCCGGAGGTGCCGACGGTGATCCGCACGCCGGGGTTGCGCTGCTGGAAGAGCTGGGCGGCCGCCGTGGAGAGCGGGGCCACCGTGCTGGAGCCGTCCACCCTGACCGTGCCGGAGAGCCCGTCGCCTCCGGAGCCGGCGTCGGCGCCGCCGCAGGCGCCCGCCGCCGCCACGACGGGCGCGGCCAGGAGGGCTGCGGCCAGGAGGGCGCGTGCCGCGGCCCGGCGCGGGGAACGGGGGGTGTCCACGTCAGCTCTCGATCCTCGTCTGCGCACGCGCCGGGCGTCCGTGCCGGAGCCCGTCCACTGGCCGCCAGAGGCGACAAAATACCCCATAACGCTACGAACTCAGGGGTTCATGCGCTGTCCGGCGAGGCAGCGGTGGATCGGCGAGGCGGCGGTGGATCGGCGAGGCGCCGTGGAGCCCACCGGGCGCCGCGGCGCCGGCCGGTCCTCGCCGGGTAGGGCCCGGCGCCGCGGCACCCGGTGCCGCCCTCCGTACGCGCGGGGCCGTCGACGCCAGGTAGCGTTCGTAGTCCGCCCGATGCTGCCGCCCTCCGTGCGCGCGGGACCGTCCGCACCGGCGGCGGGGTCCGGCGGCGGGGTCTCGCGGCTGGGCCCGGCGGTGGTGTCCGGGCGCCGCGGCGCCGGCAACCGGGCGGCCGCCGGTCCGCGCTAATCGACGGAGCGCATCATCTTCTCCATCGAGGTGATGGAGGCCCGGGCCACCGTCAGCTCCTCCAGGGTGCGCCGGTGCAGCTCGACGTTGTCCTCCAGCAGCTCGGCGTACCTGGCCGCGAGCCGCTTGTACCGGTCCTCGCGGGCCGCGAGCATCCTGGCCCGCCAGGTCGCCGCGACCTGCCAGACGGCGACCATCAGGAAGAGGAAGACGCCGCCGGCGCCGATCGTTCCGGCCCAGTCCGTGTGGTTCACTTCGCCGTCTCCTTCATGGTCTGCTTCTCCTCCTGGGTGATCGTCGCGGCCGCGCGAGCGACCGCTTCCGGGGTGAGGCCGATGGCGAACGGGGTGACCTCGAAGTACTTCACGGCCTTGCCGTCAGACGCCTGTTCGAGCGAGCCGGTGACGAGCCCGGCGGCCTCCAGCCGTTGCAGGTGCATGTGCAGCAGGGGCCGTCCGATGCCCAGCTCCCGGGCGAGGCTGCTGACGTAGTCGCGGCCGCCCTCGGTGAGTGCCGCGACGATCCGCAGCCGGTGCGGGTTGCCGAGCGCCGCGAGAATCCGCAGTAGTTCATCCCCGTTCGGGTGCGGGGCCGTGCCTCCGGTCATCCCGTCCTCTTCACCGACTATCTGTCAGTCAAAGCTGACACCCTCCGGGGAGCCTGTGAAGGAGATGCGGCACATCTCAGGGGCGAAGGGGGGGAGATCTCAGGGGAGCCTCGGGGTGGGGCGACGGGAAGGCCCCCGGAACCCGAGCGCCGCTCCGCCGGATTCCAGGGGCCTCTGGGGCACGGGACTCGCCCGGCCGAGCCTTCCCCGCTCAGGACTGGCCCGCCGTGCGGTCCAGCGGGGGGCGGTCGAGGTGGGGGAGCAGATGGCCCATGCGCTCCCGCTTGGCGCGCAGATAGACGATGTTCTCCTCGCGGGGCTGCGTCAGCAGCGGGACCTGCTCGCTCACCCTGATGCCGTGCCGTAGCAGCGCCTCCCGCTTGAGCGGGTTGTTCGACATCAGCCGTACCGACCTGACGCCGAGGTCGTGCAGCATGTCCGCGGCGACGCCGTAGTCGCGGGAGTCGACCGGCAGGCCGAGTGCGAGGTTCGCCTCGACGGTGTCCATGCCCTCCGCCTGGAGCTGCATCGCCTGGAGTTTGGCAAGCAGGCCGATACCGCGCCCCTCGTGGCCCCGGAGGTACACGAGAACGCCGCGACCCTCGCTGACGATCGCACGAAGCGCTGCCGACAACTGGTCGCCGCACTCGCAATGGCGTGACCCGAAGGCGTCGCCGGTAAGGCACTCCGAATGCAGCCGGGCGAGTACGTCCTCTCCCGTGATGTCGCCGTATACCAGCGCGATCTGCTCGTCGCCGCGAATGCGATCCAGGTAGCCGATGGCGCGGAAAACACCATAAGTGGTGGACAGTTGGACAGTTGCCATGCGCTCGGTGTTCTTGGCGCGAGCGTCCATGCGGAGAGTGCCATCGCTGTCTGTCATGGCCGGATCCTATCGGGTAGCCTCTGGCGGGAGTTGTCTTCGGTGTGGAGATCTCGGCTGACCGGCATTTGACGCCGGTTCGGATCGGCCGCATCTCATGGAACGCAGAAAATGCACGGAAGGAAAGGGGCGGGAACATGACCGACCCGCAGGAAAAGCCGCCGGAACCCGGCCCGTTGCCGTGGGACACGACCGCTGACGCGGGTGCGCGGCGGGCGGCCGTCGCGGTCCTGCCGATCGGCAGCTTCGAGCAGCACGGTCCGTATCTCCCGCTGGTCACCGACACGTTGATCGCGAGTGCGATCGCAAGGGAGGTCGCGGCCGCGTACCCGGTCCACCGGTTGCCGCCGCTGACCTTCTCCTGCTCGCACGAGCACTCCGCCTGGCCGGGGACCGTCAGCATTTCCGCCACGACGCTCTGTGCCGTGGTGCGGGACATTGCCGAATCGCTCCGGCGGTCCGGCATCCGGAATCTCGTACTGGTCAACGGGCACGGCGGAAACTACGTGCTGCGCAACGTGGTTCAGGAATCCCTCGGCACCGGCACCCGTATGGCGCTTTTCCCGGGTTCGGCCGACTGGGGTGCCGCACGCGAACGCGCCGGTGTGGAAACACCGTCGCACAGTGATATGCACGCGGGTGAAGTGGAGACGTCGATTCTTCTGCATGACCGTCCCGAACTCGTACACCCCGGTCATATGACCTCCGATTTCCTCGCCGACGAACGGGAGCATTTGCTCACCGTAGGTCTGCGTCCCTACACGGACACCGGTGTGGTCGGCCGGCCTTCCCTGGCGTCGGCCGAGAAGGGTAAGCAACTGCTCGCCTCGCTCGCCGGCTCCTTCGCAGCGTATTTCTCGCTGCTGGTGCCGGAACGTTCCGCCGAACCGGACGGGGAGGGGGCCCGGTGAGCGGCCTTCACGACGACCGGCGGGCCGACGAGGTCGCCGCGGTCGACGCGCGGAGCGCCTGGGAGCGGCTGCTGGCCGTGCGGACACCGGCGCAGGCCGAGGCCGCCGGACTGCACCGCGACGGGCACGGGCGGTACCGGTGGAGGGACGGCGCCTCCGCCGAGGCGGACCTCCTCGCCGAGCGCTATCTGCCGCTCTGCCTCGCCGGACCCCGCTTCACCTTCGCCCAACTCGGCCAGAGCCTCGACGGGTTCATCGCGACCCGCCAGGGCGACGCCGACTACGTCACCGGCCCCGAGGACCGCGAACACCTGCACCGGCTGCGGGCGCTCTCCGACGCGGTGGTCGTCGGCGCCGGCACCGCCGCCGCCGACGACCCCCGGCTGACGGTCCGCGCCTGCCCCGGCCCGGACCCGGTGCGGGTCGTCCTCGACCCGCACGGCCGGGTCCCGCCGGGACGGCGGCTGTTCACCGACGGCGCGGCGCCCACCCTGTGGGTGGTCGGCGCCCGGCAGGCCCCCGAGGACGGTACGGCAGGCGCCGGTGTGGACGTGCTCGCCCTCCCCGACTCCGCCGCCTTCACCCCCCGCCGTCTGGTGCACGAACTCGCGCGCCGGGGACTGGGCCGGGTACTCGTCGAGGGCGGCGGAGTGACCGTGTCCCGCTTCCTGCACGAGCGCGCCCTGGACCGGCTGTACGTCACCGTGGCGCCGGTGCTGATCGGCGACGGGGTGCCGGGCCTCGCCTTCCCCGGCCCCGACGCGATGCGGGACGCCCTCAGGCCGCACGTGCGCCGCGCCTTCCTCGGCGAGGACACCCTCTACGAACTCGACCTGCGCGCGCCGAGGTCCGGCGAACCACTGGACGGCGAGTACGGCGGCACCGGGGAGGGCGGCGGCGAAGGCCAGTAGCCCGTAGGCCACGGCGGTGCTCAGCCCCTGGGCACTGCCCAGGCCCGCGGCTCCGAAGGCCCAGGCGGTGACGCCCTCCCTGGGCCCCCAGCCGCCCACGTTCAGCGGCAGCGCCATCGCGAGCAGCGCCAGCACCATCAGCGGCAGCAACTCGGCTGCGGCGGCCCCCGATCCGGCGGCCCGGGCGGCGAGGAGGAACATCCCGAGATGCCCCGCCAGCACCGCGACGGACGAGATCAGCACCCCGGGGCCGTGGCGCCGCCCGAGGTACGCCACCCGTACCTCGGCCAGGGTGCCGCGGACCGCACGGCCCCATCGCGAGGCCGCGGTCCCCCTGCGACGCCGCACGGCCACCACGGCCGCCACGGCCGCCACGAACACAGCCGCCGCGAGGACCGCGGTCGCGCCGGGAGCCGCGGCGGACTCGAGGAGAGCACCGCCGGCCCGGTCCAGCGGCCGGGACGGGTGTGCCACCAGCAGAACGGCGCCGACGGCCAGCAGGACCGCCTGCCCCGCCACCCGTTCGAGGACGACCGCACGCACTCCCCGGCCCACGGCCCCGGCGCTCCGCCCGTGCCGCACCGCCCGGTGCACGTCGCCGGCCACCCCACCGGGCAGCGCGGCGTTCAGGAACAGGGAGCGGTAGTAGTCGGCGACGGCCGGGCCGAGCGCGAGCCGGATGTCCAGCGCCCGCGCCACCAGGCACCATCGCCATGCGCTCAGCACCGTGGTGAACAGGCCTATGCCGAGAGCGGCCAGCAGCGTGGGCGCGTCTATGCCGCGTATCCCGTCCACGAACGCGCCGGTGCCCTGCCACCACAGAGTCGCCGCGACCAGCGCCGCCCCGGCGAGCATGCCGAGGCGCCCCCGGACCGCCCTGACCGCGGGGTGTCCCGAGGCCGTGAGGCGGCGCCCGGTCGTGAGACTGCGTTCGGTCGTGAGGCGGCGCACCTTTGTGAGACTGGGCTCGGTCGTGAGAGGCCGCTCGATCGCCGGGCGCCCGATCAACGGCAGCCCGGTCAGGCCTTGACCCGGGGTCGGCCGGCCATGTCCGGCGGGCGGGTGCGGCCCGGCCGCGGGGCCCTCTCCGGCCGCGGGGTGGCGCCCGGCCGCGGGGTGGCGCCCGGTCGTGAGGTGCCATCCGGCCATGGGATGCCATCCGGTCATGGGGTCCCGCCCTGCGCCGGTTCTCGTCCCATCGCCGGGTGTGCCGGGTGCCGCCCGGTCACGGGGTGCCGCCGGCGCCCCGGGGCAGCGCCAGCACATCGCTGTGATGCACCACCACTCGCAACTCCCCCGCCTCGCAGGCCTCCAGCCGGCGCCGCAGATAGGCGCCGGACCGGGTGGCGAGGTCCGGCCGCTGCTCGCGCGCCGCGCCGACCCAGCCCCGGAGCCACTCCGCCGTCAGCCGCCGCGACAACCGCCCGTCCGGTGCGACGCCGTCACCGCCCGCGGCTCCCGGGCCCTCGGCGCACCCGGCGGACTTCCCCGCCCAGGCGCCGAGCCGCCACGGGCTGGTCTGCACCCGCACGGTCATGCCCCGGCGGGCGAAGGCGACCGAGGCCGCGGCGACCGCGTCCGGCCCGAGCAGCCGGCGGCCGTGCTCCTCGCGGCGCTGGTGCGCGTTGAAGGCGTCGGTGATCTCGTCGTCCATCGGGTCCGCCGGGGCGAGGTCCACCCGCCCCACGACCGACAGGGCCAGCAGTGCCGGGCAGCCGGCTCCGGCGCAGGCGGCGACCAGCCCGTCCAGCTCCTCCCGCGTGAGCAGGTCCAGCAGCGCGGACGCCGTGACCAGCGAGGTTCCCATGAGCCGTTCCGCCGTCAGCCGGGCGACGTCTCCGCGCTCCGTCGCGACCGTGACCGGGCTGCCGTCCGCTGCCGTACGGGGCAGCCGGGCGGCGGCCAGTTCGAGCAGGCGGGGGTCGTGGTCGTGCAGGATCCAGTGCTGGCGGCCGCCCAGCCGGGGCGCCAGCCAGCGTCCCATCGAACCGGTGCCGCAGCCGAGGTCCCGGATCACCAGCGGGGCGGCCCGACCATGCCGTTCCGCGGTGGCCGCGCCGGGCAGATGGAGCCGCAGCGGCTCCAGGAGTTCGGGTGCGCGGGCCGCCGCGTCGGCGGCCTCCCGCAGCGCCAGCCACTCCGGCGCGAAACGCGTGACATCGGTCGTACTCACACGGCCTCCAGGGGATTGTGCCGGAGCTGTTCCAGCGCCCTGGCCAGGTTCCGGGAGGTCGTCTCCCAGCCGGCCAGTGCGGTACGCCGCCGTCGAGCGGCCGTCTTGGAGCGGTGCCGTTCACCGGGCTCGACGAGCCAGCGGCGCAGCGCCGCGGCGAGTGCCGCCGGGTCCCCCGGCGGCACCAGGGTGCCGGGCACGCTGCCGTCGGGTGCCCGCCCCACGGCTTCCGGGAGCCCGCCGGCGGCCGTTGCCAGCACGGGGACCCCGCGGGCGAGAGCCTCGGTGGCGACCATCCCGTACGTCTCGGTGTGCGAGGCGAGCAGGAGGAGGTCCGCGGCCGCGTAGCTCGCGTTCAGTTCGGGCCCGGACCGGGGGCCGGCGAGATGCACCCGGTCGCCCAGGCCGTGCTCGTGGATCAGCTCCCGGAGCCGGGCGGCATAGGCGGGGTCGTGGCCGGTCCCGCCGACGAACTCGCATGTCCAGGGCAGTCCGGCGACGGACGCCAGGGCCTCGACCAGGAGGTGCTGCCCCTTGCGCGGCGTCACGGAGGCCACGCAGAGCAGCCGGGGTGCACCGCCGTCCGGGGATGCGCCCTCCCGGGTGGCGACCGGCCCGGGGAGGACGGGCACGCCGGACGCGGTCCCGGGCGCCAGCGGGGCGACGTCCGCGCCGGGGGCGGCCGTGTGGACCCGGTCCGGGTCCAGTCCGTGGTGCTCCACGAGCCGCCGCGCCGCCCACTCGCCCGGCGCCACGACCAGCGCCGCGGCGCGCAGCGTCGTGCGCTCCGCGGCGTCCAGTTCCGCGGCCACGGCCGGGGCGAGACCCGTCTCGTCCCCCAGCGGAAGATGCACCAGCACCGCCAGCCGCAGCCGGCCGGCCTCCGGCACGACGACGTCGGGAACCCCGCACGCGACGAGCCCGTCGAGGAGGACCAGGCTGCCGTCCGCCGACTCGCGCAGTACCCGGGCCAGTTCGGACCGCGGTCCGGCACCGGGCCGCGGCCACGCCCCCGCGACGGCGCACTCCTGCACCTGCCAGCCGATCCTGGGCAGCTCGCGGCACACCCGCCGGTCGTAGACGTTCCCGCCGCTCGGCGCGGCCGGGTCGTCCACACCGCCCGGCATGACGAACCGGACGGCGCGCTCGGGCCCGCCGGCGGTGGTGCGGTGCTGGGGGCGCGCGCCCACGGCGTCCGCACTCACAGATCCCGCTCGTAACTCGCCCATGCGATGTGCGACTCGTGCAGCGTGACCGAGACGCCGGACAGCCCGCGCGCGCCCTCGCCGAGCGCCCCCGCGTGCACCCGGTCCGCGAGCCGGTCGGCGATGACCTTGGCCAGGTACTCGGTGGAGGTGTTGGTCCCGGCGAACTCGGGCAGCTCGTCCAGATTGCGGTAGTTGAACTCGGCCACCACACCGCCCAGTTCGGCGGTGGCGAGGCCGATGTCGATGACGAGGTTGTCGGCGTCCAGCTCGGTGCGGCGGAAGGAGGCGTCCACGAGGTACGTCGCTCCGTGCAGACGCTGCGCGGGTCCGAAGACCTCGCCCTGGAAGCTGTGAGCGATCATCAGGTGCTCACGGACGGTGACGCTGAACAACGGCGGTGACCTCCCGGTCGTACGGCTCGGCCGCCGGTGGGCGGCCGTGTCCATCAGTACGGCCGGAGAGTACTGCGTGTTCAAAGACGCAGGTCGCTCCGATGACGGCAGCAGGTGGGCGCGTCCCGGCGCGGAGTCGGCGCGAAGCCGGCGGGGAGTCGGCGCGGAGCTGGCGCGAAGCCGGTGGGGAGTCGGCGCGGAGCCGGCGCGAAGCCGGCGGGGTCCGGGGGTGGTTCCGGCGGAGTTCGGGGGGCAGGGCGCGAAGCAGGCAGAGCGCGGGCGCGGTGTGAACCCGGTTCAGGCCCGGCGGCCGACCGTCCGCCGGGTGTCGGCTGTCGGTCGGCTGTCGGGTGGCTACCGGTTTCCCGGGTGCCGGGTGCCGGGTGCCGGGTGCCTGCCGGGTGCCGCGCACCGCTGGCCGCCCGCCCGCGCGATGGCGGGCGGGGCGGGCAGGGCGGGCGGCGCCGGCCCCCGCTACGAGGTGCCGTACACCACCCGGTGGCACAGGCCGGGGAGTTCACCCGCGGCGATTCGGGACATCACCGACGGCAGCTCCTCGAAGGCGCACTCGCCGGTGACCAGCGCGTCGAACACCGGGTCGGCGAGCAGTTCGAGCGCGAGCGCGAGACGGTCGGCGTAGCTGCGGCGCGAACGGCGGACCTCCGCCACCCGCCCGACCTGGCTGCCGCGCAGGACCAGCCGGCCGGAGTGGAAGGCCTCGCCGAGCGGCACGCTGACCCGGCGGTCGCCGTACCAACTCAGCTCCAGTACCGTGCCCTCCGGCGCGAGCAGCTCCAGCGAACGGGTCAGCCCGGCCTCGGTCGCGCTGGCGTGGACGGCGAGATCGCAGCCGCCCAGGGCCTCCTCCGGGAGCGCGAAACCGACGCCGAGTGCCTCGGCCAGGGCGGCCCGTGCGGGGTCCGCGTCGACCAACTGCACCCGCACGCCCGGATACCGGGCGAGCAGGGCGGCGACCGAGCCGCCGACCATCCCGGCGCCGACGACCGCGATCCGGTCGCCCACCAGGGGCGCGGCGTCCCACAGGGCGTTGACCGCGGTCTCCACCGTCCCCGCCAGCACCGCCCGTTCGGCGGGTACCGCGTCCGGCACCGGGGTGACCGCGTTCGCCGGAACGACGTAGCGGCTCTGGTGCGGATGGAGGCAGAACACCGTCCGGCCGAGGAGACCCGCCGGTCCCTCCTCGACGACACCGACACTCAGATAGCCGTACTTGACCGGACCGGGGAACTCGCCCTCCTGGAACGGCGCCCGCATCGCGGTGTACTGACTCTCCGGTACCCCGCCGCGGAAGACGAGGCTCTCCGTGCCGCGGCTCACCCCGGAGCAGAGGCTGCGCACGACCACGTCGCCCTCGGCGGGCTCTGCCAGCCGAACATCTCGAATCTCGCCCTGACCTGGGGAATTGAGCCAGAAGGCGCGTGCGACGCGCTCCATTCGCGACCTCCCGCTGAACACTCGCGCGACGGTTTACGTTCTGAAAATCATGAGACCGCGCACACCGTACGCGGCACTCGTCGACTCTGTCACACATCCGGAGGGTGGTACCGCGGTGGCCCTGATCGGCACCTTCGAGGTTCGGCTGCTGCGCCCGGAGACGGCGGCGGGCGCGGGCGGGCTGGCCGTCCTGCTGGTCCTGCTGGACGCGGCGACCGGACTGGGCGCCGCCGGCTGGCTCGCGGGCGGGGTGTTCGCGGCCGGGATGTGGACGCTGCTGACACGCGCCCTGCACCGCTCGTGGCCGCCGAGGCCGTTCGGTCCCGCGAACACGGTCACGCTGGTCAGGACGACGCTCGCCGGCGGGGTGACCGCGCTGGTCGCGGAGTCCTTCGCGAGCGGGCCCCGGACCACCGCGCTGGTCGCGCTGACCGCGGTGGCGCTGGTCCTCGACGCGGTCGACGGCCGGGTCGCGCGGCGCACCGGGACGGAGTCCGCGCTCGGCGCGCGCTTCGACATGGAGGCCGACGCCTTCCTCATCCTGGTGCTCAGCGTCCATGTGGCCCTCTCCCTGGGTGCCTGGGTGCTGGTGATCGGAGGGATGCGCTACGTGTTCGTCGCCGCGGCGCGGATGCTGCCGTGGCTGAACGGCCCGCTGCCGCCGAGCACGGCCCGCAAGACCGTGGCCGCGCTCCAGGGCGTCGCGCTGCTCGTCGCCACCACCGGGCTTCTGCCGCCCGTCGCCGCCCGGCTGGTCGTCCTCGCCGCGCTGGTGGCCCTCGTCTGGTCCTTCGGCCGCGACATCAGGGGACTGTGGTACATCGGGGCGCGCGGCGGCTCCTCGGTCGCGGGTGCGTTCCGGCACCGCTCGGTGGTGGTACGAGGGCGGGCGCGCCAGCGGGCCTGACCAGCCGACCGGGGTGGGGTGGCGGGCACGGGGGCCCGCCTCCCCTTTTCTACGTTTGGGTTTCTGCGTTCAGGTGACGGCCGGAGCGGCTTCAAGGTGATGGCCGGAGCGGCGGGGCCCGGCCGTACAGGGGGTGGCAGGCTTCCGCGCAGGCCCCTTGCACCGCACGGGGTGCCCGACGGCGCCTCCCCCCGCGGCATCCCGCCTGAGTGTCCGCCCCGCGGCCCGCAAGTCCGCCGGTGCCGGGGCGACCCGCGTACGCGCATCCCACGATCACGGACGGCGTTCGGAACGTGCTGCTCGGAACGTGCTGCTCGGAACACGGCGCTTGGAGCACGGCGCTCGGAACACCGTGCCCGGGCCACCCGGGGCTTCTACTGCCCTCCGGCGCGTCCGGGACCGTGGCATGTACGCGTCCGGCTCCGGGGTATGTGCGGGACACGTACGGGACACGTGTGCGTGCGCGCCCGGGCGGGTGCCGAGGGCACGGCCCGTCAGGCCGGGGCCGGGGTGTGGCGCCCGAATCCGGTCAGACGGGCGTGCGCGCCCACACGGCCAGGTACGCACGCACGTCAGCGCGGCACGGCGGGGGATCCGGCGGGGACCCGTGCACGCACCGGCGAGTCGCTCAGTCCCCCGTCGGCGTCGGTGTCGAAGCCGGTGTCGGTGTCGGTGTCGGCGTCGGTGTCGACGACTTCGACATCTCCCCGGGCCGGTCCCCGTACGCGGACAGGAACCTGTCGCGGAAGGCGTCCATGGACCAGACCGGGGCGTCCGGACCGGGCTTGAGTCCGGGGTCCCAGCCCCATCCGTCTATCCGGTCCAGCACGGCGGGATCGCGGGCGAGGATCGTGGCGGGCACGTCCCGGCCGAGCCTGTCCTCCGTGACCGTGGACACGGGCTGGTGATCGCCGAGGAACACGAGCACGGTGTTCTCGTCGCCGTACTCCTCCACGTACGAGATGAGGGTCGTCAGCGAGTACTCGATGGAACGCCGGTACTCCGTGCGGACCCGCGAGGGGTCCTTCCACACCTCCTCGGGGTCCTCGCCCTCCTCCTTCACCGACTCGTACACCGACCCGTCACCGATCTCGTCCCAGCCGAGCGTTCTCGGGATCGGCGCCCACGGGTTGTGGCTCGACGCGAGCATGATCTCCGCCATCATCGGCCCGCGTCCCGGCTTTCCGTGCTCCAGGCGCTCGAACGCGGACAGGCTGTACTGGTCCGGCACCGGAGTCCAGCTGAACTTCGGCCCCTTGTAGCCCATGCTGCGCGAGTCGTAGACGTGGTCGAGGCCGTAGAACTTCCCCTCGGGCCAGGACCGGGTGACGCCGGGCATGATGCCGACCGTGCGCCAGGCCCCCGTCTTCCGGAAGGCCCCGGACAGTGTCATCCGGTTACCGGAGGTGAGGGTGCGGTACCGCTGCTGGTTCTTTATCCACAGGCCCGAGTTGAAGGTGGAGTGCGCCAGCCAGCTTCCGCCGCCGTACGTCGGTGACGTGAGGAACCCGCTCCGGGACGACCAGCCGGCGTCGCTGAGCCGGCGGTCGGCGTCCGTGAGCAGCGCGGAGACCGGAGGCGCGATCTCCGGGTCCTGGAGAGCGCTGCGCCCGTAGCTCTCGATGAAGGCGAAGATCACGTCCTTGCCCCGCAGCCCGGTGAGCAGCCGGTCGGCCGGCAGGTCGGCGAAGTCGTCGTCGGCGGCCACCCTGGCGAACTCCTCCTTGTCGTGCAGCCCGGCACGCACCTGCTGCACCCGGTCCTGGAGGAACTCGGCCGAACTGCCCGCCGCGACGGGCACGGCCGTGTTCCGCACGCCCAGCGCGGCGCACACGACCCACACGGTCCCGAGCACGAGCGTGCCCCCCACGGCCGCGGCGCTGTGACGTGCCAGAACACGGTTCAGCCGGACGGCCGCCCAGGTCATGAGGCAGAGCACCAGGACGACGAGGACGAGTGCTCCGAGCACGACGCCCATCGCGCCCGCGGGACCGATGGAGTCCCGGAGGAACGACTGACCGTAGTCCAGGAGCACCCAGTCGAGCACGAGGTCGAAGGGCCGCTTGTAGACGGCGTCGAACCCCAGGTCGAGCAGCTTGAGCACGGTGATCAGGCCCAGCCCCGCGCCCGCGAGCGCCGGTATGAAGCGCCTCACCCGGCCGGGCCCGCCCGGCCCCAGGAGCAGCAGCACGGCGACGCCGCAGATCCCCTCGACCGGTATGCGCAGGAACACGGGCGCCGTGAGGTGCCCGAGTTTGGTCGGCAGCAGCAGCGCGGCGAGCACGACCACGGCGGCCAGGGCGGTGGTGCCACGGCGGAGGACGAGCCTCGCGACCGGGTACCGGCCCGGCCGGCCACCGGGGCCGGGGGTCGCGGCCGGGTCGCCTACTCCGTCGGGGCGGGGACGTCCCGCCGGCACACCGCCGGTCCCGGTGCCGGTCCCGGTGTCGGTCCCGGTGTCGGTCCCGGTGTCGGCTCCGCCGTCCGTCCCGGCATCGGCCCCGACCTCGTGGGGGGCGCACCTCTCCGACGTGCTGCCGGTGCCGGTGCCGGTGCCGGTGCTGGTCCCGGTTTCGGTGTCGTGGGTGCCGGCGTCGCTCGTCCCGCCGCTCCCGCCGTCGTGAGAGGCGCCGTGGTCGCCGTCGCCGTCCTGTCCGGTGTCGCGAGTGGCGTGCTGCCGGTCCTGGTCCCGGCCGTCGCCCTGGCCGTTGCCTTGGTGGTCGCCCTGGTCGTCGTCCTGGTCGTCCTGGTCGCCTTGGTCGTTGCCCTGGTCGTTGCCCTGGTCGTCGTCCTGGCTCTCGTGCTGAGCCTTGTCCTGCCCGGTGCTCGACCGGTACGCGGCCGTCTCCGCCGTGGGGCCGCCGTCCGGACGGCCTTCCTGAGGGCCACCATCCAGGGACGCGACGGGCGCGGACCGACCGACGGCCCTACCACCGCTGCCCGTGCGGTTGTCCGTGCTGCTGTTTGTGCCGCTGTCCGTATCGCTGTCCGTGCCGCTGTCCGTTGCACAGACAGTCCCACCATCCGTGCCGCCGTCAGGCGGGGTCTCCGCGGCCGGAGCCGCTGCCTGGGCCGGCAGCCGGCCAGAACGTGTCCAGAGCGCCACCCGAAGGTCCTTCCGCGCAGGGCCGTTGATCGGCATGACGGCAGCCGTCACGCCCGCGACTACCTGTACGGCTCGTCGACGGCATCAGTTCAAGCACACGGGGTGGTCGCGCTGGTCGCGCTGGTCGTGCTGGTCGTGCTGGTCGTGCTGGCCGCGATGGCCGGGGGAGACACCGCGTCGTGGCCGCCGATCCCGGAGCGGGCCTCGGCCCGTCCGATCCGCGGCCACCCCGACCGGCCAGTCGGCGGGGGAGTTCCGGACATCTGCCGGATGGTCGGCCCGGGCGGCCGTGGCCGACGCTGAAGCACATGAGGCCCGACGCACAGCAGGCCGTGCCGCCCGCCGCAGCCGCGGTGGACGGCTCCCCTACGTCCCCGCCGCCGGCGGACCGGTTCCCCGGGATCGTCCCCGTCCGGCGGCCCCGCTCGGCCCACGGCATGCCCGGGCCCCGCACGGGTGACGTCGCGACCGCTCGCGTACCGGCTGTGCCCGGCCGTACACCCCCGCCGGTCGGCTGACCGGCGGCAGGAGCCCGGCGCAACCCGCCGGGCCCGGAAGGAGGTCCATCGCCATGACGGTCCGCCTGACGTTCCTCTGCGCGGCCGCGGGAATCCGCGAGGCCACGGGAGACGGCATCCGAGGCACGCGGAACACTGTTTTCGGCGACGGGCTCCCGAGTGAGCGCGTCCTGCGGGAAGCGGGCGCCGCCAGGGCAGCCATGCCCCCGTACCTGCCCTCCCTGCGCGCGCCGTCGATGCGCTGCGCGACCGTGGCCGCCGCCCTCGGCCTGCAACCCGACGTCGAGACCGTGCTGCGCGACATCGACTACGGCGCCTGGCGGGGCCGCACCGTCGAGGAGGTGGCGACCGCCGACCCGGACGGTTTCTCGGCCTGGCTTCGGGACCCGGACGCCACGCCGCACGGCGGTGAGTCCGTACGCAGGTTGTGCCGCCGTACCGCCGACTGGCTGGAGGGCCTCCCGGCGGACGTCGGGCACGCCCTGGTGATCGCCGAGGAGGCGGTCGTCCGGGCCCTGCTCGTGCACGCCCTCTCGGCCCCGGCCCGGGCCTTCTGGCGCGTCGACGCCCCCGCACTGTGCACGATCTCGTCTCCCGCGAACGACGGCCGCCGGGCCGTCCGCCCCGGCCGCGACCCCGGCCGTATGTCCGGGCCTGTGCCTGTGCCCGGGCCTGTGCCCGGCCGTATGTCCGGCCGCCCTCCCGTCCCGTGCCCTCCCGTCCCGGGTGCCTGGGGCGTCTCCGACGTACCGGACGCCTCCGCCGTCGTCCGGTACGTCGGGGCCGCGCGGGCGACGGAGGCGAGGAGCACGGCCCGCGCCGCGCGGCGCGGGGCCGGCTCCGGGGCGCGTTCCCGCACCGGCCGGACGGATGTCGGCGCCGCAGGGTGAGCCCGGCGGTCGAGGTGACACGGTGGCGGCCGGGCTCGGGCCCGGGCTCTGGGGCCCGCCTCCGTCCCGCGCCCCGATCCCAGGGCAACACGTCCGCGGCGCCGGGCCCGGTGGCCAGGCACCGCGGACACGGAGAGTAGCGGCTGCCGCCCCGTACCCGCCCCGTACCCGGCTCGGCCCCGCTCTGCCCGGCCCCGCTCTGCTCCGCTCGACCTGGCCCCGCCCCGCCCGACCCGGCCCTGCCCCGTGGCCGGTAGGCGTTTCGAACCCGCGGCGACCGCTGCCCGCCCTCCGGCTCCTACCCTCCGTAGGGCACTCACCGGCGGCTGTTACGCCGGGTGGACCTCGTTCGCCTCCGTCGGGTGCAGATCGCGGTGAACCGCCCTGGCGACCCGCTCGATCGTCTCCATGCCGTAGTCGCAGCCCACTTCGGGTGAGGCACCCTCGGGCACCCTGTTGTTCTCGGTCATCACCACGAGCCCGTAGTCGTAGGAACGCCCCGTGATCGCGCTCATGCTGTGGACCTTCCAGTCCCCGCGGTCCCAGGAACTCCTGACCCCCTTCTCGGACCGCTGCAGCCATCCGTTCTTGACCTGGACGACGGCGTCGGGCGGAGCACCGGACGGCGTCCCCCAGCGCTGGTCGTCCTGCACCTCCCGCATCAGCCGCAGGACGTAGGAGCGTTCCGTCATGCCGAGCACGGACCCGTCGGCGCCCGTGAGCAGTTGAAGCAGCTTCACCTGCTCGCGGGCGGTGATCTGCGTCAGCCCCATGAAGCCGGCCTCGTTCAGGCTGGTGTCCTCCAGCCCCGCCCTGTCGAGGAAGTCCTGGATCCTCTCCGCCCCGAGCAGGTCCCACAGGGCGTACGTCGCGTCGTTGTCCGAGTTCACGATCATCTCCCTGGCCAGGGACCTTTCCTCCACGGTCAGGCCGCTGCCCCTGGCCAGCAGCAGGGCCCCGAGGACGATGGGTTTGACGGTGCTGGCGGAGTCGTAGTGCACATCGGCGCGGTAGGTGCACGAGGTGTGGGAGTTACGGTCGTAGAGCGCGATCGAGACCCGACTCGAGCGCCTCTCCAGCGACTTCACCATATGGCGGACCAGCGTCTGCGCAAGTCCCGGCCGGAGGGAGGTGCATTCGACGGTTCGGCCCTTGAGCCGTTGGGCCGCGTGCTCCGTCCGGGGGGCGTGCTGGGGTCCGGACTTCGGGATGAGCGGGATCACGGGGTTGAGGGCGACCGCGAGGACAACGGCCCCGAAAACGGCCATCGATGTGACCTTGCCGCGTGTCAACTCTGCTCCTCTCCGCAACTCTCCGAGCCCGTCCACAGGTGTGGGCACGGCACCGCGTCCCGTCGCCGGCTCTCTCCGGCGGCCGTCCGGTACCGGTGGGAGAATCCCGACGGATCACACTTGTGCGCTGACGCTACAAGCGGGTACCGCGTCGTGCCCGCCGGACCGGCCAATAGGTGTACGGAGCCTTTCCCCGGCGGCCGAACAGGGGACGCCCGTTCCCGGCCCCCGGCCGGGGCCTGCGTCGGACGCCGGACGCCGGACGCCCCGTCCGCGACCGCAGGGCGCATGCCGACCCCGTCCGACCCCTGCAGACCTTCGGCCGCCCCCGGCCGCTCCCCGACGAGCGAACCGCCGGAATCCGACTTACGGTCGAGCAGGGGCTGCGCACTCAGGGCGCGGAGTCCCGCCGTGCTTGTGTGACCGGCCGATCCTCGTCACGACACCGTCAGGAGACGACCTGCCATGGCCACTGCATCCGAAACCCCGGTACTGGACACCCTCGCCGCGATGACGGTCGACTCGATCGAGCGGTGCGGGCTGACGCCGGACATGTTCATGCTCACGCGTATCGCGGCTCTCGCCGCCTCGGACGCTCCGCCGATCTCCTACGTCGCCCACATCGACCCCGCCCTTCAGGCCGGTATGACCGCCGAGCAACTGCAGGACGTACTGGTCGCCATCGCACCCATCGTGGGCACGGCACGCGTCATGACGGCGGCCGGGAACATCGCCAAGGCGCTCAGCATCGAGATCGCCGTCGCCGAGGCCGCCGCCGCGGCCCAGTCCGAGGCATAGCGGCCTCGCCCGCTGTCCGGCGGAAGGCGCCGGGGCCTCCTTGTGGGCCTCTGTTTCCCCCGACCGCGGAGGGGCCTGTACCGAGTGGTACGCCGAAGTGCCGGCCGGTTCCGCTTCGCCCTTCGTACGGAGGTGGCGCAAGGCCCGGCCCAGGGCCGGGCTGCCGGAGGACTTCCGCTTCTCCTGACCTCCGGCACACCGGGCACACCCTCACGACCCGGTCCCGGCCACCCTGAAGGACACGATCGCCCGTGCCGGGCAATCGTCGGAGAAGGCGGTGCTGATCTACCAGCACTCTGATCCTGAGCGCCAGCAGGAGGTCGCGGGCGGCCTCGACAAGTCCGTGCGGGCCGCTCGCCAGGAGGGCCGTGACCAGCCTTCTGGTGCGGATCCGGTGCGCGACGCCCAGCGTGGACCAGACAACGACAAAGCCCCGGGCCGATGGCCTGGGGCTTCTGTCTGGAGCGGGTGACGGGAATCGAACCCGCGCTCTGAGCTTGGGAAGCTCATGTTCTACCATTAAACTACACCCGCTTGGCGGCCTGGTTGATCACTGCCGCAGCGTTGCATACTGTACCTCATCGAGGACCCCCGGTGTATTGCGCCGAGGGTCCTTCGTGCGTTCGGCGCTGTGCGGCCGCTGGTGGCCGGCCGGCGTTCATTCGTCATCGACCGCCGCGGCAGCGGGTTCGCGCGGCCCGCCTCGGCTCCGTTGAAGCCCGGTCGCGCGGCCGCCGGAGCGGGGCTCCGTCGCGGTGGGTTCCGGAGCGTCCGCCGGGTGTCCGAAGTGGCTGCGGCATGGAGGGGCCGGGGCGTACCGTTGCGGCGGAGTGCCGCGTGGAGCGCTGTCCTGTTGATCCCCTAATGTGGCGGTCTCGTCCGTGCTTGTTGGGGAAGGGACTTGATGCAGCCGATGGACTCCGAGTACTCGATGGGTCAGGGCGGTTCACTCGCCCGCACCGTCGTCCGATGTGCCGAGGGGCACGTTTTCACCACCTCGTCGTTCCCGATGCAGCAGCTCGGTGCCGGACGGATCGGGCCCGGGAGGCTCATCCGCTGTCCCCGGTGCGCGCGGCTGCGCCACGCCGTCCCCGTGGCGCTGCAGAAGAGCTGACGCGAGAGCCGACGGGAGGGCGCCGGGTTCGTGCGGGCGCCCGGCACAGGAGGTGCCGGGCGGTTGCCGTGCGGGCGCCGCGGAGCGCGGACGTGCCGCAGCCGGCGGGACGCGGCGAGGGCCCGGCGCCAGGGGGCCGGGAAGGCCGTACGGGACGGGGCGGCGGTCCCTGGCCGGGAAGGCCGTGGGCGGCGATCACCGCAGAGCAGTGGGGTGAGACGGCGAGCGTGGGGCAGCGCGGGTGGGACGGTGCGGGCGGAACGGGGGATGGGGCGCGGGGCGAGTGGGACGGGGGCGAGGGATCTGCCCGATTGGGGTGGGCCCGCGCGCTCTGCGTATCCTCGGGGCGTGCTTCTCTCAGACAAGGACATCCGGGCCGAGATCGACGCGGGACGGGTGCGCATCGACCCGTTCGACGATTCGATGGTGCAGCCCTCGAGCATCGACGTGCGCCTCGACCGCTTCTTCCGGGTGTTCGAGAACCACCGCTATCCCCACATCGACCCCGCCGTCGAGCAGGCGGACCTGACACGGCTGGTCGAGCCGGAGGGGGATGAGGCGTTCATCCTGCACCCCGGCGAGTTCGTGCTGGCGTCCACGTACGAGGTCGTCACGCTGCCCGACGACATCGCCTCCCGGCTGGAGGGCAAGAGTTCCCTCGGCCGGCTCGGCCTGGTCACCCACTCCACGGCAGGCTTCATCGACCCCGGGTTCTCCGGGCACGTCACGCTGGAGCTGTCGAACCTCGCCACCCTGCCCATCAAGCTGTGGCCGGGCATGAAGATCGGGCAGCTGTGCATGTTCCGGCTGAGTTCGCCCGCGGAGTACCCGTACGGTTCCGAGAAGTACGGATCCCGGTACCAGGGGCAGCGGGGTCCGACGGCCTCGCGGTCGTTCACGAACTTCCACCGCACCCAGGTGTGAGGCCGGGCCCCGGCCCGGGGGCATGACGCGCCTGCACGGCCCGTGCACGGCCGTACGCGGCCCGGTGCGCGGTCTCGCGCGGCACCGTACGCGGCAAGTGCGCACCGTACGCGGCGGATGGCGCCCCGTAGGCGACGTGTGTCGCGCCGTGTACGCCCGGTGGCGCGGTGTGTGCGGCGGTACGCGGGACCGCGCCCCGCGAGGCGCCCGGGCGTGGGCACGTCGACGCCCGTCGGCGAAGTCCTCTGCACGGCAGGCGAGTTGGTTTCCGGCCAAGGGGTCGCGCCGCCGTGCCGTCGTCTACTCTGGTGGCCAGTCAGCCGAACCCCACGCAGAGAGGGCACCCTCGTGTCCGATGACGCACAAGCGGCCAGTGCCGAGATCCGGGCGCGGATCGACACGAGCAAGCCGCATTCCGCACGGTTCTGGAACTACTTCGTCGGTGGCAAGGACCACTACGAGATCGACCGGGAGATCGGGGAGCAGATCAAGGAGATCTTCCCCGGGCTCGTCGACGTGGCGCGCACCAGCCGCCACTTCCTCGGACGCGCGGTGCGCCATCTCGCCGGGGAGCAGGGCGTCCGGCAGTTCCTCGACATCGGTACCGGTCTGCCGACCGCCGACAACACCCACGAGGTGGCCCAGCGGGTGGCCCCTGACGCGCGGATCGTCTACGTCGACAACGACCCGCTGGTCCTCACCCACGCCCGTGCCCTGCTCACCAGCACCCCCGAGGGTGCGACGGCCTACATCGACGCCGACATGTACGACCCGGACGCCGTCCTGGAGGCGGCCGCCGAGTTCCTGGACCTCACCGAGCCCGTCGCCCTGGTGATCCTCAACACCCTCGGCCACGTGTCGGACTACGGCCGGGCCCGGGCGCTGGTGTCACGGCTGATGGACGGTCTGCCGTCCGGGAGCTTCCTGGTGATCAGCGACAGCACGGCCACGAGCCCGGGGATGATCGCCGCGTCGGAGGCGTACAACGCCAGCGGCGCCATCCCCTACTACGTGCGCGCCGTCGAGGAGATCGCCGGGTTCTTCGAGGGCCTGGACCTGGTAGAGCCCGGCATCGTGCAGGTCACCCGGTGGCGTCCGGACGCCACCGGCGGGCAGGGCGGGCCGGCGGATGTCGACGCCTACGGCGGCGTGGGGCGCAAGGCCTGACCCTCCCGGTCGTGCCCGGGCGGGTCCCGCTCGGTACCGGTGAAGCGGCCTCTGCCGCGAGCGGCCCCCGCCGTTCGCGGCGGGGGCCGTTGTCCGTTCCGCGGCCGGGTGTCCGCGACCGGCGGGCGGGTCAGATCGTGCCGAGCTTGATGATCGCGAGCAGCGCGGTCAGCTGCAGCGCCGAGGCGCCCAGCGCCTTCGGCCACGGCAGCTCGTGCGACTTGCTCACCATGGTTGTGAACAGCGCCGCCGCCGCCAGCCAGGTCACCCAGCCCACGATCTGCACCAGGGAGTTCTCGCCGCCCAGGAAGAGGGCGACCAGCAGTCTCGGCGCGTCCGTGAGGGACATGATCAGCATGGACAGGCCCACCGTCGGCTGCCACGCCCCGTCGCCGCCGAGTTGCCGGGCCAGGGTGTGGGTGACCGCGCCGAGGACCAGACCGCCGACGACGAAGCCGACGCCGGTGATGATCACTGAGGTGAGAACGGTGGCGAACGGTGCGTCGATCGCCTCCTCGCGCGTCTGGTCGAAACCGAAGATCGCGAGCAGGCCGTAGAGGAACGTGACGGTCAGCGCCGGGCCCCAGACCGGGTGGTCCCGCATCTGGAGGAAGGTCGGTCCGGGGCGCAGCACGATGCCGCTGAGCAGTTCCTTCCAGTGCAGGCGCGGGCCGGACGGGACGGGTGCGGCGCCGGCGTGGTACGTGGAGCCGTCGCCGTAGGGGTCCTCGCCGATGCTGAAGGCCCGGGTGTGCCCGGGGTTGTCGGCGTAGGGGTCGGGTCCGTACCCGCCGCCCTGGTGACCGCCCTGGTGCTGGTGCTGGTGGTGCTGGTGGTGAGGGTCGCCGAAGTACTCGGGTTCGCCGTGCTGCGCCTGGCGCCCGCTGCCGTTCCCCTGCGGGTAGCTCTGCCCGCCGTGCCCGCCCCCCGGGTCGCGGGGCCACTGCTGCCGCGGGGGGTGCGAGGGCGACGCCTGGCCCCCTCCGCCGTACGGCTGTCCGTACGGCGGAGGGGGCGTCTGCTGCGGTTGTTGTTGCCGTGTGCGGTTGTTGTCCCGGCCGCGTCCGATCCTGAATCCAGCCACGCATTCGAACGTACCCGGTCCTGCTGTGTCCGGTGTCCGGGGCCGGGCAACCGGGGACCTTTGCGGCCGAGCTGTGACATCCCCTAGGGGGTACCCGGAGCTTTCCGCAGGTCTGCACCGGGCCGGCCGACGGAGCGGTCCCGCGGGAAGGGTGCGCGGGTTTCCGGAACGGCCCCGCGGTACGGGGCGGTCCCCGGCGGCCGGGCCGTGCCGGAAGCCGGTCCGTCCGGTCCGTCCGGTCCGTGTGCACCATCCGGTCCGTCCGGACCGTGTGCGTCGGCCGGTCCATCCGGACCGTGCGCATCATCCGGTCCGTGCGGTCCGTGCGCATCATCCGGTCCGTCCGGTCCGTGTGCATCATCCGGTCCGTCCGGTGCGTGTGCGTCGGCCGGTTCGGCCGGTCCGTCCGTGCGGTGGAACGCCGGGAACGGCAGAAGCGGCCGGTCCTGCCCCCGAGGCAGATCCGGCCGCTTGCTGCTCGCCCGTGCGGACGGCTACTTCACCGGCTGCGGTTCCGGGTCCGGTGAGTCCGCCGGCGCCGAGTCGTCCGCGTCACCGCCGTCGTCCGGCTCCGCCGGGGTCTTCACCGAGTCCAGCAGCAGCTGGGCCACGTCGACGACCTGGAGGGACTCCTTGGCCTTGCCCTCGCCCTTCTTGCCGTTGACCGAGTCGGAGAGCATGACCAGGCAGAACGGGCAGGCGGTGGAGACGATGTCCGGGTTGAGGGACAGGGCCTCGTCGACGCGCTCGGTGTTGATGCGCTTGCCGATCCGCTCCTCCATCCACATGCGGGCGCCGCCGGCGCCGCAGCAGAAGCCGCGTTCCTTGTGGCGGTGCATCTCCTGCTGGCGCAGGCCGGGCACCTTGTCCATGATCTCGCGCGGGGGCGTGTAGACCTTGTTGTGGCGGCCCAGGTAGCAGGGGTCGTGGTAGGTGATCAGGCCTTCGACCGGGGTCACCGGGACCAGCCTGCCCTCGTCGACGAGGTGCTGGAGCAGCTGGGTGTGGTGGATGACCTCGAACTCGCCGCCGAGCTGCGGGTACTCGTTGGCGATGGTGTTGAAGCAGTGCGGGCAGGTGGCGACGATCTTCTTGGCGGCCTTCGGCTTCCCGGTGGCCTCCCCGGCGGGCTCCCCGGACTCGTCGGCGGGGGACTCGCCGAAGGCCGTGTTCAGCATGGCCACGTTCTCCTGACCGAGTTGCTGGAACAGGGGCTCGTTGCCGAGGCGGCGGGCGGAGTCGCCGGTGCACTTCTCGTCCCCGCCCATGATCGCGAACTTGACACCCGCCATGTGCAGCAGCTCCGCGAAGGCCTTGGTGGTCTTCTTGGCCCGGTCCTCCAGGGCGCCGGCGCAGCCGACCCAGTAGAGGTAGTCGACCTCGGTGAGGTCCTCGACGTCCTTGCCGACGATCGGGACCTCGAAGCCGACCTCCTTGGTCCACTCGACGCGCTGCTTCTTGGCCAGGCCCCAGGGGTTGCCCTTCTTCTCCAGGTTCTTGAGCATCGTGCCCGCCTCGGACGGGAACGAGGACTCGATCATCACCTGGTAGCGGCGCATGTCGACGATGTGGTCGATGTGCTCGATGTCGACCGGGCACTGCTCCACGCACGCACCGCAGGTGGTGCAGGACCACAGCACGTCCGGGTCGATGACGCCGTTCTCCTCGGCGGTGCCGATCAGCGGGCGCTCGGCCTCGGCCAGCGCTGCCGCCGGGACGTCCCCGAGCTGCTCCTCGGATGCCTTCTCCTCGCCCTCCATGGTCTTGCCGCCGCCGGCCAGCAGGTACGGGGCCTTGGCGTGCGCGTGGTCGCGCAGCGACATGATCAGCAGCTTCGGGGAGAGCGGCTTGCCGGTGTTCCAGGCGGGGCACTGCGACTGGCAGCGGCCGCACTCGGTGCAGGTGGAGAAGTCGAGGATGCCCTTCCAGGAGAACTGCTCGACCTGGGAGACGCCGAAGACGTCGTCCTCGCCCGGGTCCTCGAAGTCGATCGGCCTGCCGCCCGAGGTCATCGGCTGCAGGGCGCCCAGTGCGGTCTCGCCGGTGGCGTTGCGCTTGAACCAGATGTTCGGGAAGCCCAGGAAGCGATGCCAGGCCACACCCATGTTGGTGTTCAGCGACACCGTGATCATCCAGATCAGCGAAGTGCCGATCTTGATCATGGCGAACAGGTAGATCAGCGTCTGCAGCGTCGGGACGCTCAGTCCGTCGAAGGCCAGCACCAGCGGGTACGAGACGAAGTAGGCGGCCTCGTAGTGGTCCACGTGGTGGATCGCGCCCTCCAGTCCGCGCAGGACGAGGATCGCCAGGCCGATGGTCAGGATGACGTACTCGACGAAGTAGGCCTGCCAGGCCTTGGAACCGGCGAAACGGGACTTGCGGCCCGCGCGGGAGGGCAGGTTGAGCAGCCGGATCGCCATCAGCACGAGGATGCCGACGACGGTCATCAGGCCGATGAACTCGATGTACATCTCGAACGGCGGGAAGCCGCCCAGGACCGGCAGCGTCCAGTCGGCGGCGAACAGCTGGCCGTACGCCTGTGCGAGTGTCGGCGGCAGCGTCAGGAAGCCGATCGCGACGAACCAGTGGGCGAAGCCGACGATCCCCCAGCGGTTCATCCGGGTGTGGCCGAGGAACTCCTTGGCCAGGGTGGCCGTGCGGGCCCTGGGGTTGTCGGTACGGCTGCCCGCGGGCACGGGCTGGCCGAGCGTGACGAACCGGTAGATCTGCGCGACGGCTCGGGCGATGAGCGCAACGCCGACCACGGTCAGGACCAGCGACACGATGATCGCGGCGAGTTGCATTCGGGGGCTCCTCGGGCCTGCGCGGGTGGGGACTCGGCACTTACTAAGCGGTAACTTATGCAGTCCGTGCCGAGCGTACCCAGTTATTCCGTCGCACTGTAGCCAGGTGGGCGGTGATCTGCGTCGCTCAGGTGACCCTGAGCGCGGGGCGGGAGCAGGGCGGGCAGCGTGCGCGCCAGGACGGCCAGGTCCAGCCCGATCCAATGGTGCTCCACATAGTGCTGGTCGAGCAGCTCCGGCTCGTCCCAGGGGAGTGCGGAGCGCCTGCGCAGCTGGGCGGGGCCGGTGAGGCCGGGCCGGACGGTCCCCCGCCAGGGGGCGGCGGCGCGGGGGTTGTCCGGGGCCAGGGCCGCCGGGCCGACCAGGGACATCTCGCCGGAGACGACATGGGGCAGTCTGGAGAGCAGATCCAGTCGCCAGCGGCGGATGCGCAGCGAGCGGACGGTGAAGGGGTACCCGTGGAGACCCGTCCTCAGCTCCCGTGCGACGATCCCGCCGGGTGGGCGCCGCAGGGCGAGGGCGCAGGCCGCGGCGGTCAGCAGGGGCGCGGCGAGGGCCAGCAGCAGCGTCCCGAGGGTCAGGTCGAGGAGGCGCTTGGGGTCCGGCGGCCGCGGCCACCTCGCCTGCGGCCTCGATGCTCTCGCCTGCGGCCGCGGCGGTCTCGGTGATCCTGCCGATTCCGCTGGTCCTGCTGGTCCTGCTGGTCCTGCCGGTCCCGCCGGTCCCGCTGGTCCTGCCGGTCCCGCCGACTGTACGGGGCGCAAGGCACTCACCTGACCGTTCTGTCGTTTCTCGGCTGATACCAGGTGGTTTCTGTCCAGTCGGACGCGTGTATGAACCTTTCGCGTGCTTTGCAGAACGATGGCACGGTGGGTGCGGGGGTGTCCGCAGGCCGCGCCGGACGGGTGGCGCCTATGTGAACGCACCGCACCATAGTTGAGTCGACTCGACTCAGCTCTGTTGACGTGCTGGTGCGAGTGAGGCATCCTTGAGCCAGTTCCACTCAAGTCCTCTGGAGGAATCGAAATGGCACGTGCGGTCGGCATCGACCTGGGCACGACTAACTCCGTCGTCAGCGTTCTGGAGGGCGGTGAGCCCACCGTCATCACCAACGCCGAGGGCGCCAGGACCACGCCGTCCGTCGTCGCCTTCGCCAAGAACGGTGAGGTGCTCGTCGGCGAGGTCGCGAAGCGTCAGGCAGTGACCAACGTGGACCGGACGATCCGGTCGGTGAAGCGCCACATGGGCACCGACTGGTCGATCGAGCTGGACGGGAAGAACTTCAACCCGCAGCAGATGTCCGCGTTCATCCTGCAGAAGCTGAAGCGGGACGCCGAGTCGTACCTGGGCGAGAAGGTCACGGACGCCGTCATCACCGTCCCCGCGTACTTCAACGACTCCGAGCGCCAGGCCACCAAGGAGGCCGGTGAGATCGCGGGTCTGAACGTCCTGCGCATCGTCAACGAGCCGACCGCCGCCGCGCTGGCGTACGGCCTCGACAAGGACGACCAGACGATCCTCGTCTTCGACCTCGGCGGCGGCACCTTCGACGTCTCGCTGCTGGAGATCGGTGACGGCGTCGTCGAGGTCAAGGCCACCAACGGCGACAACCACCTCGGCGGCGACGACTGGGACCAGCGCGTCGTCGACTACCTGGTGAAGCAGTTCGCCGGCGGCCACGGCGTCGACCTCTCCAAGGACAAGATGGCTCTCCAGCGTCTCCGCGAGGCCGCGGAGAAGGCGAAGATCGAGCTGTCGTCCTCCACCGAGACGACGATCAACCTGCCCTACATCACGGCGTCCGCCGAGGGCCCGCTGCACCTGGACGAGAAGCTCACGCGCGCCCAGTTCCAGCAGCTGACCTCGGACCTGCTGGAGCGCTGCAAGACCCCGTTCCACAACGTGATCAAGGACGCGGGCATCCAGCTCTCCGAGATCGACCACGTGGTCCTCGTCGGCGGCTCGACCCGCATGCCGGCCGTCGCCGAGCTGGTGAAGGAGCTGACCGGCGGCAAGGAGGCCAACAAGGGCGTGAACCCCGACGAGGTCGTGGCGATCGGCGCCACCCTCCAGGCCGGCGTCCTCAAGGGCGAGGTCAAGGACGTCCTGCTGCTCGACGTCACCCCGCTGTCCCTCGGTATCGAGACCAAGGGCGGCATCATGACCAAGCTCATCGAGCGCAACACCACGATCCCGACGAAGCGCTCCGAGATCTTCACGACGGCCGAGGACAACCAGCCGTCCGTGCAGATCCAGGTCTACCAGGGCGAGCGCGAGATCGCGGCGTACAACAAGAAGCTGGGCATGTTCGAGCTGACCGGGCTGCCGCCCGCCCCGCGCGGCGTCCCGCAGATCGAGGTCTCCTTCGACATCGACGCCAACGGCATCATGCACGTGACCGCCAAGGACCTCGGCACGGGCAAGGAGCAGAAGATGACCGTCACCGGCGGCTCCTCGCTCCCGAAGGACGAGGTGGACCGGATGCGCCAGGAGGCGGAGCAGTACGCGGAGGAGGACCACCGCCGCCGCGAGTCCGCCGAGACCCGCAACCAGGCCGAGCAGCTCGTCTACCAGACCGAGAAGTTCCTCAAGGACAACGAGGAGAAGGTCCCCGGTGACGTCAGGACCGAGGTCGAGACGGCGGTGACCGAACTCAAGGAGAAGCTGAAGGGCGAGGACACCACCGAGATCCGCACCGCCACCGAGAAGGTCGCGGCCGTCTCCCAGAAGCTCGGGCAGGCGATGTACGCCGACGCCCAGGGCCAGCAGGCCGCGGGCGGCGACGCCGCCGGGGCCTCCCAGGCGAAGGCCGACGACGACGTCGTCGACGCCGAGATCGTCGACGACGAGAAGGACCAGAAGGGTGGCGCTGCCCGATGACGGAGGAGACCCCGGGTTTCGAGGAGAAGCCCGACGTCCCCTCCGGCGCCGTTCCCGATGACGCGGCGCAGGCCGCCGCCCCCTCCGCGGAGGAGGGGGCGGCCCGGGCCGGGGACGCAGGACAGACGGCCCGTACGGCCGCCGACGCGGGCCTGTCGGCCCAGCTGGACCAGGTCCGGACCGCGCTGAACGAGCGCACGATGGACCTCCAGCGGTTGCAGGCCGAGTACCAGAACTACCGCCGCCGGGTGGAGCGGGACCGGATCACGGTCAAGGAGATCGCGGTCGCGCAGCTCCTGACCGACCTCCTGCCCGTTCTCGACGACATCGGCCGGGCCCGTGAGCACGCCGAACTCGTCGGCGGCTTCAAGTCGGTGGCGGAATCGCTGGAGACCGTCGCCGCCAAGATGGGGCTCCAGCAGTTCGGCAAGGAGGGCGAGCCCTTCGACCCGACGGTCCACGAGGCCCTGATGCACAGCTACGCGCCGGACGTCACCGAGACGACCTGCGTGGCGATCCTCCAGCCGGGTTACCGGATCGGGGAGCGGACCATCCGGCCCGCGCGGGTCGCGGTGGCCGAGCCGCAGCCGGGGGCCCAGCCCAAGGAGCAGGCGGCGGAGCCGGCGGCGGACGAGGAGAGCGGTGGCCCGGACGAGGGCTGACGCGGACGGCGGGTACCGGGAGGAGGGACGTCGATGAGCACGAAGGACTTCGTCGAGAAGGACTACTACAAGGTCCTCGGCGTCCCCAAGGACGCCACCGACGCGGAGATCAAGAAGGCGTACCGGAAGCTCGCGCGCGAGAACCACCCGGACGCCAACAAGGGCGACGCGAAGGCCGAGGAGCGCTTCAAGGAGATCTCCGAGGCCAACGACGTGCTCGGCGACCCCAAGCGGCGCAAGGAGTACGACGAGGCGCGGGCGCTCTTCGGCAACGGTGGCTTCCGGGCCGGTCCCGGAGCCGGAGGAACGTTCAACTTCGACCTGGGCGACCTCTTCGGGGGCGCCCCGCCCCCGGGCGGCGGCGGTGCCGGCGCCGGCGGCTTCGGCGGCGGACTCGGGGACGTCTTCGGCGGCCTGTTCAACCGCGGTGCGGGCACCGGTGCCCGCACCCAGCCGCGCCGCGGCCAGGACGTCGAGTCCGAGGTGACGCTCAGCTTCACCGAGGCGGTGGACGGGGCCACGGTCCCGCTGCGGATGTCCAGCCAGCAGCCCTGCAAGGCCTGTTCGGGCACCGGCGACAGGAACGGCACCCCCCGGGTGTGCCCGACCTGCGTCGGCACCGGTCAGGTCTCGCGCGGCGGCAGCGGGTCCTTCTCGCTGACCGACCCGTGCGTGGACTGCAAGGGCCGCGGGCTGATCGCCGAGAACCCCTGCGAGGTCTGCCACGGCAGCGGCCGCGCCAAGTCGTCCCGGACCATGCAGGTCCGCATCCCCGCCGGGGTGAGCGACGGCCAGCGGATCAGGCTGCGCGGCAAGGGCGCACCGGGCGAGCGCGGCGGGCCGGCCGGCGATCTGTATGTGGTGGTCCACGTCGGTGAGCACCCGGTCTTCGGGCGCAAGGGCGACAACCTCACCGTCACGGTGCCGGTCTCCTTCACGGAGGCCGCGCTCGGCGGTGAGGTGAGGGTCCCGACGCTCGGCGGTCCTCCGGTCACCCTGAAGCTGCCCGCGGGCACGCCGAACGGGCGTACGATGCGGGCCCGCGGCAAGGGTGCTGTCCGCAAGGACGGCACCCGGGGGGATCTGCTGGTCACCGTGGAGGTCGCGGTGCCCGTGGAACTCGGCGACGAGGCCCGTGAGGCGCTGGAGGCCTACCGCAAGGCGACCGAGGGCCATGACCCGCGGGCAGAACTGTTCCAGGCCGCGAAGGGAGCATGACGCGATGGACGGCCGACGTCGACAGCCCGGATTCGGTGGCAGGGCCTACGAACTGACCGAGGAGACCCCGGTGTACGTCATCTCGGTGGCGGCCCAGCTCTCCGGACTGCATCCGCAGACCCTCCGGCAGTACGACCGCCTCGGCCTGGTCTCCCCGGACCGCACGGCGGGGCGCGGGCGGCGTTACTCGGCGCGGGACATCGAACTGCTCCGCCAGGTCCAGTCCCTGTCCCAGGACGAGGGCATCAACCTGGCCGGCATCAAGCGCATCATCGAGCTGGAGAACCAGGTGGCCGCGTTGCAGGCCAAGGTCGCCGAGCTGTCCGCGGCGGTCGAGGGCGCGGCGCTGGCGATGCAGCAGCGCGAGGCCCAGGTGCACGCGTCGTACCGGCGCGACCTGGTGCCCTACCAGGACGTGCAGCAGACGGGCGCGCTGGTGGTGTGGCGGCCCAAGCGGGACGGCTGAGCGTCCGCCGGCCCGCGGCACTCGGGCCATGGCGGGGCGGCCCGGAGCGGTACACGCATCCAACGGGCCGCCCCGCCATGGCCGGCCGGTGTCTTTCGGGCGTCCGTCGGTGTCTCTCGGGCGTCTGTCGGTGTCTGTCGGTGTCTGTCGGTGTCTCTCGGCGTTCGGCGGTGTCCTGCGGCGGACGCCGGCGTCCGTCCGCGGACATCCGTGTCCGTCGGAGGTCTTCAGCGTCTGCCAGTGCCCGCCGGTGCCCGCAAGTTCCCGCAATCGTCTGCCGGCGCCTGCCGGCGCCTGCCGGCGCCCGCCGCGGGCCGCCCGTGCCCGCGGGGCAGGGCTCCTGGTCAGTGGTCGTGCTCCAGGATCCCGGACCGGGCGATGAGGTAGCCGAGCTGGGCGCGTGAGCCGCTGCCGAGGGCGGAGGCGAGCTTGGCGATGTGGGCGCGGCAGGTGCGGACGTTCATCCCGAGGCGGCGGGCTATCGCCTCGTCCACATGGCCCTCGACGAGCAGTTTGGCGATGGAGCGCTGGACACCGCTGACGCCGTCCAGTTCGGGGGCGTAGGAGACGACCTGGTCGTCCCAGGGGACGCCGTGGAGCCAGAACTGCTCGAAGACCCCCACGAGATACTGCACCAGACCCTCATGGCGCAGCTCCAGGGCGACCCTGCGGTCGCTGCGCGCCGGGATGAAGGCCACCTTGCGGTCGACCACGATGAGCCGGTCGATGATCTCCTCGAGGGTGCGGACCTCCGAGCCGAAGGGGGCCACCCGTTCCACGTAGGCCATGGTGGCCGGGTGGTGGCGTGCGGTGTGCTGGTAGAGCGTGCGCATCGAGACGCCCCGGTCAACCAGCATCGAGACGCGCCGCAGCCCCTCCTGGAGGGTCGCGGGCCGGCGGCCGCTGCCGGGCTGCACCGTCAGCAACTCCTCCTGGCATTCGGCGATGACCCGGTCCAGCGTCACGTTGATCAGGTTCAGCCCCTCGAGGACGGTGATGGCGTCGGTCGTGGACGGATCGTGTGAGTTCAGCGCCATGAATGGCTCAAACGACTCCGCCAGTGAGATGGTGAGCCGTCTCCGCTCCTGGATCTCCCGCTCCAGGGGGTGCATCAACTGGTGCAGGGCGATGGACGGTGGTACCGGGCGGAGCCACTCGGTGTCGTCGGGGTCCGGGCGCAACATGCCCATGTCGATGAGGCACGGGGCGTCTGTGACCTCCGACCGCGCTATGCGGCCACTGCGCAGAGCGGACGCATACAGCTTTTTCCCGGCCTCGCACAGCTCGTCGTGACTGTGCTTATCTCCCCCGTTGCCCTGGTTCGTCTGCATTTGCACCCCCCTCAGGGTCCTGAATTACAGGAACATGATGCCTGGCCTCGCTGGTGAAGGCGTTCGGAGTGGGCCATCGTCGTAACCGCGGGGGAGGAGGTAGTGATTAACAGAGGTGGAGATCGGCCATGACCAGGATGGTTCGTGCACTGTGCGCTATAGCCGTTGCGGCTGCTCTCGGCGGTCTCGCGGCGAGCGGTGAGCCGACGTGGGAGTCGGCGCCCATGACGGTGACCGCGACGCTGGCTGCGGCTCCGGGCGAACCCACTTGGGACAGCGCGCCGGCGAACGCGATTGCGGGCGAACCCACTTGGGACAGCGCGTCGGCGAACGCGGCTCCGGGTGAACCCACTTGGGATAGCGCGCCGGCGGACGCGGACGCATGAGCATGCCCCCGGACGATCGCGTCTTCCGGCGGGAGATGGCGACCGCGTACCGGTCCGGGTGGCACTTCATCGATCTCGTCACGGCAATCCCCCACCGTGGCGACTCGCTGATGGTCACTCTGTTCGGGGAGCCGATCGTCGTCGCCCGCGAGGACGACGAGGACGTCCGCGCCTACCGGTGCCTTCGCCGGCCCCGCGGGGCCCCGCGCCCCGTCCGCTGTGCCATCCGGTACGGCATGATCTTCGTCAATCTCGACCAGCGCGACCACCAGCTGGTCGAACCGGAGACCACCACCGCCACCCCCCGCAGCGCCTGAGCGGTTCCCCCGTCGTTCAAGATCGCTCAGGTGCTTCCCCCACACAGCGGCGCCATCGTGGACCTGAAACACGATGGCGCCGCTGTGCTGCGCGCGGGCATCCGGCGCGGGCCCGCGACACCCGGGCCCGCGACACCCGGGCCGGTGATCCCGGACCCGTCACGCCCGCGGAGGTGACTCCCGGGGGACGTGACTCCCGCGGACGTGACCGGTGGTTCCCGTACCGGTGGCTCCGGGACCCGTCATGCCCGGCCCATCGCGCGGTCCAGCGCGATCTCGATGACCACGCGGTCCGGATTCGGCGACGGTGTGCGGCCGTAGCGCTCGGCGTAGCGGGCGACGGCGTCGGCCACGGCCTCAGGGTCCGTCCGGACCGTGGCGCGGCCCTCCAGCGTCGCCCAGCGGCCCTTGTCGACCTGGCAGACCGCGGCCGGAGCCCCCTCGGGGCCGGCGGCCAGCACATGGGCGACCTTGCGGCTGTGCCTGTTGGTGATCACCCGGGCGATGCCCTTCCCGCCGCCCTCCGGGTCGTATGTGGCGCCCACCGCCACGACGTGCGGTGTGCCGTCGGGGCGGGGCGTGGTGAGTGTGCACAGGTGGTACTCGCGCCAGAAGCCGAGGAAGGACTCGTGCGGGTGCCTGGGGTCGATGGCCATGTTCCGGAACCTACCGGGGGCCTTGCACGTCGACGAATCCGGGGAGGACGCAGCCCGGGAGTGCCGTACTTGAGCGGAACGGGCTCAACTTTGTGTACCTTGGAAGAGTCATAGTCATGGGGAGAGCCGAGGCGAGGAGGAGAAGCCGCACGTGGACGCCGAGCTGACCAACAGGAGCCGGGACGCGCTGAGCGCAGCGAGCACCCGGGCCGTGTCCGAAGGGCACGCCGATCTGACCCCCGCGCATCTGCTGCTGGCGCTGCTCGCGGGCCAGGACAACGAGAACATCACCGATCTGCTGGCGGCCGCCGACGCCGACCAGGCCGCCGTGCGGTCCGGTGCGGAGCGGGTCCTCGCCGACCTGCCCAGCGTGACGGGCTCGACCGTGGCTCCGCCGCAGCCCAACCGCGAGCTGCTCGCCGTCATCGCCGACGCCGAGCAGCGGGCCAGGGAGCTGGGCGACGAGTACCTCTCCACCGAGCACCTCCTCATCGGCGTCGCGGCCAAGGGCGGCCGGGCCGGCGAGGTGCTCTCCGGGCAGGGCGCCACCGCGAAGAAGCTGCGGGAGGCGTTCGAGAAGGCGCGCGGAGGGCGCCGGGTGACCACGCCCGACCCCGAGGGCCGGTACAAGGCCCTGGAGAAGTTCGGCACCGACCTCACGGCCGCCGCCAGGGAGGGCCGGCTCGACCCCGTCATCGGCCGCGACCAGGAGATCCGCCGCGTGATCCAGGTGCTCTCCCGGCGAACCAAGAACAACCCCGTGCTGATCGGCGAGCCCGGCGTCGGCAAGACCGCCGTCGTGGAGGGCCTCGCCCAGCGCATCGTGAAGGGCGACGTCCCGGAGTCCCTCCGCGACAAGCGGCTGGTCGCCCTCGACCTCGGCGCCATGGTCGCCGGGGCCAAGTACCGCGGCGAGTTCGAGGAGCGCCTCAAGACCGTCCTCTCCGAGATCAGGGAGAGCGAGGGCCGGGTCGTCACCTTCATCGACGAACTGCACACCGTCGTGGGCGCCGGCGCCGGCGGCGACTCCGCCATGGACGCGGGCAACATGCTGAAGCCGATGCTCGCCCGCGGTGAGCTGCGCATGGTCGGTGCCACCACCCTCGACGAGTACCGCGAGCGCATCGAGAAGGACCCGGCGCTGGAGCGCCGCTTCCAGCAGGTGCTGGTCGCCGAGCCCACCGTCGAGGACACCATCGCCATCCTCCGCGGACTCAAGGGCCGCTACGAGGCCCACCACAAGGTGCAGATCGCGGACAGCGCCCTGGTGGCCGCGGCCACGCTCTCCGACCGCTACATCACCTCCCGCTTCCTGCCCGACAAGGCCATCGACCTCGTCGACGAGTCCGCCTCCCGGCTGCGGATGGAGATCGACTCCTCCCCGGTCGAGATCGACGAGTTGCAGCGCGCCGTCGACCGGCTGCGGATGGAGGAGCTCGCGCTGTCCAAGGAGACCGACGAGGCGAGCATCCAGCGGCTGGAGAAGCTGCGCCGGGACCTCGCGGACAAGGAGGAGGAGCTGCGCGGGCTCACCGCGCGCTGGGAGAAGGAGAAGCAGTCCCTCAACCGGGTGGGCGAGCTGAAGGAGAAGCTCGACGAACTCCGCGGCCAGGCCGAGCGGGCCCAGCGTGACGGCGACTTCGACACCGCGTCCAAGCTGCTGTACGGGGAGATCCCGACGCTGGAGCGCGAGCTGGAGGCCGCCAGCGAGGCCGAGGCCCGGCAGGAGGCCGCCAAGGACACCATGGTCAAGGACGAGGTCGGCCCGGACGACATCGCCGACGTCGTCGCCTCCTGGACCGGCATCCCGGCCGGGCGGCTGCTGGAGGGGGAGACCCGGAAGCTGCTGCGGATGGAGGAGGAGCTCGGCAGGCGGCTGATCGGCCAGAGCGAGGCCGTGACGGCCGTGTCCGACGCCGTGCGCCGCTCGCGCGCCGGCATCGCCGATCCCGACCGGCCCACGGGGTCCTTCCTCTTCCTCGGCCCGACCGGTGTCGGCAAGACCGAACTCGCCAAGGCCCTGGCGGACTTCCTCTTCGACGACGAGCGGGCGATGGTCCGCATCGACATGTCCGAGTACGGCGAGAAGCACAGCGTGGCGCGGCTCGTCGGGGCGCCTCCCGGGTACGTCGGCTACGAGGAGGGCGGCCAGCTCACCGAGGCGGTCCGCCGCCGCCCGTACAGCGTGGTGCTGCTCGACGAGGTGGAGAAGGCCCACCCCGAGGTCTTCGACGTCCTGCTCCAGGTGCTCGACGACGGGCGGCTGACCGACGGGCAGGGCCGGACGGTGGACTTCCGCAACACCATCCTGATCCTGACCTCCAACCTCGGCAGCCAGTACCTGGTAGAGCCGCTGACCAGTGCCGAGGAGAAGAAGCAGCAGGTTTTGGAGGCCGTACGGGCCTCGTTCAAGCCGGAGTTCCTCAACCGGCTGGACGATCTCGTCGTCTTCTCGGCCCTGGACAAGGAGCAGCTGGAGCGCATCGCCGAACTCCAGATCGCCCGGCTCGCCGAGCGGCTCGCCGAACGCCGGCTCACCCTGGACGTCACCCCGCAGGCCCTTCAGTGGCTGGCCGACGAGGGCAACGACCCCGCCTACGGGGCCCGGCCGCTGCGCCGGCTGGTCCAGACGGCGATCGGCGACCGGCTCGCCAAGGAGATCCTCGCCGGTGAGGTGAAGGACGGCGACACCGTCCGCGTCGACCGGGCCGACGGCGGCCTGACCGTGGGCCCGGCGCGGTGAGCCACGCCCGGGCGGGGGTTGCCAGCCCCCGCCCGGGATGGGAGAGGATGGCCGCATCCGTACGAAGGGAAAACACCCGGTGAGCATCGACCCGTCCTCGATTCCGAACTTCGGGGGGCAGCCCCAGCCCCAGGCTGCGTCAGGACCGGCGGGCCCGGTCGTCCCCGACCAGGACCTGGTCAAGCAGCTCCTCGACCAGATGGAGCTGAAGTACGTCGTCGACGACGAGGGTGACCTCGCGGCGCCGTGGGAGGAGTTCCGCACGTACTTCATGTTCCGCGGCGAGAACGAGCAGCAGGTCTTCTCGGTGCGGACGTTCTACGACCGTCCGCACGCGCTGGAGGACAAGGCCCGGGTCCTCGACGCCGTCGACGACTGGAACCGCCGCACGCTGTGGCCGAAGGTCTACACGCACACCCACGAGGAGGAGGGGCAGCCCACGACCGTCCGCCTCATCGGCGAGGCCCAGATGCTGATCGGTACCGGCGTCAGCCTCGAGCACTTCGTGTCCTCGACGGTCAGCTGGGTGCGCGCGGCCATCGAGTTCGACAAGTGGCTGGTGGAGCAGCTCGGCCTCGCCCCGGCCGGGGAGTCCGCGGACGGGAAGCCCGCCGCCGACGCCTGAGGGCGCCTGAGGGCCGCCTGGGCTGCCTGACGGAGCGCGTGGCATCCGTGGGCCGCCCCCGGACACCGGTGGATGCCCCGGGAATCCGGTGGATACCTGGAGCCGGCCCCGCCCGGCCCGACGTCCCGAGGTGCTCGACGGCCATGGCACCCGAGGCGCCTGGGATGACCGTGTGGACACCCGTATGAGCGTCCCGCATGGGCGTCCGGGTGGGCGCCGGGAGTGCACCGCGCGGGCCGTCCACCGGCCCCGGCACCCTCCGCACCCGGCACCCGGCGCCCGGCGCCCGGCACCCTCCGCACCCGGCGCGGAGGGTGCCGGGTGCGGAGGGCCCCGCCCGGGGCTCACAGCGCCATCGGGGCGACGGTCAGATACGTCCCGTAGCAGAACGAAAGCCCGGCCAGGGCGGCGATCACCGCGACCGCCGCCCTGGGACGGGCCTTCGCCAGCGCGGCCGCCAGAGGCAGCAGCAGCGGGAACGCCGGCAGCAGGAAGCGCGGCTTGGACTCGAAGAAGCCCGAGCCGCCGACCGTGATGAGCACCAGCACCCCGGTGTACATCACGAGCGCCAGGGGCGGCCGGTCCAGCAGGAGGAGGACGAACAGCAGGACCCCGGCGCCCGCGATCAGCAGCGCCATCGGGAACCCGAGGAACGTCGGACCGGTCACCATGCCCCGGATCACCCTCAGCGACCCGAGACCCAGGTCGAACCGTGAGGTCCAGCCGCGCTGCACGGCGAAGTAGCCGCCCGGCACATCGCCCCTGCGCACCCCGACCCACAGCACGTAGCCCAGCCAGCCGGCGGGCGCCAGCGCGGCGGCGGCCCAGACGGGCGCCCGGCCGCCCTTCGTGCCCCGCCGCCGCCACAGCTCACAGCCGGCCACCGCGCAGACGGCCGCGGCGACCGCGATCCCGTTGGGCCGGGTCAGGCCGGCGAGGCCGGCCAGCGCTCCGGCCCACAGCCAGCGGCCGGACACCAGCGCGTACAGCGACCAGGCGGCGAACGCGGTCAGCAGCGGCTCGGTGTAGGCCATGGACAGGACGACCGCGTGCGGCAGCAGTCCCCACAGCAGCACGACGAGGGTGGCGAGCCGGCGGCCGTGGAGCCGTTCGACGACCGCGTAGACGCCCCATGCCGCCGCTCCCGCGGCCGCCCACGACAGCAGCAGCCCCGCGGTGCCGCCGGTGACCGGCAGCACGGACACGACGGCACGGATCAGCCCCGGGTAGAGCGGGAAGAAGGCGAGATCGGACTGGACGGCGCCGTCCGGCCAGTAGACCGTGCGGCCGTAGCCCTGCGTGGCGATGCCGACGTACCACCGGGAGTCCCACGAGGTGGCCAGCAGCGCCCGTGGGGAGCGGCCGATGTGCCAGGCCCACAGGGACACCACGGCCATACCGGTCAGCCGGGCCGCCGCGAACAGCCCCAGGGCGGGCGCCGCCCGG
This sequence comes from Streptomyces spongiicola, assembly GCF_003122365.1. Classification (NCBI taxonomy): domain Bacteria; kingdom Bacillati; phylum Actinomycetota; class Actinomycetes; order Kitasatosporales; family Streptomycetaceae; genus Streptomyces; species Streptomyces spongiicola. The sequence continues at coordinate 3,865,638 of NZ_CP029254.1, forward strand.
TGGAGCGCCGCGCGCGGGCGGGACACGGCCCGGCCACCGGTGGACGCTGCCTTGTCGAAGGTCTCGGCGAACAGGGGGCACCTCCGTGCGCGCGCATGTGCGGTCACCCCGACCCTCGGCGGTGCGCGCGGGGGGCGCGACCCCTGGGCAGCCGCCCGGGTGGATCGTCCCCGCCCTGCCCGCCGGGGCGGGCGTGTCGCCGTGACGGCGGACGGTCAGGCCGTCGCCAGTCCCGTCAGCCGTGCGACGGCCTCCTCCAGCACCGCCTTCCGCTTGCAGAAGGCGAACCGCACGAAGGGTGCGCCCTGCTCGCGGTGGTCGTAGAAGACCGCGTTCGGGATGGCGACGACACCCGCCCGTTCGGGGAGGGCGCGGCAGATGGCGAAGCCGTCGCTCTCGCCGAGGGGGCGGATGTCCGTGGTGATGAAGTACGTGCCCGCCGGCCGGAACACCTTGAAGCCCGCCTGCTCCAGACCGTCCGCGAGCAGGTCCCTACCGGGGGATTTCCAGGACCGCCGTCGAGGCGGCCGCAGAACCGTCCAGGCGGGTCTCACTGCCGTACTACCGGTCTCGGTGACGTGGCACTGTCCGTCGTATCCTGGCCACACGCGGGAAGGAGCCGTCCATGAGCGTCGACGCGATCGTGCACACACAGTTCCCCAAGGGGTACACGGTCCTGTTCGGAGCCGACGGAAAGGTGATCATGACTCCGCAGAGCTTCGAGCACTCCAGCACGATCAAGTCGATGCAGTACGACACGGTCGTGTCCCTCGGGCGCCATGCGAAGACCGCCTCGGACGTCTGCATCGACTTCCCCGCCGACGAGAACTCCGCCCCCGATCTGGTGATCCTCCGCGAGGACGCCCGCCGGGAGGGCAAGCGCTACGGCTTCGAGGACGTCCTGCTGATCTCCGAGGTCGTCTCGACCTCCTCCGCGCGCAAGGACTACGACGACTGCACCGCCAAATACGGACGGTACGGCATCCCGATCTACCTGGTCGTGGACCCCTACGCCCGGGAAGTCGTCCTCCACACCCAGCCGACCGCCACCGGTTACATCGCGGCCCACACCCACAAGTACGGTACGGGCAAGCTCCCCATCCCCCTGGCCGACGGCCGCACCTTCACCCTCGACCTCGACGAACTCCCGCTTCCGGAGCCCGAGGCGGACGTGCGCTGACGAAGGACTCCCGGTGCGGTCGGGCCGTGCTCCGCCACCGGAGGCGGTCGCGCGGGCAGCCGGAAGGGTCTTCTCCGGCTCAAGACCCTGAACGGGTCCGGCGCTGTGCTTCGACGCCGCCTCCCGGGCCGTCTTCACCGGCACTTCGTACACCGAACGCGGTCAGCAGGGAGGCGAGTGCCGCCCGGACCGATCCGCTGCGCGGAACCCGGCGCTCAACCGTGCAGGTTGGTGAAGAGGCCCCGCCGGAGAACCGGCCGGGCTCCGCCCGAGCGCGGTGGGCGGCCTGCAGCACGAGCTCCTTCTTGCCCAGGCCGGGCGGGCCGGTTACCAGATGCACGGCCGGGGGCCCGGACCCGTCGACCCCATCAGGAGCGAGCCGCAGTGCCGCCGCGGCCGGCTCCGTATCCGTCCGGCAAAGGCAGCTGACCGCGGGGGGAGGCTGCTCAGGGCGGGTTCGATCTCCGTCGGCGGTCGGGTCGTCATGTGCCTGCCCACGACCACGGTCCCGAGGACCGGGCTGTCCTGAACCCGGTCGACAGCCTCTGCCATGTGCTCCGGCCGCGGCGAACTCAACCGGAGTCGTCGCTCACACCGGCATCTCCGGCGTCTCTGGGCTCGCCTGTGTCCCCACGCCATCGGTGTCACGCGTGTCCGCGTCCCGGCGTGCGTCCCTCAGCACGGACGGCTGCGGTGCCGGGAGCGCCACCGTGTTGCCTTGGGCCACGATGCCGTGCATCCAGCCTCCGCTGATGTGTGGTCAGCTCGGAGACCTCGACCGTGATCCTGGTGGACGCCTCCCCGCGGCACCCGAAGGACACCGAACAGCCCGGCCACCCGGGCCCGGCCGCTATGAGCCCAGTGTCTTGAGCCGTGCGACGGCCTCCTCCAGCACCGCCTTCCGCTTGCAGAAGGCGAACCGCACGAAGGGTGCGCCCTGCTCGCGGTGGTCGTAGAAGACCGCGTTCGGGATGGCGACGACACCCGCCCGTTCGGGGAGGGCGCGGCAGAAGGCGAAGCCGTCGCTCTCGCCGAGGGGGCGGATGTCCGTGGTGATGAAGTACGTGCCCGCCGGCCGGAACACCCTGAAGCCCGCCTGCTCCAGACCGTCCGCGAGCAGGTCCCGCTTGGCCCGCATATCGGCGCGGAACTCCTCGAAGTAGCCGGCCGGCAGGCGCAGGGCCTCCGCGACCGCGTACTGGAAGGGGCCGGAGGCCACGTACGTCAGGTACTGCTTCGCCGAGCGGACCGCGGCCACCAGCTCCCTGGAACCGGTGACCCAGCCGACCTTCCAGCCGGTGAACGAGAACGTCTTGCCGGCCGAGCCGATGGTCACGGTGCGTTCGCGCATCCCGGGGAGGGTCGCGATCGGCGTGTGCTCGCCGTCGAAGACCAGGTGCTCGTAGACCTCGTCGGTGACGACCAGCAGGTCGCGCTCGGCCGCCAGCTCCGCCACGGCCGCCAGCTCCTCGCGGCCGAGGACCGTACCGGTCGGGTTGTGCGGGGTGTTCAGCAGGATGACGCGGGTGCGGTCGGTGACGGCGCCGCGCAGCTCGTCCGGGTCCAGGACGTAGGCGCCCTCACGGGGCCGGAGCGTGACGGGTACACGTGTGCCGCCCGCCATGGCGATGCAGGCGGCGTACGAGTCGTAGTACGGCTCCAGGGCGACGACCTCGTCACCGGGCTCGACGAGGGCGAGCAGTGCGGCGGCGATGGCCTCGGTGGCGCCCGCCGTGACCAGCACCTCGGTGTCGGGGTCGAACCCGAGGCCGTAGCGGTCCCGCTGGTGGGCGGCGATCGCGGCGCGCAGCTCGGGCACACCCGGGCCGGGCGGGTACTGGTTGCCGCGGCCGTCACGCAGCGCGCGCACCGCCGCCTCCCGCACCTCCTCGGGGCCGTCCGTGTCCGGGAATCCCTGGCCGAGGTTGATGGAGCCGGTGCGCACGGCCAGCGCGGACATCTCGGCGAAGATCGTCGTGCCGAACTCGGCGAGGCGGCGGTTGAGCAGCGGCCGGGGGCCCGGTGCGCGTCCTGGAGCTGTCATGCCCGCCATCCTGCGCGGAACCTCTGGAATCGCTCAAGTCTGCTTTGGGCCGGGAGGGTCCCGGGCATTCCCCAGGCAGCCGGAAGCAGCCTCGCTTCGGGGGATGAAGGCAGGTGAGGTCAATGATCGAGATCGTGATCGGCACAGCGGTCATCGTGGCCATCGGGCTCGCGCTGGCCGCGGTCGGCGGCAGGCGAGTGGGCCGCTCGCGCCGCAGCGGCGCGAGCGCCCGCAGCGGCCGCAGCTGGTGGGCGGGCCGCGGAGGCGGTGGCTCCTCCTCCGGCGCGGGTGTCTCCTGCGGTGGGGGTGCCTCCGGCGGCGGGGGTTCGTCCTGTGGTGGAGGTTCATCGTGTGGTGGTGGTGGCGGCGGTGGCGGTGGGGGCGGCTGCGGTGGCGGCAGCTGACGGCCGTGTGCGCGGCGGCTGAGGGCCGTGTGGGCCGCCCCGGTGGCGGCTGAGGAGCCGGCCGGTCAGTCGGTCAGCCGGTCGGCCGGGCCGCTGGGCAGCCGGTCGGCCGGCCGGCCGGGACCGGGGGCGCTCGGACGGATCGAACTTCCGCCGGGCGCCTTCCTGTTGACGTCCGATGCACTAATCCGCCGCGGTCGTGCACTTGCTTCGTGGGTTTCCGTTGAACAGTTGAACCGTGAGGCCCCCCAGGGGATGTAATGCACGTCAAGTTGGGTAAAAGCGCTGTGGACGCCGTGCACTTCATGGTTCCCTCGCTGTTGAGAACATCCAGCCCTCGGACCGCCTGTGGACCCGAGTCGGCAGATCCCCCACCCTCCCTGTGCTGCCCCCGGGGCGCCCCGGTCCACCCGTCACGCGTGTATTGCGGAGCCGACCCATGCTCACGACCCTGAAGACCTCCTACACCGACACCCGCGCAGCCGATCTGGCCTGGGCGCTGGGTCGGGAGCCGCTGCCCGCGCTCGCCGAACTCGATCTGGAACTGGCGGGCGCCAGGCTGCAGTTGAGACTTCTGGGCGCCTCGCACCAGGTGCTGCTCGAAGGGGAGCCCGGCAGCTGCTCCGAGACGGTGGCGTGCATGCCCGGCCGCAGCACCCCGCTGCCGCTGGGCGTGGCGCGGAGGCTCGGGGACTGGGAGTACGAGTTCGCCGCGCGGGTGGAGACGCTGTCCGAGCGCTCTTTCGCGGTCCGGGCGCAGGAGCTGCTGGCGCTGGTGGCGGACCATCCGCACGGGCTGGCCGGCACGTTCCCCGGCTCGCCGCACGCCTTCACGGCGATGGTCGCCCAGCAGGTCGGGGGCCAGATGCGCTGGCGGACCTGGCACGCCTACCCCCAGGAGGGTCGGTTGGTGGTGACCCGCACCCATGTGGGCGCCCGACTGCCCGTCCCGCGCTGACCCCCTTCACCGTCGCGGCATTTCGGGGTAGTCGCACCCGTGTGGGTGACGCTTGGGGATGGATGTGTGACGTAGCGTTACGGCATGATCGACCAGTCTGTGTCAGCACCGGCGCGGGGCGGGGTGCGGCCGCCGCCGCCCGTCCGGCCGGACGCGGGCCGGTTCCTCGTCCTCCTGGTGGTCTTCGTCTGCGCCGCCTGCGGCCTGGTGTACGAGCTCGAACTCGTCGCCCTCGCCTCCTATCTGATCGGTGACTCCGTCACCCAGGCGTCCGTCGTGCTCTCCGTCATGGTCTTCGCGATGGGCATCGGCTCGCTGCTCGCCAAGCGGCTGCGCTGCCACGCCGCCGTCGGCTTCGGACTGGTGGAGGCGGCGCTCGCACTGGTCGGCGGCTGCTCGGCCCTGGTGCTGTACGCGGCCTTCGCCTGGCTCGGTGAGGCCCGGTACGCCCTGGTGGCCTTCTCACTCGCGATCGGGGTGCTGATCGGCGCGGAGATCCCGCTGCTGATGAGCCTGATCCAGCGGGCGTCCCGGCGCGGCGGACGGCGCGAGGAGGACGCCGCGGGCACGGTCGCGGACCTCTTCGCCGCGGACTACGTGGGCGCGCTCGTCGGCGGTCTCGCCTTCCCCTTCATGCTGCTGCCGTGGCTCGGCCAGCTGACCGGCGCCCTGCTCACGGGCGCGGTGAACGCCGTGGCGGGCGGGGCGCTGGTGCTGTGGCTGTTCCGGCGGGACATGTCGCCGCGGGCGCGGTGGTGGCTGCTGGGGGCGAACCTGACGGTCCTGGCGGTGCTGACCACCGCGATGGCGCTGGTCGGCGACTTCGAGGCGGCGGCGCGTCGGGCCGTGTACGGCCAGCCGGTGCGGGTGGCCGTGCACACCGGGGTGCAGGAGGTCGTGCTCACCGGTCCGGAGGACGGGCCGGTCGACCTGTTCCTGGACGGCCGGCTCCAGATGGGCGGGGGCGATGATGACCGGCACCATCGGGACCTGGTGCGTCCCGCGCTGCGTCAGGGCCCGCACGCGCACGTCCTGGTCCTCGGCGGCGGCGACGGGCTGGCGGCGCGCGAGGTGCTGCGCCACCCGGGGGTGCGTTCGGTGACGGTGGTCGAACTCGACCCGGGGATGGTGCGGCTGGCGCGTACGGATCCGGCGCTGGCCGCGCTGAACGGCCAGGTGTACCGGGATCCGCGGCTGAGGGTCGTGCACGCGGACGCGTTCCGCTGGCTGCGGGGCGCGTCCGCGCCCCGCCGGGAGTACGACGTGGTGGTCGCGGACCTCCCCGACCCGGGCGTCACACCGAGCGCCAAGCTGTACTCCCAGGAGTTCTACGGCCTCGCCGCCGGGGTCCTCGCGGACGGCGGAAGGCTCGCCGTGCACGCCGGGCCGGTCGGGGAGCGCCCGCACGCCTACTGGACGGTCGAGTCCACGATCCGGGCGGCGGGGTTCGCGACCCGGCCGTACCGTGCTCAGGGCCGCCCCGACCGCGGCTTCGTCCTCGCCGTCCCCGCGGACACGGGCCCCCCGCCGGACCCGGGACCCGGGGTGCTCGGCGTCGAGGAGCAGCGGCCTCGGGGGGTGCCGCCGTCGACACTGCTGCGCCCGCGGTACGCCGAGTGAGCGCCGTGGGGCGTGCGGGTTCCGCGCAGAACGGCCCCCGGCGGGCCGACGCTGAGTAGGCTCGGCTTCCATGGAGCATGAGGTGTTCGTTCCGGTACCGGCAGACAGGCTTCGGCGGACGCTGGCCGACCCCGCGCGGGTCGCCCGGTGCGTACCGGGCCTCCAGCGGGATGCCGACGCGTCGGCGGGCCCGCTCGCGGGCCGGCTGAAGGTCCGGGTGGGCGGCCACACGATCACCTACCGGGGCGCGCTCCGTGTCACCCGACGGGACGGCGGCTTCACGGCCGAAGGGGAGGGCACGGAAGTCCGGGGCCACGGCTCGGTCAAGGTGGCGCTGACCGCGCTGCTCACCGACACCGAGGGCGGTACCACGCTCTCCTTCACCGGAACGGCCCATGCGGACGGCCGTCTCGCCGAGGCGGCTCCCGACGCCGCCGAGAAGTCCGCCACCCGCCTGCTCGACCGGTTCGCCGCGTCCCTGGCCGCCGCGGCGGAGGACGAGGAGCGCGAGGCCGCCGACGGCACCGCCGAGGCAGCGGCGGGGGGTGGGGGCGACGCGACCGCCGAGGGCGGTGACGGGAGCGCGGGGGGCGTGGACGAGGGCGCTGCTCCGGGCGGTTCCGGCGGCGCCGCCGCACCCGCGGCGGACCCCGGCGCGGCGGGGAGAGCGGACAGCGGCACCGGGGCCGGCCGGCAGGCACCCGGGGGCGGAGCCGCCGCGGATGCCGCCGGCGCGGAGCGGGGCGGGGAAGGCGGCGCGGACCGGCGCGTCGCTGCTGACGAGAGCCCGGACCAGGGTGCGGGCCAGGGCGCGGGCCAGAGCGCGGATCAGGGCGCGGGCCAGGGTGCGGATCAGGGCGCTGCTCCGGGCGGTTCCGGCGGCGCTTCCGGAGGGCCGGACGCCGCGGCCGGGGAGGGGACTTCCGCATCGCGCACCGGCCCCTCGGCGCCGTCGACCGGTGAGAACGGTGCGCCCGGGGGCCCGGCGGACGGCGACGAGGACCAGGGGGCGCCCCTGTTCGAGGTCGATGTGCCCCCGTCGTCACTGGACCCGTTGGCCGACGAGGTGTTCGGCGAGGACGGCGGACCGCCCGCCGAAGCGGCCCACGCCCGCCGGACCATGATCGGCCGCAGCGCGGAGGAGGTGGACCACGCGCCGCCGCGCGGCCGGTACGCCCCCGTCCCCGCACCCCGGTCCGCCTCGGCGGGCGGCGCCCTGCGCTGGGTCGCCCCCGCCGCCGCGCTCGCCATCGCCTCCGCCGTGGTGGTGGGACGCGCACTGCGCCGCCGCAGGTAGCCGGCGACCCCTCAAGCGGCCTATACGAGCGCGGCGCCCCGGGCCGCCCGACAGTAGGGTCGGGGTGTGAGTAGCGAAGAGAACGTCCGGCTGATCGCCGGCGACGTCGAGTTGACGGTCACTCCGGGCAACGGCTGCCGGATCAGCAGCTTCCGTGTCGCGGGCACCGAGCTGCTGCGGCAGGGCGAGCGATACGGCTGCTTCCCGATGGTTCCCTGGTGCGGCCGCACCGGGAACGGCCGCTTCCGTAACGGTGGGGTGGAGCACCGGCTGCCCGTCAACGCCCCGCCGCACGCCATCCACGGCACCGGTCGGGACACCGCGTGGCGCACCGTTCGGACCGGGCCCACCGAGGCCGTCTTCACCTACGAACTCGGCGAACCCTGGCCGTACACGGGGCTCGTCACCCAGACGTTCGAGCTGAGCGAGGACTCGCTGACACTCCAGCTCGGCGTAGAGACGTACGACGACTCCTTCCCCGCCCAGGCGGGCTGGCACCCGTGGTTCCTGCGCCACGCCTTTCCCGACGGGAAGGGCGCCCGGCTCGACTTCATCCCCGACTGGCAGGAGGAGCGGGGCCCCGACTACCTGCCCACCGGCCGGCGGATCGGGCCGAAGCCCGGCCCCTGGGACGACTGCTTCGGCATGGAGGACGGCGTCGACGTCACCCTCACCTGGCCGGAGCGACTGGAGCTGACGGTGAAGAGCCGTACCGAGTGGGTGGTCGTCTACGACGAGCAGGAGGAGGCGGTCTGCGTCGAGCCGCAGTCCGGCCCGCCGAACGGCCTCAACACGCAACCGCGTCTGGTCACGCCGATCGATCCGCTCGAGATCTCGACGACCTGGTCGTGGCGTACGCCGTAGTGCCACGTCAGGCGACGTTCGCCCCGTCGCGACGCCCGGCACGGCGACTCGCCGCGTTGCCGAGTCAACCGGGTAGGCCCACTTCGAGGCCGATCCGGCGCCTTGCGATCCACCGCGGACGCCGCACCGGACGCCGCACCGCGCCGCCGCTGACGGGCAGACCCTGCCTGACGTGGCACTAGCTGGGACCCCGCTCGCAGAGGGGGCCGCCCGCCTGCAGGGCCGGGACGGCTTCCCGGAGTGCACCCGTATGGCGTGACCCCGTCGGGTGCTCCGGTACGAGGGGCTTCGGGCGCTCCCGAACGAGGGGCGTGGTTCTCCCGAACGAGGGGCGTCGGGTGCTCCGGTACGGGCGGCGGGGCAGGCGGAGAAGACGGTGTGCCGCACCGACGACCGGCGACGCCGCGTGGGGCCACCGCCCTTGCCGCCGAGGCCGCGCCGGGGCACTTCCCGGGCCCCGGCACCGCGCAGGGGCGCCTCCCGTGGCCGAAGCACTGCGGGGGAGTGCCTGCCGGACGTCGCCGGCCGGGCGGGACTCCCGCAGCACGCCCTAAGCTCGTGGCCATGACTGACGTACGTGCTGAGCTGCTCCAGCAGATCAAGGACAAGGCCGTGGTGCACGGCAGGGTGATCCTCTCCTCGGGGCGTGAGGCCGACTACTACATCGACCTTCGCCGGATCACGCTGGACGGCGAGGCGGCGCCGATGGTCGGCCGGGTCATGCTGGATCTGACCGGGGAGTTGGACTTCGACTGCGTCGGCGGTCTGACACTGGGCGCCGACCCCGTCGCATCCGCGATGCTGCACGCCTCCGCGGCCCGCGGCGGGCGTCTGGACGCCTTCGTCGTGCGGAAGGCCCAGAAGACGCACGGGATGCAGCGGCGTATCGAGGGCGCGGACGTGAAGGGCCGACGCTGCCTCGTGGTCGAGGACACCTCCACGACCGGCGGTTCGCCGCTCACCGCCGTCGAGGCCGTGCGTGAGGCCGGCGGCGAGGTCGTCGCCGTGGCCACGATCGTGGACCGCGGTGCCGCCGGGGCGATCGCCGAGGCGGGGCTGCCCTATCTGACCGGATTCGAACTGTCGGACCTCGGTCTCGCCTGATTCGTAAATAGAACGCGTCCAAGGTCGAGAAGCCCCGTTCGCCTTCGATTTACAGGCCAACAGGGTGGGGCTCGGCCTCCGGACTACTGATCCGGACGGCCCGATCCGACCTGCGCTTTCCGTGGACGGCGGGTGTTTCACGTGAAACGTCCCGCCCCTCGTCCTCCGAGCCGCCATGGGCGTCTGGAAGGATAGGTGCGACGATGACGTCGCCCCCAGGTCAGGGTGCCAAGCAACACAAACCGCACATCACAAGGAGCGGACAGATGCCCATCGCAACCCCCGAGGTCTACAACGAGATGCTCGACCGGGCGAAGGCAGGCAGGTTCGCCTACCCGGCCATCAACGTCACCTCGTCCCAGACCCTGCATGCTGCGCTGCGCGGTTTCGCGGAGGCCGAGAGCGACGGCATCGTCCAGATCTCCACCGGTGGTGCGGAGTACCTGGGTGGCCAGTACGACAAGGACATGGTGACGGGCGCCGTCGCCCTCGCCGAGTTCGCGCACATCGTGGCGGACAAGTACCCGGTCAACATCGCCCTGCACACCGACCACTGCCCGAAGGACAAGCTGGACGGCTATGTCCGCCCGCTGCTGGCCGTCTCCGAGCAGCGCGTCGCCCAGGGGCAGAACCCGCTCTTCCAGTCCCACATGTGGGACGGCTCCGCCGAGACGCTCGCCGACAACCTGGCCGTCGCCCAGGAGCTGCTGGCCCGTGCGGCCGCCGCCAGGATCATCCTCGAGGTCGAGATCACCCCGACCGGTGGCGAGGAGGACGGTGTCTCGCACGAGATCAACGACGAGCTGTACACCACCGTCGAGGACGCCATCCGCACCGCCGAGGCGCTGGGCCTGGGCGACAAGGGCCGCTACCTGCTCGCCGCGTCCTTCGGCAACGTCCACGGCGTCTACAAGCCGGGCAACGTCGTGCTCCGTCCCGAGCTGCTCAAGCAGCTCCAGGAGGGTGTCGCGGCCAAGTACGGCAAGTCGGAGCCGTTCGACTTCGTGTTCCACGGCGGCTCCGGCTCCACGGCCGAGGAGATCGCGGTCGCGCTGGAGAACGGCGTCGTCAAGATGAACCTCGACACCGACACCCAGTACGCCTTCACCCGGCCCGTCGCGGACCATATGCTCCGGAACTACGACGGCGTGCTGAAGGTCGACGGCGAGGTCGGCTCCAAGAAGACCTACGACCCGCGCACCTGGGGCAAGGCCGCCGAGGCCGGCATGTCCAAGCGTGTTCTCGAGGCCTGCCAGGTGCTGCGCGCCGCGGGCAACAAGCTGAAGTAGGCGGGACGAGACGGAATCCGACGTGAGGCCCGGTACCGGCGAACGGTGCCGGGCCTCCGTCCTGTCCGGAAGGATCGGCCGTTGACGCACCAGAAGCACCAGAAGCACCAGGCCGCTTACGACTTCGACACACCCGTCGACCGGCGCGGTACCGGCAGCGTGCAGTGGGACGGCGCGGCCGACCGGTTCGGCAGGGCGGGACTGCTGCCGTTCACCGTCTCCGACATGGACTTCCCCTCACCGCCACCGGTGCTGGACGCGCTGCGCGAGCGCATCGCACACGGGGTGTTCGGGTACACCGACTGGCGGCTCGGACCGTTCCGCGAGGCGATATCCGACTGGTACGTCCGGCGGTACGCCACCGCGCTCGATCCGGAGCGGATCGTGTACGCGCCCTCGGTGCTCAGCCAGCTCTCGCAGCTGCTGCGGATGTGGACTCGGCCGGGGGACGGAGTCGTCGTCCACGCCCCCACGTACGACGGCTTCCGCAGAACGGTGACCGGGCTCGGGAGGCGGCTCCGGCCCGTCGTGACGGGTGACGGCGCCGGTCTGGAGCGGGAGCTCGCCCGGACCGACACCAAAGTGCTGGTCCTCTGCTCGCCCCACAACCCCACCGGACGGGTGTGGACCGAGGACGAGTTGAAGGAGTTCGCGCGGCTGGCGGGGCAGCACGGGGCCGCCGTGATCTCGGACGAGATCCATGCGGACTTCGTGCACGACGGGCACCGGCATCTGCCGTGGACCCGCTTCGCCGACGACGGGGAGCGTTGGGCCGTGGTCACCTCGGCGTCCAAGGCGTTCAACTTCCCCGCCCTGACGGGTTCGTACGGCATCATCGGCGACCCCGGGGAACGTGCGGCGTTCATCCGGCGGATGGAGACGGGCGAGGGCCTCGCCTCCCCGGCCGTGCTCTCGCTGACGGCGCACATCGCCGCCTACCGGCACGGCGCCGACTGGCTGGACGCCGCCCGCGGCTATGTGGCGGGGAACCTGGCGATGCTGGAGGAGCGGCTTCGGTCGGCCTTCCCGGCCCTCGGCTGGAAGCCGCCGCAGGCCGGGTATCTGGCGTGGATCGACCTGCGGGCGCTCGGGGTGGACGACGAGGCGTTGCAGCGGGAGCTGGTCGAGCGGGAAGGCGTCGCGATCATGCCGGGAACGGTGTACGGGGCGGAGGGCTTCGTCCGCCTCAACCTGGGCTGTCCCCGATCCAAGGCCGAGGCGGGCGCCGACGCGCTGGTACGGGCCCTGACCAGGCTGGGCTGACGGCTCCCCGCCCCGCCCCGCCTCATCCGGGGCCGTGCCGGCTGAGCCCGCGTCTGGCCGGTCGTGTGCTGCCGGGTCGTGTGCTGCCGGGTCGCCTGCCTGGCCGGTCGCACGCCTGGCCGGTCGTGTGCCGGCAGGGGGCCGCCGGCCCTGCGCTGCCCGGTCGCCCGCCGCCCGGAGCCCGGGGCCCCTCCGGCGCGGCCCGGGTCACGCGTACGGGCGCGTGACCGATGGACGCCGTGACCGTGGTGAACCACACGGTCCCCGGTCCCTCGTCCGGGCGCGCGACCGCGACCGGCGTCCGGCTCGCCACGGGAACCCGGGGGCGGAATGATTCGCCCCATGGACATCAGCTCGCCTCGGCTCCCGGGCGCTGGATCGTCCTGACGACCGTCCTCGGGTCCAGCATGGCGCTGCTCGACTCCACCGTCGTCAACGTCGCACTTCCCCACATCGGTGAGGACCTCGACGCCGACCTCGCCGAGTTGCAGTGGACCGTCAACGCCTACATGGTGACCCTCGCCGGGCTGATCCTGCTGGGCGGGGCGCTGGGGGACCGGTACGGGCGCCGGCGGGTGTTCGTGGTCGGCGTGCTCTGGTTCGCGGCCGCTTCGCTGGCCTGCGGGCTGGCACCGAACGCCCCCGTCCTGATCGCCGCCCGCGCCTTGCAGGGTGTCGGCGGGGCACTGCTCACCCCGGGGTCGCTCGCGCTGATCCAGGCGAGTTTCCACCCCGGCGACCGGGCCAGGGCCGTGGGGCTGTGGTCCGGGTTCGGCGGGGTCGGCGCGGCGGCCGGACCGTTTCTCGGCGGTTGGCTGGTCGACGGCCCGGGCTGGCGGTGGATCTTCCTGCTGAACGTGCCGCTGGCCGCGCTCTGCGTGCCCGTCGCGCTGCGCCGTGTGCCCGAGTCGCGCGACCCCGCGGCGCACGGCCGGTTCGACGTCCTGGGCGCGGCGCTGGGGGCGCTGAGCCTCGCACTGGTCACCTACGCCCTGATCGACGGTTCCTGGTGGAGCGGCGCCGCAGGCGTCCTGACGGGCGCCGCGTTCGTCCGGCTGGAACGGCGCCGGAGGAATGCCATGCTGCCGGTGTCGATCTTCCGGTCCCGGCTGTTCACCGCGGTCAATCTGGTCACGGTGTGCGTGTACGCGGGCTTCAGCGGGTTCTTCTTCCTCACCGCGCTGCAACTCCAGGTCGTCTCGGGCTACTCGGCCCTCGCCGCCGGCACCGCCCTGCTGCCCACCACCGTGCTGATGCTGCTGCTGTCCGCGAGGTCCGGGGAACTGGGGGAGCGGATCGGCCCGCGTATCCCGCTCACGGTCGGACCGCTGCTGAGCGCGGCCGGGATGCTGCTGATGCTCCGTGTCGGCGCCGACCCCTCGTACGCCGTGGATGTGCTGCCCGCGCTGCTGGTCCTGGGCCTGGGCATGGTGACCCTGGTGGCGCCGCTGACGGCTACCGTGCTGGCGTCCGTGGACACCGCGCGGGCCGGGATCGCCAGCGGAGTCAACAACGCGGCGGCCCGTGCGGCGGGGCTGCTCGCGGTGGCCGCGCTGCCGATGCTGGCCGGCATGGGGCCCGAGGCGTACCGGATGCCGGAGCAGTTCGCGGCGGCCTTCGCCCGGGCGATGCCGCTGTGCGCGGCGATCCTGGTGGCGGGCGCGGTACTCGCCTGGGTGATGGTGCGGCGTCCGGTGGACTGGCGCTGCCCCGCCACGTGCAGGGTGCACTGCGGCGTCGGCGCGCCGCCGCTGGAACCGAGGCGTGGACCGAGGCGCGGAGCCCGGTCGGGGCAACCGGGGCGGTCGGGGCAGACGGGCGAGCCCCCGGGCGGAAGCCCGAGCGGGGGCCCGGAGAGGAACACGGGCGGGAGCACGGGCGAGCACCCGGACTGAGGGCCCGCGCCCGGCCGCCCCGACCCGCCCCGAACCGCCCCGTCCCGGGACGGCGCTGCCGACATCGGCACGGGCGCCACCGGCAGCGGCTCCGCGGATCCGGCGCCACGGGCAGAGGTCCCGTCCGCCCGGCACCGGCCGTGTGGCCCGGGTGCCGCCGTCGGGCTCCGCGGGCCCGCGCCCGTCCCGCCCCGTCCCGCCCCGGGACGGGACGGCGCTGCCGACATCGGCACCGGCTCCGCGTATCCGCCGGCGACCTGTGACACTGAAGCCATGGCCATCCACGAGAACCTGCTGGGGGGACCGCCCCCCACCCACCTGCCCGACGATCCCGAGCCGCGGGAGATGCTCGCGAGCGGCACGGCTCCCGCCGACGTCGCCGCGAAGTACCCGACCTCCTCGCTCGCGTGGGCCCAGCTCGCCGACGACGCCTTCGAGGCCGGGCGGGTCGTCGAGTCGTACGCGTACGCGCGTACGGGATACCACCGGGGCCTGGACGCGCTGCGCCGCAGCGGATGGAAGGGCCACGGCCCGGTGCCGTGGGAGCACGAGCCCAACCGCGGTTTCCTGCGCGCCCTGCACGGCCTCGCCCGCGCCGCGCAGGCGATCGGTGAGCAGGACGAGTACGACCGCTGTACCGCGTTCCTGCGCGACTCGTCCGGGACGGCGGCCGACACCCTCGGCTGACAGTGACGAGCGCGTGGGTGTCCCCGCCGGGCCGAACGCCGCGTGGGTGTCCCCGCCGGACCGAACGCCGCGTGAGCGTCCCCGCAGGGCCGAACGCCGCGCGGGCGGGCGGGCGCCCCTTGCCGGACACGGTGCGGGGGCGGGGTCCGCGATGAGGAACTGACCGGGTGCCCGGACCGGACGCGGTGCGAGGGGGGGCGGGTGCCCCGAGAGGGTGCCCGCCCCCTCGCGTCACCGGTGGGGCACGTGCTTATGATGCGCGAGGGGACCGGGGCTCCGAGACCAGCAACGGAAGGAGCGGACCGCTACCCGGATACATGTGTCAGGAGACGGCGAATGTCGCAATTTCCCGATGCCTCCGGAGCGGGTTCGGTCACCCCGAACCTCGACTTCGCGGGCACGACCCCGTACGAGGACTACGTCAAGGCCGACGTCCTCACCCACCTCCAGCACCCCCTCTCCGACGATCCCGGGGAGATGGTGTTCCTGGTGACCACCCAGGTGATGGAGCTGTGGTTCACCGTCATCGTCCACGAGTGGGAGACCGCCTCCCGGGCCCTGCGCCGTGACGAGGTGCCCGTCGCGAAGGACGCGCTGAAGCGCTCCGTGCGGGAGCTGGACGCGCTGAACGCCTCCTGGCGGCCGCTCGCGCAGCTCACCCCCGTGCAGTTCAACTCCTACCGCGACGCCCTCGGCGAGGGCTCCGGCTTCCAGTCCGCGATGTACCGGCGGATGGAGTTCCTGCTCGGCGAGAAGTCCGCGTCCATGCTGGTGCCGCACCGCGGTGCCCCGCGCGTACATGCCGAGCTGGAGAAGGCCCTGCACGAACCGAGCCTCTACGACGAGGTGCTCCGCCTGCTCGCCCGCCGCGGGCTGCCCGTTCCGCCGTCCGTCCTCGACCGCGACCCGTCGCAGCGTTACGAGCCGTCGCCCGAGGTCGAGCGGGTGTGGGCGGAGGTCTACGCGAACGAGGACCAGGACGCCGAACTCGTCCGCCTCGCCGAGGCGCTGACCGACGTCGGCGAACTGGTGTGGCGCTGGCGAAACGACCACCTCGTCGCCACCCGGCGCGCCATGGGCGCCAAGGCCGGCACCGGTGGCTCCGCCGGCGTCGCCTGGCTGGAGAAGCGGGCGGCCAAGAACGTCTTCCCCGAGCTGTGGACGGCGCGCAGCCATGTCTGAGACGAGACTGGACGAGCGGGCCGCGGAACTGGACGCGGCGGACGAACTCGGCAAGCGGCGGGAGCTGTTCGCACTCGAGGACGGCACGGTCTACCTGGACGGCAACTCCCTCGGCGCCCTGCCACGGCACGTCCGGGACCGGATGGCGGACGTCATCGGCAGGCAGTGGGGCGAACTGCGCATCCGCTCCTGGGACGAGAGCGGCTGGTGGACGGCGCCGGAGCGGATCGGCGACCGGATCGCCCCGCTCGTCGGAGCCGGGCCGGGGCAGATCGTCGTCGGCGACTCCACCAGCGTGAACGTCTTCAAGGCCGTGGTGGCGGCGGTGCGGATGGCGCCGGACGACCGCGACGAGATCCTGGTCGACGCCACGACCTTCCCCACCGACGGCTACATCGCCGAGTCGGCAGCACGGCTGACCGGCCACCGGCTGGTCGTGGTCGACCCCGCCCGCGTACCGGACGCGGTGGGCCCGCGCACGGCAGCCGCGCTCGTCAACCACGTCGACTACCGCACCGGCCGCCTGCACGACCTGCCGGGGATCACGGCGGCGCTGCACTCCCGGGGCGCTCTCGCCGTCTGGGACCTCTGCCACAGCGCGGGCGCCCTGCCCGTGGGCCTCGACGAGCACGGGGTGGACCTCGCGGTCGGCTGTACGTACAAGTACCTCAACGGCGGGCCCGGTTCGCCCGCGTACCTGTACGTCGCCGAGCGCCACCAGGACCGCTTCGACTCGCCGCTGCCCGGCTGGAACTCGCACGCCGACCCGTTCGGGATGACCCGCGGCTACCGGCCGGCCGAGGGCGCGGTACGCGGCCGGGTCGGTACGCCCGACATCCTCTCGATGCTGGCGCTCGAGGCGGCGCTCGACGTGTGGGACGGGGTCACGGTGGAGGCGGTACGGGCCAAGAGCCTCGCCCTCACCGACTTCTTCCTCGAGTGCGTCGAGGCGTACGCGCCCCCGGGGGCGGTCACCCCGCTCACCCCGGCCGCGCACGCCGAGCGGGGCAGCCAGGTGGCGCTGGCCTGCCCCCGCGCCCCCGCGGTCATGGAGGCGCTGATCGCCCGCGGTGTGGTCGGCGACCTGCGCCGCCCGGACGTGCTGCGGTTCGGCTTCACCCCGCTGTACGTCGGCTTCGCGGACACCGAACGCGCGGCACGGGCCCTCGCCGACGTACTGGCCGGAGTCCACTCCCCGCCGAGCGGCTGATCACCGGGGGCCGGCGGCCTGGTACCGTCCCGGCTGGCCAGGCCGACTCGGCCCCCGCACCGAAAGGTTGGAGCAGCATGCCGGACCCCGCCGCCGCTCGTGACGCCGCCGAGGAGGCTTCGGCCCTGTCGCATCCGGCCGTCGCCCCGGACGCCACGGCGGCCTATGGCGAACACCCGGACCAGGTCGTCGACTTCTACGCGCCGCGGGACGGCCGGGACGCCGCCCCGCTCGTGGTGGTGCTGCACGGAGGGGCGTGGCGGGCGCCGTACGACCGGCGGCACGTCACCCCGTTCGCGGACTTCCTGGCGCGGCGCGGTTTCGCCGTGGCGAACGTGGAGTACCGCAGGGGCGCGTCGCTGCCCCAGCCGCGGGGCGAGGAGGGAGCCGGCGGGCCGGTCGCCGGGCGCTGGCCGGAGACGCTCGACGACATCGCCGCCGCGATGGACGCGCTGGCCGGACTGGCCCGCGCGGCGCTGCCGCAGGCGGACCCGCGGCGCACGGTCCTCACCGGCCATTCCGCGGGCGGGCATCTCGCCCTGTGGGCGGCCGCCCGGCACGTCCTGCCGTCGGGCTCGGCCTGGCGGCTCCCGGCCGCCCCGGAGCTGCGCGGGGTCGTCGCGCTGGCGCCGATCGCCGACCTGGGCCGGGCGGCCGAACTGGACGTCTGCGGCGGCGCGGTGGACCAGTTCCTCGGCGGACGGGCGGAATCCGGGGCGCGCGCCGGCTTGGCGGATCCGGCCGTGCTGCTGCCCACCGGGATCGCCACGGCCGTCGTCCAGGGGCGCGAGGACACCGTGGTGCCGCAGGCCGTCGCGGAGTCCTTCGTCGACGCGGCGGCGAAGGCCGGCGAGACGGTCGGGCTCACCCTGCTCGCGGACGTCGGTCACTTCCCGCTGATCGATCCGTCGGCGGACGCCTGCGCGGTGGTGGCGGAGGAGATCGCACAGCTCGCCTGGTGAAGGCTGCCACCCCACCGGCGACGGACCTCCGCGGGACGGACCTCCGCGGGGTGTACGTGGCGGGGTGTACGTGGTGGGCGTACGCGGCGGGACGGCCGCCGGATGCCCGGAGCGGACGTTCGTCGAACGGGACGCCGAGCGCGCCACGTTCGACGAACGAGGCGCCGAGCGCGCGGCGGTGTTCCGTGTCTGAACGCGGAGCCCTGGTTCCGCGCCTGAACCAGAAGCACTGGTTCCTGTCCGAACCGGGAGCGCTGGTCCTGTCGCGCCCGGCCCGGGAGGGGCGCGGCCGCAGCCGAACCAGGGGCCCCGGTCGTACCCGACCGGGGCCGCAGCAGCTCCGGGAGGACGGGCGGTGCTCGGGTACTACCTGCCGGCCCCGGAGGATCCGGGTAGTACCTGGGACGGACGCGGAAGAATCCGCATCACAGGGGACGACCGCGTCCGCGCCCACCCGTACCTTTGCCGACGTGACCCACACGCCGACCGCCGCGACCACGCCGAGCTTCCCGACCACGCCGACCGCCGCGACCACGCCCAGCTTCCCGACCACGCCGACCGCCGCGACCACGCCCAGCTTCCCGGCCACCCAGCGCATACCGCGCAGCCGAGCCGACAGCCGCAGTCCCGAGTTCCGCCTGGCCATGGGCGTGCTCGCGGGTCTGCGCCGGGACCTCTTCGACGACGCCTTCGCATACCGGCCGCTGGCCCCGCTGGCCGGTGGCGGACCGGTGGTCCGGCGGCTGCCCGCGCGTATCCGCCGGTACGCGGTCTGGACCCCGCACGCGGTCGTCGCGGGCGGCGCCCTGCTGGCGCTGCTCATCGGCGCCTCCACCCACTCCGGGGCTTTCGGCCCCGTCACCCTCGTCTTCGCGGCGGTGCCCGCGGCCACGGTGCTGATGACCCTGGTGCGACCGGTGCTCGCCTTCTGGGCCTCGCTCGTCTCGGCGCCCTTCCTCGCGGCCCTCGGCAGCGTCTGGGGCGACGGGCCGTGGACACCGGCCACCGTCGCCGCCCATCTCGCGGTCCTCACCGCCGTCGCGGCGCGGACCCGGCCGCGGGCCGCCTTCTGGATGTGGATGCTGACGGGGGTGCACGGACTGTTCGCGGGCACCGTCCTCGGTGTCGGGTACCCCGAGGGAAGCACGGTGCTGATGTTCGTCTCCGCCTTCGTGCTGCTCGTGGTGGCGCTGGCGCAGGTGCGCCGGGACGCGGAACGCGAGGTCGCCGCCCAGCAGAGCGTCACCGCCGTCGAGCGCGACCGGCGCACCCTGCTGGAGGAGCGCACCACGATCGCCCGCGAGTTGCACGACGTCGTCGCCCACCACATGTCGGTCGTCGCCATCCAGGCGGAGGCCGCGCCCTACCGGGTGCAGGACCCGCCGCCCGAGCTTGCGCAGGCGTTCGCGACCATCAGGGAGAACGCCGTGGCCGCGCTCACCGAACTGCGCCGTGTGCTCGGTGTCGTACGGGCGGAGGACTACGAGGCCCCCGACGCTCCCCAGCCGACCCTCGCCGATCTCGGCGGGCTGCTCGGGAACCTCCGTGCCGCCGGCCTCGACGTCGGTCTCACGACCACCGGAGCGGTCCGGCAGTTGCCCCCGGGCGTCGAACTCTCGGCGTACCGCATCACCCAGGAGGCCCTGAGCAACGCGCTGCGCCACGCGCCGGGCGCGTCCGCGAAGGTCGAGGTGGCGTACGTCCTCGGCGGACTCGGCGTCCGTATCTTCAACGGTCCGGCCCGGGGCCTGCGGAAGCCCGCCCACCCGGTCGGCTCCGCCGGGCGAGGGCCCCGCCCGGCGGAGCCGCTGGAACCGGCCGGGGCCACCGGCTCCGGTCACGGCCTCACGGGCATGCGGGAACGCGTCTCCATGCTCAACGGCGAGATGGCGACCGGCCCGACGGAGGACGGCGGCTACGAGGTCGCCGTGTTCCTCCCCGTCGCGAAGGACGAGACCGCATGACCATCCGCGTCCTCGTCGCGGACGACCAGGCGATGGTCCGCGAGGGTTTCTCCGTCCTGCTGAACGCCATGCCCGGAATCGAGGTGGTCGGCGAGGCGGTCGACGGCCGCGAGGCGGTCGCACAGGTCGACGTGCTGGGGCCCGACGTGGTCCTCATGGACATCCGCATGCCCGAACTCAACGGCATCGAGGCCACCCGCGAGATCGTCGCCGCCGACAGCGAGGCGAAGGTGCTGGTGCTGACGACCTTCGACCTGGACGAGTACGTGTACCAGGCGCTGCGCGCCGGTGCCTCGGGCTTCCTGCTGAAGGACGCCTCCGCCAGCCGCCTCGCGGACGGAGTGCGGGTGGTGGCGGCCGGCGAGGCCCTGCTCGCACCGTCCGTCACCCGCAGGCTGATCACGGAGTTCTCCCGGATCTCTGTGGCGCCCAGGACGCCCGTGCTGGCCCGGGTCGGTGATCTGACGGAGCGTGAGACGGAGGTCCTGGTCCTGATCGCCCAGGGTCTGTCGAACGCGGAGATCGCCGCACAGCTCGTCGTCGCCGAGTCCACGATCAAGACACATGTCAGCCGGATCCTGGTGAAGCTGGGGCTGCGGGACCGGACGCAGGCGGCGGTGTTCGCCTACGAGGCGAGGCTCGTCACGCCGGGCTGAGGTCTCCGCTGCCGGTCGGCGTGGCCGCCGGATGGCCCGCGGAGGGGCTGCGGAGGTCTGCGGACGACCCGCGGACGGCCTGCGGAGGTCTGCGGACGGCCCGCGAGGGTCTGCCGGGCGCTTGCGGGAGGCGCAGCCGGGAGACCGCCGCCGGTTCCGGCGCGTCGGTTCGGCGCGGTGGTTGAGTGCGTCGGTGCGGTGCGGTGCGGTGCGGTGCGGTTCGGTGCGTCGGTTCAGTGCGGCCGGTGGGGTGGCGGCTTCGGAGGGTGCGGTGGCTGCTCGGGTGGTCGCGGTGGCGGCGCGGTCGGGCGCGGCGGTGCGTCCGGTGGCGGCGGCGGTCCGGGCTTGTGTGCCGGAGGGCCCGGCTTCGGTGGTCCCGGCGGGTGCGGTGGCGGTCCGGGCGTTCCCGGTGGACGCGGTGGCGGTTCCGGCGGCATGCCGGCGAGATCCGGCGCCGGCTCCGGCCATACGAGCAGCACGGGGCAGGGGGCGTGGTCCACGACGAACCGCGCGGCCGGGCCCAGACTGCGCGGCCCGAGGTGCGCGCGGTCCCCGTCCCTGGCGACGACGAGCAGCTCGGCGCCCTCGGCCGCGGCGACGACCTCCCGCTCCGCCCGGCCGGAGCGTTCAACGCGGGTGCACGGCCGTCCGAACCGCTCGGCCGCCAGGGCGAGCAGCCGTGCGGCCGAGTCGGCGCCCAGGTCCTCCACCCGGTCCCCCGGGTCGTCCTCCCGGCGCCCCCGCCCCAGCAGGCCGGCGAACGCTCCGCGGGCGACGCCCGCCGAGACCGGTTCGCCGACGTGCAGCAGCATGACCTCCTCGCCCTCGGCCGTACGGTCGCGTGCCGCGTCGACGCACGCGGGCCAGGTGCCCTCGACGATCCAGGCGATCACGGGCATGGGAATCAGCCTCCCGAACCTTGGAGCACGAGCAGTGACGCCCACAGTGCCACGACCGACAGCACGAGGGCGGCCGGCACGGTGAGCAGACCGAGTCGGGTGAACTCCGCCAGGTCCACTTCGTGTTCGTGCTGGTGCACGATCCGGCGCCACAGCAGCGTGGCCAGCGAGCCGGCATAGGTCAGGTTGGGACCGATGTTCACGCCCAGCAGGACGGCCAGCACCGCGCCGGGGCCGGCGGGGACGGCCAGGGGGAGCAGCACCAGCACCGCGGGCAGGTTGTTGATCAGGTTGGCGAGCAGCGCGGCCAGGGCCGCCAGCGCCAGCAGTGCGGACAGCGAGGTGCCGGACGGGACGAGCCGCCCGAGGAGACTCGCGAGGCCGTTGTCGACGACCGCCCGGACCACGATGCCGAGCCCGAGGACGAACGCCAGGAACGGCAGGGAGGCGGCCCCGACGAGGCCGCGCACGGTGGTGCGCCGGCGGATGCCCGCGCGGACGCCGAGAACGAGTGCTCCCGCGGCGGCCGCCCAGGCCGGTTCGATGCCCAGCGCGCTGGTGACGACGAACCCGGCCAGTGTGCAGCCCAGGGTGGCCGGCGCGAACACCGGCAGCGCGACGGTCTCGCCGGACGTGCCCGTTCCGGCGCCGGCGCCGATGCTGAGGTCGGCGGCGAAGAACCGGCGGAGGACGACGTACTCGACGGCGATCGCGACCAGCCACGGCAGGGCCATCAGCCCGGCGAACCGGGTGAAGCTCAGCCCGCTGGCCGAGAACGCGAGCAGGTTGGTCAAGTTGGACACGGGCAGCAGCAGCGAGGCGGAGTTCGACAGATGGGTGCAGGCGTAGACGTGCGGCTTCGGTCTGACGCCCATTCGGGCGGCGGTCGCGAAGACGACCGGGGTGAGCAGCACGATCGTGGCGTCCAGACTGAGCACCGCGGTGATCACCGAGGCGAGCCCGAAGACGGAGGCGAGCAGCCGCTTGGGCCGCCCTTCCGACCGCTGCGCCATCCAGGCACCGCAGGCGCGGAACAGCCCCTCGTCGGCGCAGAGCCGGGCCAGTACCAGCACCGCGGCCAGGAAGCCGATCACCGGGCCGAGCCGTGCGACCTCCTCGGCCGCGTGTGCCGTGGAGATCGCGCCGGTGGCGATCAGCAGCGCGGCGGCGGGCACGGCCGCGGTGGCCTCCGGCACGCCGAACGGTCTGACGATCGCGCAGAAGAGCACCAGGAGGAGCAGGAAGGCGGACAGTGCCTCCGCGAGTGGCGTGGACAGGATCGGTGCCTCCGGTACGTGGTGCGGGGCGGTGCCGGTTCGCCGGGCGCGGGGCGGTGACGTGGTGCGGGGCCGGGGCGCGAAGGGCGGGTGACGTGGTGCGGGGCCGGGGTGCGACGGATGGTGACGTGGTGCGTGACACGAAGGGCGGGTGACCTGGTGCGGGGCCGGGGCGCGAAGGGCGGGTGACGTGGTGCGGGGCCGGGGCGCGACGGATGGTGACGTGGTGCGTGATGCGAAGGACGGGTGACATGGTGCGGGGCGGTCGCGTGGTGCGTGACACGAAGGGCGGGTGACGTTATGTGTTGGCCATGGTGCGCTGGGTGACTCCTCTTATCGAACCACCCCGGGGCCTCTCCCGAACCGCGCCGCGGGCGGCTAGCGTCCACGTATGGCTGCTCCCGTGTTCGCTCCCTGGTCGCCCGCCTTCACCGCGGACCCGTACCCCGCGTACGCGGAACTCCGCGACCGGGGGCGGGTGCACTGGTTCGAGCCGACACGGCAGTGGCTCGTGCCCCACTACTCCGATGTGTCCGCCCTGCTGCGGGACCGCCGTCTCGGCCGCACGTATCTGCACCGGTTCACGCACGAGGAGTTCGGGCGCACACCCCCGCCGCCCGGGCACGAGCCCTTCCACACGCTGAACGACAACGGGCTGCTCGACCTCGAGGCGCCGGACCACACACGGATCCGGCGGCTCGTGACCAAGGCGTTCACTCCGCGGACCGTGCAGTCGCTGGAGCCGACCGTGCGCCGGCTGGCCGACGAACTGGTGCGCGGGCTGGTGAAGAACGGCGGTGGCGATCTGCTCGCCGAGGTCGCCGAGCCGCTGCCGGTCGCGGTCATCGCCGAGATGCTCGGGATACCGGAGTCCGACCGCGGTCTGCTGCGGCCCTGGTCGGCGGACATCTGCGGAATGTTCGAGCTGAACCCGTCCGAGGACACCGCGGCGAGGGCGGTCCGGGCCTCGGTGGAGTTCTCCGCCTATCTGCGGGAGCTGATCGCCGAGCGCCGCGCCCGGCCGGGCGGGGACCTGGTCTCGGCGCTGATCTCGGCGCACGACGAGGGGGAGAGGCTGAGCGAGCAGGAGATGGTGTCAACCTGCGTGCTGCTGCTGAACGCGGGACACGAGGCGACCGTCAACACCACCGCGAACGGCTGGTGGACGCTGTTCCGCCACCCGGCCGAGCTGGCGAGGCTGCGGGCCGACCACTCGCTGCTGTCCACGGCGGTGGAGGAGCTGATGCGGTACGACACCCCGCTCCAGATGTTCGAGCGCTGGGTGCTCGACGACATCGAGATCGGTGACACGGTCGTTCCGCGCGGCTCCGAGCTGGCGCTGCTCTTCGGCTCGGCCAACCGGGACCCGGCCCGCTTCGAGGGCCCGGCGGAACTGGATCTCGGCCGTGCCGACAACCCGCACATCACCTTCGGCGCCGGTGTGCACTACTGCCTCGGTGCCCCGCTGGCCCGGGTCGAACTCGCCGCTTCCTTCGGCGAACTGCTGCGTCAGGCGCCGGCGATGCGGCTTGCCGCAGAGCCGGAGTGGAAGCCGGGGTATGTGATCAGAGGGCTGCGGGAGCTGCGCGTGGAGGTGTGAGGCGTCCCCGTGCGGGCGGTCTCAGTAGACGAACTCCGGCTGCATATAGGGCGTCCACCAGCTGGTCAGGCCCCAGACACCGAGGGCGAGCCCGGCCACGGCGGCCACCGCGGCGAGCCAGGGGCGGTGCAGCCACCGCAGTCCGGCGGCCCAGACGGCGAGCGGTAGCAGCGCTCCGCCCAGGGCGACCAGGGGGAGGTCGACGTAGAGCACGCTCAGGTCACGGTGCCGCTGCCCGATGCCGCCGTCGATGCTGATGGTGGCCAGCGGTGCCCAGGCGAGCAGCGCGGTGGCCGCGCCCCCGGCCGCGAGGAGGCAGCCCGCGTAGCCCCTTGTGTCCTTCCTCATGACCACCAAGGACGCGGGAGCGTTTCCTGTGGTTGCGGTGGTTGCGGTGGTTGCGGTGGTTGCGGTGGTTGCGGTGGGTCTGATGATTGGGGTGCGGTGGGTCTGATGGTTGCGCGCGTTCCGGGAGCACGGTGAGGGGACGGTCTCTGTGCCGCCGCCCCGCCTTCGCCTGTCGTCGCGCTGCCGGTGTCGTCGTCCCGGGGGTGCCTCCGGCTCTCCGGACGGGCGGGACGGGCGGGACGGGGGCGCGGAGGCGTCCCGTCCCGCGGGCGGAGCCCGTCAGATCCGCAGGTCGCGACGCCGGAAGGCGGCCAGGCCCGCGGCCGTCAGGGCCGCCGCCAGCGCCGTGAGGACCAGCACCGGCGGCCAGTCCATCGGCGGTCCCGGGAGCTTCGGCAGATGGCCGAACGGCGAGAGGTTCAGGGCGGCCTGGGGCAGGTCGAGCGCCGGGCCGATCCAGCCGAGTGCGAGGCACAGGCCCGCCACGGCCCAGCCGGCCGTCGCGGCCCCGGGTGCCGCGCCGTACAGCAGCAGCGCCACCCCTGCGAGCGTCCACACGGCGGGGACCTGGACCAGCGCGGCGCCCGTGATCGCGGGCAGGTCCCCGCCGTGGCCGAGCGCCAGACCCGCCCCGGCGAGCAGCATGATCAGTACGGCACCACCGAAGGCGACGGCCAGATGTCCGGCGGCCCAGGCTGTCCTGCCGACCGCGTTCGCGAGGACCGGTTCGGCGCGCTGGGAGGTCTCCTCGCCGTGCATGCGCAGTACGGACCCGACCGCGTACAGGGTGGCGACGAGCCCGAACATGCCGACCATGGCGGCGAGGAAGGCGTCGGTGAGCCCCGCCTGCCCGCCCATCCGCTCGAAGATCTCCCTGGTCCGCTCGTTGTCGCCGACCAGGTCCGCCGCGCCGTCGGCCATGCCGCCGAAGACCGTCCCGGCGAGCAGGAAGCCGGCCGCCCAGCCGAACAGACCAGCGCGCTGGAGCCGCCATGCGAGCCCGGACGCGGTCGCGATCCGGCCCTCTGCGGGGCCCGGCCGGGTGGCCAGGAAGCCCATGCCGACGTCCCTGCGCCCGGCCAGCGCGTACGCGGCGGCGCCCTGCGCGCACGCCGCGCCGAGCGTCAGCAGCAGCACCCACCAGCGTTCGCCGGCGTAGGCCCGGACGTACTCGGCCCAGCCCACCGGGGACAGCCAGGTCAGCAGCGAAGCTTCGCCGCCGAGGCCGCCGCGGGCCGGGTCGCCCGCGGTACCCGCGTCGCCGGCGGCCCGCAGGACGAACGCGAGGCCGAGCACGGCCGCCGTCGCTCCCTTGGCGAGCCGGGCGCTCTCGGTGAGCTGGGCGACGACCGCCGCCGCGGTGGCGAACAGCATGCCGGTGCCGCCGACCGCCAGGCCGAGGGCGAGCGCCCCGGCCGTGCCCTGGCCGGACAGCCCGGCCGTGATCAGCAGGGTGATCGCCGTGTTGGCGAGGCCGGCGGTGAGCAGTGCGGCCGTCAGGGGCGCGCGCCGGCCCACCATGGCGGAGGAGAGCATTTCCTGACGGCCGGTCTCCTCCTCCTCGCGGGTGTGCCGCACCACGACGACCAGGCTCATCACCGCGGCCAGTACGGCCGCGAGCGTTCCGAACCGCCAGGCGACCAGCGCGCCGGTGCTGTCGCCGAACACCGGTCCGTAGAGGCTGCGCAGCGAGCCGTTCGCGGCCATCGACTCGGCGAACCGGATCCTCTCCCCCGGCGTGTCGTACAGCGTCCCCAACGAGCCGGTGCCGCTGACCACCATTCCGGTGATCACCAGCACCCACCCGGGCAGCATGATCCGGTCCCGGCGCAGTGCCAGCCGGAGCAGGGTGCCGGTGCCGGCGAGCGGGCGGCGGGCGCCGCCCGCCGCGTACGCCGTGCGGGTTCCGGCGACGGCGGTCATCGCGTCACCGCCCCTTCCGCACGGTCGTCGCGTCCGTTACGTCCGCCGTCGTCGCCGTTGCCGTCGTCGCGTCCGTTACGTCCGCCGTCGTGGCCGTCTCCCTCGTCGCCGTCGCCGTTGCCGTCGTCGCGTCCGTCATACCCGTCGTGTCCGTCGCGGTCGCCGTGCCGGACGCGGCCGCCGGGTCCCGTGCCGCCGGGTACACCGTCCTCGTAGTGCCGCAGGAACAGTTCCTCCAGCGTGGGCGGCGTGCTGGTCAGCGATCGCACACCCGCCTCGGTGAGTGAGCGCAGCGCCGCGTCCAGCTTGTCCGTGTCGACCTGGAAGCGGACCCGGCACCCGGCGCCACCGGAGGCGGTCGCCGGGCCCTGGACGTCGAGGTCGTGGACACCGGGCAGCCGCGCGAGCCCGTCGGGCGCGCCCGCCAGATCGGCGCTGACGCTGGTGCGGGTGAGATGGCGCAGGTCGGCGAGCGAGCCGCTCTCCACCGTCCGGCCCCTGCGGATGATGCTGACCCGGTCGCACAGCGCCTCCACCTCGCTGAGCACATGGCTGGAGAGCAGGACCGTCCTGCCGCGGTCGCGCTCCTCGGTGACGCAGTTCCGGAAGACCTCCTCCATCAGCGGGTCGAGCCCGCTCGTCGGCTCGTCGAGGATCAGCACGTCGGCGTCGGAGGCGAAGGCTGCGACCAGGGCCACCTTCTGCCGGTTGCCCTTGGAGTACGTGCGCCCCTTCTTGGTGGGGTCGAGTTCGAACCGCTCGGTCAGCCGGTTCCGGCGCGCCTTGTCGAGTCCGCCGCGCAGCCGGCCGTAGAGGTCGATGACCTCACCGCCGGAGAGGTTGCGCCAGAGCGTCACGTCACCGGGGACGTATGCGGTCCGCCGGTGCAGTTCGACGGCGTCCTGCCACGGGTCCATGCCCAGCAGCCGGGCGGCGCCGGAGTCGGCGCGCAGCAGTCCCAGCAGGATGCGGATGGTGGTGGACTTCCCGGCGCCGTTGGGCCCGAGGAAGCCGTGGACCTCGCCGGCCTCGACCGCGAGGTCGAGGCCGTCCAGTGCGTGTGCCCGGCCGAACGACTTGTGCAGTCCGGCGGCACTGATGGCCTTCGTCATGTTCAGAACGTACGCTTCGTTCAGAAATTTGTGAAGTTAAGGAAGCGTATAAACTCGGATCCGGGTTGCTGAGCAGGGGAGATGATCCGGCAATGATGCCGATGACCGAGGGCGCCGGGCGCGCGGAGGCCGTCTCGCGTTTCGTGGAACGCTTCGCGGCCCAGCTCGTCGAGGCCGGAATGACACGCATGCCCGCCAGGGTCTTCGCCGCGCTGATGGCCTCCGACTCGGGCGCGATGACCTCCGCCGAACTCGGCGAGCAGTTGCAGGTCAGCCCCGCTGCGGTGTCCGGGGCGGTGCGCTATCTGTCGCAGCAGCACCTGGTGTCGCGCGAGCGCGAGCCCGGCTCCCGGCGCGAGCGTTACCGGGTCCACAGCAACCAGTGGTACGAGGCGTTCACCAGCCGCGACGCGCTGCTGAAGCGCTGGTCGGACTCGCTGCGAGAGGGAGTGGCGGGCCTCGGGGCCGACACCCCGGCGGGTCGCCGGCTGGCGGAGAACGCCGCGTTCTTCGACTTCCTCCAGGCGGAACTCGGCGCGATCATGGAGCGCTGGCGGGAGCACCGCGCGCGGTTGTTCGGCCCGTCCTGACACGGGTGCCTCCGGAGCCGCGCGCGGCGTACGGCGGTTCGTTCCTTCCGGTTGGTGTTCGCTCTCCGGTGGTTCGTTCCTTCCGGTTGGTGTTCGCTCTCCGGTGGTTCGTTTCTCCCGGTTGGTGTTCGCTCTCCGGTGGTTCGTTTCTCCCGGTTGGTGTTCGCTCTCCGGTGGTTCGTTCCTTCCGGTTCGCGTTCGCTCTCCGGCGGTTCGTTCCTTCCGGTCCGCGTTCGCTCTCCGGCGGTTCGTTCCTTCCGGTCCGCGCTCACTCGCCCGCGGTCCGCGGTCCCGGCAACGTCAGCGACCACGCTCCGGGGCGAAGGGTCCAGGTCCGGTTCCGGACCGGTCCGGCGACGAGCGCGTCGGCGCGGTAGCGGAAGTCGGCACCGGAGACGGTGACCACCTTGGCCGTCGTCCGCACGGTGCCCGAGCCGGATCCGCGGCTCACGGTCACCTCCGCCGCGCCGTCGGCCGCCCGGACGCGTACGTCCTCGACCGGATCGTCCAGATCGCTCAGCAGCAGCCCGTCCGCCTCCACCCGCAGCCGGTGCCGTGCGCCCGGCGGTCCCTGCGGAACGGGACGGACCAGGGTGCGGATCAGCGAGCGGCAGGCACGCCACACCGAGCCGGCCTGCTCCGCCGACCCGTCGGCGGCCGCGGTGGCCGCACCGGCCGGGATGCGCAGATCGGCCAGCACCACTCCGTCGCTGTCGTCGGCCAGCAGGTCCAGCCGGTGCGCGGCCCCGTCGAGGACCGCGCGGGCGGCGGCCACCGCACCGGTCGGCACGCCCAGCGAGCGGGCCGTCTCCAACGAACCGCCGGCCCCGACCGGGACCAGCGACAGGGCCTCGTCGGCGAGCTCCCGAGCCTGGTGCAGCAGGCCCACGGCGCGCAGCAGCGTCCGGTCGTCACCGATCACCACGGGCCGCCGGGAACCCCTGCGGGCGAGGGCACGGGAAAACTCCTTGGGTCCGTCTGGCAGGCAGATCTTCGCCGCCGACCCGGCACACAGCACATCTTTCGCGATACGCACGGACTCACCGTCGAAACGGCGGGCGACCGGGTCGATGACCACCAGGAGCTGGTCGGGAGCCGACACCTCGGTCCTTCCTCGGGTAGCATCTTTGTGCAAGAGCCCCTTGCGCTATTGCGCCAGGGGCTTCGTCTATTCCGGGGCACACCGGTTGGCGGCTCAGGCCCCCGACCATGGACATGCCCCGCCCGGAAGGGGTGTACGCCTGTGCCCGCACTTGTGCTGCTCGGTGCTCAGTGGGGTGACGAAGGCAAGGGAAAGGCCACCGACCTCCTCGGTGGATCCGTGGACTACGTGGTGCGTTACCAGGGTGGCAACAACGCCGGCCACACCGTGGTGGTCGGTGACCAGAAGTATGCGCTCCACCTCCTCCCTTCCGGAATCCTCTCGCCGGGATGCACCCCGGTCATCGGCAACGGCGTCGTCGTCGACCCGGCGGTCCTGCTCTCCGAGCTGAGCGGGCTGAACGACCGCGGAGTCGACACGTCCAAGCTTCTGATCAGCGGAAACGCCCATCTGATCACCTCGTACAATGTCACGCTCGACAAGGTGACGGAGCGCTTCCTCGGCAAGCGCAAGATCGGCACCACCGGCCGCGGTATCGGCCCGACCTACGCCGATAAGATCAACCGTGTCGGCATCCGGGTCCAGGACCTGTACGACGAGTCGATCCTGACGCAGAAGGTCGAGGCGGCGCTGGAGCAGAAGAACCAGCTCCTGGCCAAGGTCTTCAACCGCCGTGCCATCGAGTCCGGCCGCGTCGTCGAGGAGCTGCTCGGCTACGGCGACCAGATCCGGCCGTACGTCGCGGACACCACGCTGGTCCTGAACAACGCCCTGGACGAGGGCAGGGTCGTCCTCTTCGAGGGCGGCCAGGGCACCCTCCTGGACGTGGACCACGGCACGTACCCCTTCGTCACCTCCTCGAACCCGACGGCCGGTGGCGCCTGCACCGGCGCGGGCGTCGGCCCGACGAAGATCAGCCGGGTCATCGGCATCCTCAAGGCCTACACGACCCGGGTCGGCGCGGGCCCGTTCCCGACGGAGCTGTTCGACGAGGACGGCGAGGCGCTGCGCCGTATCGGCGGCGAGCGCGGTGTCACCACCGGCCGCGACCGCCGCTGCGGCTGGTTCGACGCGGTCATCGCCCGCTACGCCACCCGCGTCAACGGCCTGACCGACTTCTTCCTGACCAAGCTCGACGTGCTGACCGGCTGGGAGCAGATCCCCGTCTGCGTCGCGTACGAGATCGACGGGGAGCGCGTCGAGGAGCTGCCGTACTCGCAGACCGACTTCCACCACGCGAAGCCCGTCTACGAGTTCCTGCCGGGCTGGTCCGAGGACATCACCAAGGCCAAGACCTTCGCCGACCTGCCGAAGAACGCTCAGGGCTATGTGCGGGCACTGGAGGAGATGTCCGGGGCGCCGATCTCCGCGATCGGTGTCGGCCCGGGCCGGGACGAGACGATCGAGATCAACTCGTTCCTGTAGGCCCGGAGGGCCGCGCAGGGCGGCCCGCTGCCGTACGGCCCGTGGCCGGTGAGCCGAGCGCTCGCCGACCACGGGCCGTTCCCTTACCCGTTCCGGTTCCGGTACCCGTTCCCGTACCCATGCGTTGCCCCGCCGCCGCGGGTGACCCGAGATCCGCCCCCGGTTCCACCGCTGTGCCGAGGCTTCCCCCTGAGCCTCGGTCCCAGCGCCGCGCCCCGGCCCACCTCCCGCACCCGCTGCTCCAGCAATCTCCCGCACCCGCGGCTCACGGCTTCCTTCGCTCAGGTCCTCCCGCGGCTCACGGCTTCCTTCGCTCAGGTCCTCCCGCGGCTCACGGGCTTCCCCTGCCCGCGTCCCTTCTCCCGGCTCACGTCCGCATCCTGCCGAGCGCCACGGCGACGGCCAGGTACGGAAGGGCGAGCAGGGCGAAGACGGTGCCGTGCGAAGCGTGCAGGGACAGCCCCGCGTACGCCCCGAACACCAGCAGGGTGCTGAGCCCGGTGCCGAGCCCCGCGAGGGAGGTCACGGTGGCCCGGCTCGGGCCCTTGATCACCTCCTGCAAACGGGCGTCGGCCAGTACGTCGACCAGCTGGAACACCAGGAACCCCG
The DNA here is from genome assembly GCF_003122365.1 of Streptomyces spongiicola. Lineage (NCBI taxonomy): Bacteria > Bacillati > Actinomycetota > Actinomycetes > Kitasatosporales > Streptomycetaceae > Streptomyces > Streptomyces spongiicola. Next base: position 3,897,102 of record NZ_CP029254.1, read on the forward strand.
CCCCCACCAGTACGAACCCGCCGGGACCGCCGCTCAGCGCGCCCACCGAGAGGGCCACCGAGCCCGCCGCGACGGCGGCCCCGAGAGCCGGTCCGGGGAGCCGCTCGCCCAGCCCCACCAGCAGTGACCCGAGCGTCACTCCCACCCAGACCACCAGCACCAGCAGGGGGACCGTCGCCGTCGCGGCACCGGTGGCGGCGGCCAGCAGCGGCACGTACTCGTCGAGCGCGCCCCAGACCGAGCTGACGACGACGGACAGCAGCAGCGCGCGCCGCACGCGACTGCTCCCACGCACCTCGGCGAGCCCCGCCCGCAGGGCCGCCGCGTAGGTGCCGCGGACGGCCCGGCGCCTCACCGACTTCACCGACTTCACCGATTCCGCCGATTCCGCCGATTCCGCCGACTTCACCGAGTCGGCTTGCTCCAAGGACTTCGAGGATTTCGCTGACTTAGCTGACTTAGAGCGCGTCTCACGTGGCGTGAGTTGGATGCGGCATGATGCCTGGCCATGGGTGTCGGTCTGTCACAGCGGTTGGTTCCTGACGAACTCTGGGCACTGGTTGCTCCGTTGCTTCCGCCTTTCGCGTCACGTCCGCAGGGCGGTGGGACCGCCCCGTGCGACGAGCGGGCCGTGTTCACCGCTGTGGTGTACGTGCTGACCAGCGGGTGCGCATGGCGGCATCTTCCCGAGACATTCGAGGTGTCTCCCGCTACGGCGCACCGCCGGTTCTCCGCCTGGACCGAGGCTGGGCTCTGGAGACGGTTGCACCGGGCGGTCCTGGACGAACTCGGTGCCCGCGGTGAAGTGGACTGGACCTCGGCGATCGTGGATGCGGCCTCGGTGCGCGCGAAAAGGGGGGATCGCTGACCGGGCGCAATCCGGTCGACCGGGGCAAGAAGGGCAGCAAGCTGCACGTCCTGTCCGACGCCCAGGGATTACCCCTGGCGCTGGGTGTGTCCGGGGCGAACGTCCATGACAGCCAGGCTCTGCTGCCGCTGGTCCTGGGCATACCCGCGATCCGGTCGCGGCGTGGGCCGCGCCGACGCCGACCCGGCAAGCTCCGCGCGGACAAGGCCTACCACTCCACCGAGCACCTGAGGTGGCTGCGCAGCCGCGGCATCGTCCCGCGCATCGCCCGCCCGGGCATCGAGTCCAGCGAGCGACTTGGCCGGCACCGCTGGAAGATCGAACGGTCGATCTCCTGGCTCTTCGGCTACCGCCGCCTCACCGTCCGGTACGAGCGGAAGGGCTCGCACTTTCTCGGCTTCCTCGGACTCGCAGCCGCACTGACCTGCTACAAGAAGCTGACCCAACCCGCCACGTGAGACGCGCTCTTAGCTGACTTAGCTGACTTAGCTGACTTCGTACGGAGGGCGGTGGGGACGCGGTGTTCGGGCAGGGCCGTGCCGACGGCGGCGCACAGCAGACAGGCGGTGACGCTGGCGGCCCCGACCAGCAGTTCGCCGCCCCGGGCGAAGGCGGGCGCCGCCGCGGCGGTGGCCGCGGCGGTCGTGGCCATGCTCACCGCGGCGGCGCGGCCCATGACCCGGGCGTAACGGGAAGCGGCGCCGAGGCGTTCGAGTTCGTCGTGCACCAGGGCCTCCACGGCTCCGGAGCGCAGCCCGCCGCCGACACCCCACAGCGCGAAACCGGCGGCGTACGCGCCATAGGAGGGGATCAGCACCCACAGGGCGAACCCGGCCGCCGTGAGCAGCGGTCCGACGGCCGTCATCAACCGGCGCGACACGACGTCGGCCCAGACGCCCGACGGGACCTCGACCAGCAGAGCGGTCAGTGACCACAGGGCGAACAGGGACGAGATCTCCGCGGTGTCCAGGCCGTGTTCGGCGAACAGCAGTGCGTAGAGGGGGTAGAGCAGGACGAAGTCCTCGAGTCCCGCGTACAGGTAGAGCGTTCGCTCCAGTCGGCGTACGCCGGGATCGAGCGGGGCCGGGGACGAGGCCGGGGCCGGGGACGGGGACGGCTCCGGGGGCGGGTCCGGGCAGGGCGGAGTGACGGGCATGGAGGTGGTCCTTCTGCGGAACGGACGGGGACGCCGGGTGCTCACCGGCCGCGGCGGTCCGCGACAGCCCGTTCCAGGACCTGCTGCCAGGGGTCAATGTCGTCGGCTCATATGTCCGAGTCTCGCAGAGAAGCGGCGGGGCCGGCGTGACGTTTCCCGGACCGGCAGATCACCTCCGGTCCGGCCGCCGCTCCCCGCGTCCCGTCCTAGATGATCTGGCTCCGAGTCGGGGCTCCTGGCCTGCGGCGACCAGTTCAGCTGAGACGCTGAGATGCTGGGAATCTCAGGTGATGTGGTCCCGCCCGTCGAATACGAAGCCAACTACTACACCGAACTCACGAAACGCCAGGTCACAACCACAACCTGAGTTCTCTACCGAACCCGGGGCGGTTCAGTTCTACTCGGCCTGGCTCGAGGTCACGCGTCGTGGCTGGCTTCCTGAGCCACGCGCTCCAGCCGGCTTCGGTGGTTCTCCCACCACGCCGAGTCGCCCGGCGGCATGCTGTCGTTGCCCTCGTTCATGCCGACGGCACCGTCTATGAGCTCCCGGAGGATATCGGCGTGCCCGGCGTGCCGGTGCGTATCGGCGATCACTCGCACCACGGCATGATGCAACGTCACCTCGTCCCTGCCGTTTGGCCACCACGGCACCCTGCCAGTCGTGTCCAGCGCCAGCGCGTCGATTGTCGCGTCCGCGTGAACCCACGCCCGGCGGTAGAGCTCCACGATGTACTTGCGTGACTCATCGGCGGTGGCCCACATATCCGCGTTGGACTCCGCACCGTCATCGAGCCAGGGCAGCGGCTCGCCGGACGGTCGCCCGAAGGTGTCGCCGAGGTAGCCCAGTTCCACACTGGCCACGTGTTTCACCAGGCCCAGGAGGTTCGTCCCCGTCGGCGTCAGCGGGCGGCGGATGTCGTACTCCGAGAGCCCTTCGAGCTTCCACAGCAGGGCATCACGGGCGGACTGCAAGTAGAAGTGAAGGTCAGTCTTGACATCTGATGCGGTCATGCCGCCAGTCTGTTGCACGCGCGATCTTTGTCCACCGCCTTTTGCACCGCTCGCGGCGAACCAGGTCATCTGACACGACGAGCGAATCGGACCGGATCACTTGAGACAGGGACCAGATCGACAGAGACGGGACACTCCTCCGGTTCGGCCGCCGCTCCCCGCGTTCCGCCTGCCGGGCGGGCAGGCGGGGTGTCCTCTGACATCGAACCTGGACCGATTGCCAACGAAGTTGGTCCGACTTCTGTCCCTACGCGCACAACTGGCGGGTGACGGGCCTGCTTATCCTCCTGCCCCCGGCCGATGTCGGGCCCATGGCCGGCGTGCCCGGGGGGCGGGAACCGGCGCTGGGACGGCACCCTCTTGGAGTACCTCCCGAGCGATGGCCACGAGGGCGACAACCCGTTCCCAGAAAGGGGCGTAGCATTCGTTGAACCGCTGGATCGCGTCCGCTTCGCCCCCGATCATGTCCTCCAGCGCCTGGTAGTTGTCGGACGTGGAGCGCCGAAGTCGATCGGCGGCCGCCGCGGCCTCCTGAGGCCCTTCCAACTCCACCACTCGTACGAGGTGGCGCAGCGTCGCGTACGCGTCGCGCAACCGTAGCCGCAGGTCCTTGAGCGTGGCCGTGCGCGACTCGGGATCCGGGTCTGCGTGGGCGTCGTTGACCTTCCAGTACAGGTCGCCCATCTTCTGCGCCTGCTCGATGACGTCTGCGTAGGCGGTGCGTCGCGCGGTGCGCCGCTGATCCGCCCGTTGGACCGCCGCCGTCGTCTCGGCCTGAATCCGGGCGGCACGCGCCGTACCTTGGCTGGACACCCAGCTCGCCACCACCGCGGTGACCGCAGTCAGTACGCCTACCCACAGCGTGTTGTCGGCCATGGCGCCCATTCTCGGGCCGGGCCCGGACTTTGCGAAGGGCGCGACGGGGCTAGACAGGATCCGAAAGAGGCGACCTGGGTCAGCTCGCGTGGCAACCCGGTGCTTCTCCGGCTTTCCGGTCCCGCTGGTGAGCAGTGTGCATGAATCGCGTCTGCAAGGCGCTGTATGTCCTCGCCTGCTGCGTGCACCGTCGTCGACTTGAAGGGCCATTCCTCGGCGGGTGCCGGTCGTGGATACCAAAGGCCAAACGGAACATGGTCGCCAGATCGGTGCTCTGCCGAGGTCAGGCCGTATCCGAGGAAGTGTGAGGTCCAACTTCGCTGTCAGAGGGCACGGGGGTTCAGGCCACATCTTGGTCTAGACCTTGACAGGTTCAGACCATTGCTTGTTCAGTGCTCAACACGCCCCACGGCGACACGACTCGGGAACCCTCCCGCGTGCCTTCAGCCCCGTATCCCCCACCCCTACAGGGAAAGGTCGATCACATTGTCGCGTCGGATCATCATCCTGCTCGCCGCCTTCGCGGCGGTGCTCGGACTCACCGTCCTCGTCCCCTCGACCGCGTCCGCTGCCGCGTGTGCCGCGGCCTGGAACCCCTCGTCCGTCTACACGGGCGGCATGACCGCCTCCCACAGCGGCCGCAACTGGCAGGCCAGGTGGTGGACCCAGAACGAGACCCCCGGCTCCGCCGAGGTCTGGGCCGACCAGGGTGCCTGCGGCGGCGGTGGCGGCAACCCGAACCCGGACCCTTCGGGATTCGTCGTCAGCGAGGCCCAGTTCAACCAGATGTTCCCGAACCGGAACGCGTTCTACACGTACAGCGGACTGACCAGCGCCATGAGTGCGTACCCGGCCTTCGCCAAGACCGGCAGCGACACCGTAAGGAAGCAGGAGGCCGCGGCCTTCCTCGCGAACGTCGCGCACGAGACCGGCGGCCTGGTGCACATCGTCGAGCAGAACACCGCCAACTACCCGCACTACTGCGACCGCAGCCGGCCCTACGGCTGCCCGGCGGGCCAGGCCGCGTACTACGGCCGCGGCCCGATCCAACTCAGCTGGAACTTCAACTACAAGGCCGCCGGTGACGCCCTCGGCATCGACCTGCTGGGCAACCCCTGGCGCGTCGAACGGGAGTCGGCCGTCGCCTGGAAGACCGGCCTCTGGTACTGGAACACCCAGAGCGGGCCCGGCACGATGACCGGCCACAACGCCATGGTCAACCAGGCCGGCTTCGGACACGCGATCCGCTCGATCAACGGCTCCCTGGAGTGCGACGGCAGGAACCCGGCGCAGGTTCAGAGCCGGGTGAACAACTACCAGCGCTTCACCCAGATCCTGGGCGTGCCCACGGGAGGCAACCTGTACTGCTGACGCGTCCGGCGGACCGGCGGGAGCGGGCGGCCCACGCCGCCCGCTCGGCACACTGCCGGGCGGGATCCACGCACGCCGGCGCAGGACGGCTCCGGGCCGGAGGCGCTGGAGCATCGCACCCCACCTGCCCGGGGTGGTGTCGTCCGCATCTCGTAGGCTCGGCGGCCATGAGCGACGGGGAATCCGGCAGACGGGTCGTGGACGGGCGCTTCGAGCTGGAGGCGCGGCTCGGTGGCGGAGGTATGGGCCTGGTCTGGCGGGCACGCGATCTTGTCCTGCACCGGGCCGTGGCGCTCAAGGAGGTACGGCCGCCCGATCCGGGTCTCGCCGAGTACGACCCGCAGGGCGCGGCGATGCTCCGGGCACGGGTGCTGCGCGAGGCACGGGCGCTCGCCCGCGTCGACCACCCCAATGTGGTGACCATCCACCATGTGGTGGACGGCGGGGAGCACACCTACCCGTGGCTCGTCATGGAACTGGTGACCGGCGGATCACTCCATGACCGGCTGGAGAAGGGCCCGCTGGCGCCCGCCGAGGCCGCCCGCATCGGCCGCGAGGTGCTGGCCGCGCTGCGCGCCGCGCACGCCGCCGGCATCCAGCACCGGGACGTGAAGCCCGCCAACGTCCTGATGCGCCCCGACGGACGTCCCGTCCTCACCGACTTCGGCATCGCGGCCATCAGGGAGTCGACGGCGCTGACCGCGACCGGGTCCGTCATCGGTACGCCCGACTACATGGCGCCCGAGCGCGTCTCCGGCGACGAGGGGGGCCCGGGCTCCGATCTGTGGTCGCTGGCGATGATGCTGTACGTCGCCGTCGAGGGGCGTCACCCGCTCCGCAGGGGCAGCACCCTCGCGACGCTGGCGGCCCTCCTCAGCGAAGAGCTCCCGCCGCCCCGCCAGGCCGGACCGCTGACCGGCTTCCTGAACGCCGTGCTCGTCAAGGACCCGGCCGGCCGGGTGGACGCGGACACCGCCGACCGGATGCTCGCGGAGGCCGCGGAGGCCGCGGAGGCCGCGGAGGCCGCGGAGGGTCGGGACCCGGCCGCCGGCGCGCCGAGTGCGCCTGCTGCTCCGGGTGGCGCGGGCGGTGTCGGCGGTGCGGGTAGTGCCGATGGTGCGGGCGGTGTCGGCGGTGTCGGCGGTGTGGGTGGTGCCGATGGTGCGGGCAGTGTCGGCGGTGCGGGTAGTACTGGTGGTGCCGGTGGTGCGGGCGGAACCACGTCGTACCGCCTGCCACCTCCGCCGGAGCAGACGGCCGCACCGGCCGGAGCGCCCGCCGGCTTCGGACCGCCTGCGGGCTTCGGGCCGCCGATGGGCTTCGGGCCGTCGGCTCCGGGCGACGCCGTGCCGGGTCCGATCGGGGTGCCGACCCCCTACCCGGCAGGCCCCACCCGGCAGACACCGCTCGGTACCGGTGGCCGGGCGAGCGGCCGGATCGCGATCGCCGCGTCCGCCGTCGCGACCGTGCTGGCGGGCGCCCTGGTCTGGACCCTGCTCCCGGACGGCGGAGGCAAGGGCGGCGGGACGGCGGCGAACGCACCGGGGTCGCCCTCGCCCGGCTCGTCCTCGACCGCGACGTACGGCGCGACACCCGCACCACCCGGTACGGTCCCCTCGGCTTCGGATCCGGCGCCCCAGGCCGACGCGAAGACCGATCTGCTGACCCCGGACGGCATCCGGACGGCGGTGAAGGAGATCAAGGCCGCGACCGGTACGGACCGCGCGGGCGACTTCACCGTCTACCCGGACTACGTGTCCGCGGAGATCATGCTCAAGGGCAGCGACACCAAGTACGACAGCTACACCTACCGCCCGGGCCAGGGCGTGCGGAAGGGCATCATCAGCGGCGCTCTGATCGGCGGCGACCGCCCCTTCAGCCTGGACGACTTCGACTGGGACATCGTCCCCGCCCTGCTGAAGCGGGCGGAGAAGGACCTCAACGTGAAGCGACCGACGATGCGTTACGTCCTGGTCCGCCCTCCGGACGACACCTTCGGCACCCCGCTGGGGCTGGCCGTCTACCGCGTGGACGACCATGTCGCCGGCTATCTGGAGGCCGATCTGAAGGGCAAGGTGACGAGGGTGATGCCGGCCGAGGACTGATCGGCCCGGACCCGTCGGCTACGCCCCGGCGGCGTGGCCGACGAACGCCGCCCAGGCCCCGGGGGCCACGGTGAAGACCGGGCCCTCGGGGTTCTTGGAGTCGCGGATGTGGACGGCGTGGGGGCAGGTGGCGACCTCGACGCACTCTCCGCCGCTGTCGCTGCTGTAGGAGGACTTGTGCCAGTCGAAGGCCACTTCGATGCACGCGCCTCCGCCGCTGTCGCTGTAGCTCGACTTGAACCAGCGCAGGCTGTCGGTCATCTCTGCTCCCCTGCCAACTGGTGGCCGACGAACGCCGCCCAGGCCCCGGGGGCCACGGTGAAGACCGGGCCCTCGGGGTTCTTGGAGTCGCGGATGTGGACGGCGTGGGGGCAGGTGGCGACCTCGACGCACTCTCCGCCGCTGGAGCTGCTGTAGGAGGACTTGTGCCAGTCGAAGGCCACTTCGATGCACTCGCCGCCGCTGCTGTCGCTGTAGCTCGACTTGATCCAGCGCAGGGTGCTGCTCATCTC